>CAYJFJ010000008.1:0-50215 GCA_964369845.1 uncultured Muribaculaceae bacterium | reverse complement strand
ATTAAACTTGCTGAACGCCGTGGAGATGACGCACTTGAAGTTAGATTAGAATTAGTATAGTATATCTATACTTTTTTTTTGCATTAATAAAATAGTATGTTATACTATTTTTGGGTGATATTATGTTTGAAATGTTTAATATAAATAATAATTTGAAACAACATTATGAAGAAATTATGTTATTAAGGAAAGAAGAAAAAGCTATTGTTAAATCTTTGATTGATATTGAAAAAATCTGTCCTAATATTAGGGATGTTTTTATGAGTATTTCAGAAAAAGAATTTTTGATTGAAGAAACTACTAAAAATATTGATAGATTAAATAGAAAGTTGACTATTTATGAAAAAGATATAGATTTTGAAAATTATGATTATAGTAAAGGTTTAACTAGTGATTATTTAGTTGATATTGGAATTTCTATAATATCTAGTAAAAATTTAATATTGACACTTAATAAAGATATTATTGGAGCAAAAAAACTTTTGATAAATGAAAATATACTTGTATCTTATACATCTTTATTAAGTAATTTAAAGTGTATTAAAGATAAAATATATTCTGTATATGTTTGTATGGGGCTTAATGAGAAGCATTCAACAGATTATTCCGATAAATGTGATCATAGTAATAATATTTTTTTGCGATACGATGATGAGCTTGATTATCACTCTTCAAAAAAAAGTATTGTAGTTAAATGTTTAATTTGTGGAGAAATTCATTTTATTTCAAAAAATATGAAAGAAGATACTTACAGTATACCGAGTAATTTAGATGAATTAAGTTTTTATAATTTATACTGTTATTGTCTTGTAAACAATTTAAATATTAATAACATGATATTAACAAATAATTTACCTGAGGAAATCACTTATAAGATGCCAATTTATGTTAGAAAGTAATAAATGTATTACTCTTTAATAAAAAATATACCTCTTTTTTATTAAATAATAGAAAATTGTTTTAATAATCTAGCATTTATGATAAAATGATTATGCGTAATAAAATTAAGGAAGTGTAAAATATATGGCTAAAGTAATATCTCTAGTAAATCAAAAAGGTGGAGTTGGTAAAACCACTACTACTATAAATTTGTCTGCTGCATTAGGGCAATGTGGAAAAAAAGTGTTAATTATAGACATGGATCCACAAAGTAATGCTACTACTGGTCTAGGACTTTCTACATCAGATTTTAATGGTGATGTATATGAAGTTATTACTGGTCAAACTGAAATAAAAAAAGGAATCAAGAAAACTAAATTTAAAAATTTAAGTATAATTCCTGCAACTTTAAATTTGGCTGGAGTAGATGTTGAATTTGTAAAAAAAATGTTAGAAGATCCTGAATTTAAACAAAATGATCAACTAAAAGCTCAACTTGAGGCAATTAAAGAAAATTATGATTATATTTTAATTGATTGTCAACCTTCTCTTGGTATTGGAACTATGAATGCATTATGTGCTAGTGATTCAGTTATCATTCCAGTACAATGTGAATTTTTAGCTTTAGAGGGTATTACACAGCTTTTGAACTCTGTTATTATGGTTCAATCTAATATGAATCCTAACCTTAGAATTGAAGGTGTTTTACTTACAATGTTTGACGGTAGAACAAATATAGCTTTAGAAGTTGTTGAAGAAATTAGAAAATATTTTAAAGATAAAGTATTTGATACAATTATTCCTAGACTTGTTAGATTAGTAGAAGCTCCAAGTCACGGGAAACCTATAAATGAATATGACCCAACTAGTCGTGCATCAGAAGCGTATGCAAACTTAGCGAAGGAAGTGATTGATAGAAATGGAAACTAAAAAGAAAGCTTTAGGTAAAGGTTTAGAACAATTATTTGCAAATAATGCACTTGATTTTAATTCCGTTGAAACCAACATAGTTGAAACCGCAAAAGATAGTGATATATTTGAAATTAACTTGGATGAAATTAGAAGTAATCCGTACCAACCTAGAAAAGTGTTTGACGAAACTGCATTAAATGAATTATCTGAATCTATAAAAGAATTTGGAGTTGTTCAGCCAGTTATTGTTAAAAAAAGTGTTAAAGGTTATGAACTTATTGCTGGTGAAAGAAGATGTAAAGCATCTAGATTAGCTGGTAAAGAAACTATACCTGCTATAGTAAAGGATTTTACTGATCAAGAAATGATGGAGATTGCTCTTTTAGAAAATGTTCAAAGAGAGGATCTTAATCCAATTGAAGTAGCTGAATCTATTAACCAAATTATTAAAATTAAAAATATGACTCAAGAAGATTTTGCTAAAAAATTTGGTAAAAGTAGAAGTTATGTTACTAATTTGTTAGGAATACTGAGATTACCCGATATTGTAAAAAAAATGGTAGAAAATAAAAAGTTATCTATGAGTCATGCTAGATTACTTAGTAAATTAGAAGATGAAAATAAAATTATTGAATTGGCTGAGCGAATTTTAAAATATAATATTAGTGTTCATGATTTAGAAAATTTACTTAGTTCAGCTGATAATGTAAAACCTAAACAAGAAGCCTTTACTGAAAATTTTAGAGTATATGAACGTATTGTTAGTGATTATTTTGCAGAAAAGGTAAAAATATCAAAAAACAAAATAGAAATTAAATTTAATGATAAAAATGATTTGATGAGAATCTTAAATTTAATGAACGTGAAGGTTGAGGAAGACTAATGAATAGTTCTTTTAAGATTAATGACAATGTGATAATGAAAAAAGGTCATGCTTGTGGTACTAATAGCTGGACTATTACACGAGTAGGTGTAGATATTAAAATTAAATGTAATGCTTGTGGTAGAGAAGTTATGCTAGATAGATTGGACTTTGTAAAAAAGCTTAAGAAGGTGATTACTGATGAAAACTAATAGAGGAAAAAAAATAATTGGTCTTAATCCAGTTATGACATATTTATTCTTAACACTAATTGTTATAATTTTAGGTTTTATTTTATCACTATTTAAAACTCAAAATACTTATAATATATATTCTCTAGTAACTAATGATTTTTCACCTGTTACTGAGTCTGTATTATCTTTATTTAATTTAAGTGGTATCAAGTATATATTTACATCTTCTGTTTCAAACTTTGCAAATTTTACTGTACTTACTAATCTAATTATTATATTAATAGGTATTGGTATATTAGATAAAAGTGGATTTTTACAATCAACTGTAACACTTCTAACGAAAAAAGCTAAAAAAACAACTGTTACTTTTGTAATTATATTATTATGTTTAATGGCTAGTGTTATAGGTGACCTTGCATATATTATATTTATTCCTTTATCAGCTTTATTTTTCTTTTACGGAAAAAGAAATCCTTATATTGGTATTATAGCTTCATTTGCAGCTTTAACTTGTGGTAGTGGTCTATCTATATTATTTACATCTATTGATTCTTATTTAAGAGAGGCTACTTTGTTAAGTGCAAGTGTTTTTGATCAAGGTTATACATTTGGTATTAGTGCACTTTATTTTATTAATTTTATTGTTATTATTATTTTAGCATTTGTGTTTACTAAAATAACTGAAGATCATATTGCTAAAAGATTGCCAAAATTCGAATTTCAAGAAGAAGAATTAGAAGAAGACATTGTTACTAAAAAAGAATTAAGAGGAATGATTTTTTCTTTGTTTGCCGGATTCATTTATTTATTAATCATTATATATAATATAATACCGGGTCTTCCTTTATCAGGAAATTTACTTGATTATACTCAAACTCTTTACATAGATAAATTATTTAGTGTAGAATCTTTTTTCACTAGTGGGTTTGTATTTATAGTCGCTATCTTGTTTGTTATTTTAGGATTTTTCTATGGGCTTGGCTCTGGATCTATTAAAAATAATAATGATTTTGTAGATGCACTAGGTCATTCTTTAAATGGTATTGGTAAGACACTTGTTATGATTTTTATGGCTTCTATATTCATTAACGTTTTTAAACAAACTAATATAGGAAATACTTTAGTAGTTTATTTTGCTAATTTAATTGGTGAACTTGGTTACATAGGTCTTCCTCTTGTTATACTTTTATTTATTGTTACTATAATATCTACTGTTGTGGTTCCATCAAGTATCGTTAAGTGGCCCATTTTAGCAACGTCGGCAGTTCCTGCTTTCATTAATAGTGGTATGTCTGCTGAATTTGCTCAAGTTGTATTTAGATTTGGTGAATCAGTATCAATGGGGTTAACTCCTGTGTTTGCATATTTTATTGTTTATATTGCATATATTGAAAAATACAATCAATCTAATAAAACAATAGGTATTATTAAAGCTATGAAATATCAGCTTCCATATTCATTAGCTACATTTGTAATATTGTTATTTATATTAATATTATTCTTTGTTATTAATGTACCTCTTGGTATTGGTGGAAGCGTATCTTTATAAAACATGTTTATCATGTTTTTTTTGTATTATACTTTTAAATTTTGCTAATATAAGGTATAATATTAAAGACTTATGAGGAGGTATTTATGAGTTTAAAAGCTGGAATTGTAGGTTTACCTAACGTTGGTAAGTCAACTTTATTTAACGCAATTACTAAAAAAAATATATTAGCAGCAAATTATCCTTTTGCAACAATAGAACCAAATGTAGGAGTTGTTCCGGTACCGGACACTAGACTTGATTTTTTACATGATGTTTATAATCCAAAATCTACTGTACCTACGTCTTTTGAATTTACGGATATTGCAGGACTAGTTGAAGGAGCAGCGTCTGGTGAAGGGTTGGGTAATAAATTTTTATCTCATATTAGAGCTGTTGACGCTATTGTTGAAGTTGTTAGATGTTTTGATGATGAAAACATAACACACGTTGCTGGTGCTACTGATCCTTTAAGAGATATTGATATTATTAATATTGAACTTATCTTGTCTGATTTGGAAATATGTTCAGCAAGAATTGATAAAATTGAAAAAAAAGCCATTTCTACAAAAGATAAAGAATTATTAGCTGAATTAGAAGTTTTAAAAAAATGCAAAGATTGTTTAGAAGACAATAAAGCTTTAAGAAGTTTAGAGTTATCTGAAGAGGAAAAGCTTCAAATTAAAAACTTTAGTTTCATTACTTTAAAACCCATAATTTATGCTGCTAATGTCGATGAAGAGGATATTGTGGTAGGACATAATGTTTATACAGATAAAGTTAAAGAATTTGCTGAAACTGAAGGATCTGGAGTAATAGTTATGTGTGCTAAATTGGAATCTGAATTAGCACCACTTGAAGCGGACGAAAGAGCTATGTTCTTAGAAGAAGTAGGTATTACTAATAGTGGTTTAGATAAGCTTATATTTGCCACTTATGATTTATTAGGATTAGCTACTTACTTTACTGCAGGAGTTCAGGAAGTTAGAGCTTGGACTTTTAAAAAAGGTATGAAAGCCCCAGAATGTGCAGGTATAATTCACTCAGATATTGAAAGAGGATTTATTAGAGCAGAAGTTACTCCATTTGATGATTTAGAAACTTTAGGTTCTGAAAAGAAAGTACAAGAAGCTGGAAAACTTAGGCTTGAAGGCAAAGAATACGAAATGCAAGATGGTGACGTTTGTTACTTTAGATTTAATGTTTAATTAAAGGAATATGAGTTCCTTTTTTTAATTTAAATATTCTTGTTAAATCATTGTTTTTTTATAATATATTTGTTATAATAATTTCGAGTAATTATTTACTCCTTGCTTTATACTTGATATAAAGCCAAATGACCAAAAGGAGGTGTAGAGATGACTAAATATGAAATCATGTTTATTGTTAAAACTAGTATGGAAGATGACGCTATAAAAAAAGTAGCTGAAGATGCAAAAAAACTTATTAGTGGAGACAAATCAAAAGTTATCGAATTCAAAGAGTTAGGTAAGAAAAAACTTGCTTATGAAATTAAAAAAGAAGTACAAGGTGCTTATTATTTAATGAATGTTGAAGCAACTAACAGTGTAATTAAAGAATTCGATCGTAAATGTTTAATTAATGAAAATATTTTAAGACACTTAGTTATTAAAATAGAAGGGTAATAAAAAATGAATAAAGTTATTTTAATGGGTAGATTTACAAGAGATCCTGAAAGTCGTATGACTGGAGCAAATATGGAAGTTTCTAGATTTTCACTAGCATGTAGTAATGATTTTACTAATAGAAATGGTGAAAGAGAAGCTGAATTTATTAACTGTGTGGCTTTTGGAAATACTGCAAATGCTATTAATAGATTTTGTACAAAAGGAAGTGCATTAATTGTACAAGGAAGAATTAGAAACGGTAGTTATGATGCTCAAGATGGTACTAAAAGATATACAACTGATGTAGTAGTTGATTCTTTTGAATTTGCTGGTTCAAGACCTGCTGGTAGTGCAGCAAGTGCTCCATCATCATCAAATTATGATATGCCGAATTTTGATGCTCCGACTCCTAGAGTTGAATCTGTTGATGTTTCTGTGGATCCATATAAAGACTTTGGTAATGAAATCAATGACGATGATTTACCATTCTAATAAAGGAAAGGACGTGCAAAATGGCTGATTTTTATCGTAAGAAGAAAAAAATATGTCAAATGTGTGCTGGAAAAAGCGTAGATTATAAAGATGTTAATATTATAACTAAATATATCAATGACAAAGGTAAAATTTTACCTAGAAGAATGTCAGGAGCTTGCGCTAAGCATCAAAGACATATTGCAACTCAAGTTAAGTATGCAAGATTTATGGCTTTAATACCATATGTTAAATAATACCATTTAGGTATTATTTTTTTTTGTATTATGTTGTATAATAGAAGTTAGATAGTGGTGATGATATGACAAAAAAACGAAAAATGAAAAAAAAAGCATCTATATTTATATTTTTGATAGTTTTAATAGCTATTGGTAGTTTAGTACTTTATTACTTAGGTGGTGAAGATACTCTTGCTTCAAGTGCTAATAAAATTTTAAATCAAAAAAAATATGAAGAAGAACAAAAACTTTTAGAAGAGCAAAAATTAGAAGAAGAAAGACTTGCTAATATAAATGTTTGTTATGATGTACCTCAAAGTTCTTTTGAATTATCTACAGATTTTATTACAAAACTTAGTGCTCTTGAAAATTATAGTGGTACGTACTCAATAGTTTATTCTGAGATAGAAGATGATAATTTACTATTAACTTATAATAGTGAACGTGTTTTTTATGGTGAAAGTACTGTTAAATTACCTTTTGCAATGTACATTTATGAACTAGCAGAATCAGATTCAACTCTTCTTGATAAAGAAATTTATTTTAAAGAATCTAATAGAGTTGGTGGATCTGGAATTATGCAAAATATGGACTTAACTAGGGCTTTTTCTATTAGAGAATTAGTTAAATATATGGTTGAAGATAGTGATAATATTGCATTTTTTATGTTGATAGATGAATTTGGTAAAACTGATACCAAAACTTATTGGTCTAGTTATGGAGCTACTACTACTTTTATTGGAGGAGATAATTTTGGTACTTTCAGCGGAGATGATGCTGTTATTTATTTAACAAAGTTATACGAAATTATTGAAAGTGGTAATGCTCACTATGCTGATTTAATAGATTCTGCTTTAGCAGCTAGTAAATCTTCAGTAATGAAAGATGTTATTGGTGAGGAGCTATATTTTAAGTATGGTGGACCAAGTGGAGCGTATCATGAATTATTTATAGTAGATTCTGAAAAACCTTATTTATTATCAGTATTAACTGAAATTGAAACATTAAATTATAAAACTTTTTTACCTATTATTGCTGAAGAAGTTAAATCTTTACATGAAATGTATTGGGAAGAGAAAATGATTTATTGTGAAGGATTATATCCTCAGGAAGGAGAGCAATGATAAGTAAAGTAAAAAAAATAGTTAAAAAAATTATTAAATGGGATAATTTAATGGATTCAAATGAATTTGATCCTGCAAATTTTTCAAAAGCACTTAAGGATTATACAGATGCTCATCCTGAAACATTATGCGAACACAGAAGTATAGGCAAAAGACTTGATAATAAAGATTTTTCTCCTGCAATAAAAGAAATTGGCGAAGCTTTTGACTTTTTTTCAAGAGATATACATGAATTTGGTAATCCAGATATTAAAAGAAGAACTGAGTATGATAATTTTCAAAGTGGTACTCCTTTAAAATGGAAGCCTTTTAAATATTCTGTTGAAGCAATTAAGAAAAGTTTAAAAAGTAGTAAATTATATATGTATCCAACTGGTATTGGTAATGCTAGAAATAGAAAAAAGATTGTTGAATATTTGGTTCGAGAGGGTTTTAAGTTAGAAAAAAATGATAATTATGATGGACTTGGAATAAACAATGTAGCTTTTACTGTTTCAATTAGTCAAGCATATGCTATGATTTGTAACTTTATCGCTAGGCCAGAAGATGTAATTATTTTAACTGGTCCAAATTATGGTCTTTTTGCCATAGAAGCTGACAGATATAATGCTAGAGTAGAAATTCTAGATTTAAGAGAAGAAGATGGATGGTTTGTTAATAGCCAGCTCCTTGGAGAAAAAATCGATTCGGTTAATAAAAGATTAACAAAAGAGTTTTCCGGTAAACTTGATTATACACCAAAAGTTGTTGCATTTTTAAACATGAATCCTCATAATCCAATTGGAAATGTAATGAATTCGGAAAATGTTGAAATACTTAATTCTATAGCAGAAGTTTGTTTAGAAAAGGGTGTATTTGTCATTGATGATTTAATTTATCGTGATTTAGGTTACGATAATGATAATCTTGCTATTCCTATGGCTAGTAATCCGAAATATTTCAATAATACAATATCACTATTCGGAATTTCTAAAGCATATGGACTTGCTAGTTTTAGAGCTGGTTTTATTGTAGCTCCAACACCTATAATTCATAAAATAGAGGATAAAACTTTTCAAACAGTATTATCAACACCTGCTTTACAAGTTGAAGCTTGTTCTGGAGCATATAATGGAAGTAATAAAAGATATAGATATTACAAAAAGTATTTTAAAAAGTTAATTCCTGAATATAAATATAGATATCAATTATTTAAAGCAATGGTAGATGGTATTAACTCAGTTAAGGATGAAAAACTTAAAAATAAAATTGTAAAAGATATTAAGAAATATATTAAAGGTGAAGAAGAGCTAAAAGTTATATTTAAAGGCATTCCAAATGTTTCTATAAGAAAAGGAGTTGTTCCTAAATCTGGTTTCTTTGCAGTACTTGATTTCACTAAATTAAAAGGTAAAACTTATGATGATAATTTAATTGAAAATGATTATGATTTACTCAAATATTTTTATATTAAAGGTAAAGTAGAATATATTATGGGTAAAAGTATGTCATGGCCTAATAAAGAAGAAATTATAGGTAGAATCAGTTTTGCGTTAACTAAAAAAGCTATGATTGATGTCATGTATATTATTAATACTGCAGTAAGGGATTTGAAATAATATGAAAATTGTTAGAAAAATTAAGTTTAATATTTTTAAAATTAGCAATAAGTTTGCAAGAATACTTTTTGTTAGTAATACTTCTAAGAAAATTGCAATAGTATCATCTCGTAATTACGCTGGAAAGCTTATGGAAGATTTTTACTTGAAACACTTTTTGACTAAAAATAGTTATGATGTTCATATTGTTGCTTATGAAGATGAAAACGTTTGTTATCAAGATTATGATTTAGTAATTATAAGGTCTATTTGGGGTTACCAAAGTAATTTAAAAATGTTTGCTAATTTTTTGAACCGTTTAAAAAAAAGTAAAGTATTAGTTTGTAACGATTTAAGTTTAATTAGTGATAATTACGATAAGGAAAAACAATATAATTTATTCTTGGAAAATGATATTCCTACTATAGATAGTAGATTCTATGATTCTGAGGAATTATTAGAGTTTGTTGATAGTGGTAAATTCGTATTGAAACCTACAATATCTGCTAGCGGAAATAATACCTTTAAATTTACAAAGATAACTGATATTAATAACGATTTAGTAGGTAGATATATGATTCAGCCATTTATAAGTGGAATTAAAGATGGAGAATATTCTTTAATATATATCGATGGTACATTTAGTTATGCTATTAAAAGATTCCCAGGAGTTTTAAACTCTAAAAAACATTTGGAGTTTGTTTATAACATTGATAAAAAGCTTTTATCTCTTGGTCAAAAAGTATCTGATTTGTATAATGGTTATTTATTTTTGAGAGTAGATATTATCAAAGATAATAATAATTATTTAGTGTTAGAAAGTGAATTATTAGATCCAAGTTTATTTTTTGGAGTAATTCCTAGAAAGTTTAGAAAAGAAAAAATTAATATGTTAATTAAAGCCATAAAAAATAAATTATAATACTTTTTATGGTTTTTTTATAATTTAAAATTTTGCTTATGCTTATTTTTGTGGTATAATATTTGTGCATTTGAAGGAGGAAATATATGAAAGTAATATTACTTAAAGATGTTAAAGGACAAGGGAAGAAAGATCAAATTATTGATGTGTCTGATGGTTATGCTAATAATTTTTTAATTAAAAATAAATATGCAGTAGCCTATTCTAAGAGAAGTGGTGAAATTTTAAATCATGAACTTAGTGATAGACAGAGCAAAGAAGATGCTTTAGTTGCTGAATACAATACTCTTAAAGACAAACTAGAGGATAAGGAATGTAAATTTACTGTTAAAACAGGAAATGATGGAAAAGTATTTGGAAGTATTTCTTCTAAACAAATAAGTGAAAAATTCAAAGAACTTGGATATAAAATAGATAAAAAGGCAATTAAAATGAACGAACACATTAGTACTCTAGGTACTCATATTGTTGAAATAGAATTGCATAAAAAAGTTAAATTCAATGTAAAAATTGTATTAGTAAAGTAGGTGATAATCATGGCTAGAACTATGCCAGCAAATTTGGAAGCAGAAAAAAGTGTACTTGGAGTAGCTTTTATTAATAAATATGATGTTGATAAAATATGTGAAGAAATGTTTGTTGACATGTTTTACGATACTAAAAATAAAATTTTATTTAATACTATTTCACAACTTCATAAATCTAATAGTCCAATTGATGTAACTACTGTTAAAAATGAACTTGATAAAATAAAAAAATTAAATGAAGTTGGTTTAGATTATTTAGCTGAAATAATAGATTCTGTTGTTACTAGTGCTAATTTAGAACATTATATGGCTATTGTAAAGGAAAACGCTGTTAGAAGAAATTTAATAGAAACAGCTACTGAGATTGTTACGGATGCTTATGATAATGAAGATGTTAACTCTCTACTTGATGTGTCAGAAAAAAACATTTTAAATGTAGTAAGATCTAGAAGTGTTGGGGACTTTGTTCCAATTAATGAAGTTCTAAGAAGAGCTCAAGAAAAATTAGAAGAACTTGCAAAAAATAAGAAACCTATTACTGGACTTGAAACTGGATTTTATGATTTTGATAAAATTACTACTGGTTTTCAAGGCGGAGAACTTATAATCTTAGCTGCTAGACCAGGGATGGGAAAAACTGCGTTTGTTTTAAATATGGCTACGTATGCAGCTTCTACAACTAAAAAAGCTGTAGCAGTATTTAACTTAGAGATGCCAGCAGAAATGCTTGTAAATCGTATGATTTCTTCTGTTGGTCAAATAGATTCATATAAACTAGCTACTGGTAATATGCAAGAAAATGACTGGAAAAGATATAATGAAGCTTTATACCAGTTAGGTAGTACAAATATGTTTATTGAAGATAATGCAGGTATTACTGCGGCTGAAATTAGAGCTAAATGTAGAAGACTTGCTAATGGTGATACTGGGCTTGGCCTTGTTATAATCGATTACCTTCAATTAGTATCATCTGGAAATCGTAGGATTGAATCTAGACAAGTAGAGGTTTCTGAAATCTCAAGAAGTTTAAAAACTATGGCACTTGAATTAAGTGTGCCGGTTATTGCTTTATCACAGTTATCTCGTAGTGCAGAAAAACGTGAAAGTAATCAGCCAATGCTAGCAGATCTTAGGGAATCAGGTTCGTTAGAACAGGATGCAGATATGGTACTTTTTATAAATCGTAAAGATTATTATGAAAAAAAAGATATAAATCAAAAAATTGTTCCGGCTGAATTATCTATTGCTAAACATAGAAAAGGTGGTCTTGGAACTGTCGATTTATTATTTGATTTACCTACAAGTACATTTAAAAATAGCGTAAATTTAAAAAAGGATGATGAATAGTGAATAAAAAATATTATTTTTTAATATTTATATTATCTATTTTAACAGTGTTTTTATATACTGCTGAATATGTAAATATAAGTAAAAAAGAAGATGCTAATTCTTTATATAAAGTTTATTTGAATGATGAAGAAATTGGTTTAATTAAAGAAGCTGATGAATTATATAATTTAATAAATGAAGAACAGTTAGCGATTAAAGATGAATTTGGAGTTGATAATGTTTATCCTCCTTCAAATTTTAATATGGTTAAAATTAACACATATAACGATGATTTAACAGAAATTAAGGAAGTTTATAAAGAAATAGAAAATGCAAATGATTTTACTATTAAAGGATACACAGTTACTATTAAACATCCAGTTGTTGAAGGAGAAGATCCGAAAGAAAATATTGTTATTAATGTTTTATCTAAAGAAATATTTGATGAAGCAATGCATAAATTTATTACTGCATTTATAGATGATGAACTTTATTATAATTATGTTAATGAAGAGCAAGCTACTATTGAAGAATCTGGTTTGGTTATAGAAGCTATGTATTTTACTGAAAATATTTCTGTAAAAGAAAATTACATTAGTGTTGCTGAAGAAATATTTACTGACGTTGATTCTTTAACTCAATATTTAGTATTTGGAAAAGATGCAAAAATTACAAGTTATAAAGTTAAATCTGGTGATACTATTTCTAGTATAGCGTCTGATAATAGACTTAATACCGAAGAGTTTTTAATTGCTAACCCTGATTATCAAGAAGATACTCTTCTAGAAATTAATTCAACTGTTAATGTTACTCTTTTAAATCCTGTTATTAACTTTGTATATGAAGTAAGAGAAGTAGTCGAACAAGAAGTTGAATATCGTAATATTACTGTTTATGATTATACTAAACCTTCAAGTTATAGTGAAATTACAACAGCGGGTGTTACTGGGCTTCAAAAGTTTACTCAAGCATATGTTGTTACCAACGGATTGCAGTCTCAGGAAATTAAAATATTTGACGAAGAAATATTAAGAGAAGTTGTAGATCAAGTTACTACAAAAGGTCAACAATCATCTAGTAGTGGTAGTTCAAATGTTTCAACAGGTTATATTGAAACAGGATTACAGTTTTATTTACCGGTTAAATCTGGAGCAATTGTTACTTCAGCATTTGGAGTTTACCGATCTGGAGAACGTCATACTGGAACAGATTATTCTGGTACAGGTTCAAACTCTCCGATATATGCTATTGCTGATGGTGTAGTTGTTCAAGCTGCAGAAGCATGCTCAGGTTGTTCAAGATGGACAAGTGGTACACATGTAGTTATAAGTCATGGTAATAATTATTATTCTACTTACCTTCATATGTATAAAGGAAGTTTACGTGTTAGTGTTGGTGATTATGTTCAAGGTGGACAACAAATAGGTGGAATGGGTACTACTGGTTGGTCTACTGGTACACATCTTCACTTAGGATTTTCTGTTGGTGAGCCTTATACTGGTGCTAGTGTTACGTATTATGATCCACATAAACTAATTTACGGTGGATAATGAAAGTATGTAGTTTATGTAGTGGTTCGAAGGGGAATAGTTATTTTGTGGAAATAAACGGCGTTAAAATACTTTTTGACGCAGGTAAAAATTACAAATATCTTTCCTCTTCTTTAAATGAACTAAATGTTAATATTGAAGACATTAATTTTATATTTATTACACATGTACACTCTGATCATATATCTTCTTTAAAAAACATTTTGAAAAAAACACAAGCCACATTATGTATTAGTTATTCTATGTTTGAAGAATTACAAGAACTAAAAGATTTTGATAGAGTTAATTTTTTTGAGGATATTATAGAATTTAATGGTATAGTAATTACAGCGTTAAAATCTAGTCATGATAGCCCTGATTCGCGAAATTACATAATTGAGTATAATAACAAGAAAGTTTCTTACATTACTGATACAGGTTATGTTAAACAAAAGCATTTTAAAAATTTTTATGATAGTGATGTTTTTTTAATGGAAAGTAATCATGATATTGAACTTTTGAATTCAGGAAAATATCCAGATTATTTAAAAAAGAGAATTTTAGGAGATGAAGGCCATTTATCTAATAATCAAGCTGGTTTTTATTTATCTAAATTAATAGGTGTCAATACTAAAAAAGTTCTTTTAATACATTTAAGTGAAGATAATAATAGTGAAGAAAATGCTATTAATACTGTTTTAGAAATTTTAAATGATTATGATGTAACATTTAAAGATATATGCTGTGCTAAGCAAAATGAAATAAGTGAGGTAATGTTAATTGATTAAAATTGTATGTTTTGGAAAAATTAAAGAAAAATATTTAATAGACTTATGTAATGATTATATGAAAAGATTACAAAAATATCATAAAGTAGAAATTATTAATCTTCCTGATGAAAGTGATATAAAAAAAGAAACAGTTGCTTTAGAAAAAATTTTTAAAGTAAGTGATTATAATATTGTTTTAGATATTAAAGGTAATAGGTATTCGAGTGAAAATTTTGCTCAACATATCGATAAATTATTTACTTATAATAGCACCATTACGTTTATAATAGGTTCATCATTTGGAATCGATGAGTCAATAAAAGTAAAATGTAAAGAAAGAATTACGTTTTCTGATTTTACTTTTCCACATGGACTTTTTAGAGGAATCTTACTTGAGCAAATTTATAGAAGCTTTAAAATTTTAAATAACGAGGCTTACCATAAATGATAGGTAATGATTGGGATATAGTTTTAAAAGATGTTTTTGAATCAAAAAGTTATAATGAATTATATAGTAAAGTATTATGTGAATATGATAAAAATATAATTTATCCTACAAAAGAAGATTTATTTAATGCTTTTAAAATGACTTCTTATGAAAATGTTAAAGTGGTTATTTTAGGACAAGACCCTTATCATGGAGAAAATGAAGCCCATGGGTTATCTTTTTCTGTCAAAGAAAATGTTAAATTACCACCTTCACTTAAAAACATTTACAAAGAGCTTTACTCAGATTTAAATATTTTGTTATCTACTGGTAATTTATCATCATGGGCTAAAGAAGGTGTTTTACTTTTAAATACATCTTTAACAGTAGAAAAAGATAAGCCTGCTAGTCATAAAAAAATTGGATGGAATTATTTCACTGATGAAGTATTAAGAAAATTAAATGATAAAAATTCTCCAGTAGTATTTATTTTATGGGGAAACTTTGCTAAAGAAAAGAAAAGTATTATTACAAATAAAAAACACTTAATTTTAGAAAGTGTTCATCCTTCTCCTTTTTCAGCTAGAAATGGATTTTTTGGTAGTAAACCTTTTTCTAAAACTAATGAATTTTTAAAGAAAAATAAAATGCAAGGCATTAATTGGGACTTATAATTTAAAGTCGTCAATTACAGCGTCTTGCATATTTTTATTGTCAAAAAAAGGCTTTATTTTAAATTTGTGATTTTTAGCAACAACATTTGTTGGGAATTTTCTAATTATGATATTTAGTTCAGATGTATATTTATTAAAAAAACTTTTTGCTGCTATTAATTCTATATCTAGTTTTTTAACGTTATTCATTATTTTGTCGTATTCTTTATTGTCTATATTACTGTGATCATTTTTAAGCTCTTTAATTATGTTTATAGCTTCGATTAGTTTTCTATCGGTATCGTAATTAGTAAGTTTATGATTTTTAAGTTCTATGAATTCTTTCAAATAATCTTTATCAGTAATTTCTTTTTTTATAAGTGAGTTTAATTCACATATGTAATCATATTTTTGTCTAAGTGCATCATCAATTGAATTTTCTGATACTTCAATTCTTGTTTTATAATGTTGTAATTTGTTATATGTAATGGCATACAGTAATGTTCCTATTGCCACTATAGTAAAAATTATTAATATGATTGATATTGCTTGCATAATAAACTCCTTTAGTATTATAAGTATATCAAATTTTGAGATTTTTTTCATTATATTTTTTTACTTTTTACCTTTATTTACAATTATATATAATTATGATATTATTTAATTATAAAGGGTGAGAATATGAAATATAAAATTAAACAGTTATACTTAAATCTTGTATCATTTTTAAAAACTAATAAAAAAAACGTTATTTCTATTTTTATTTTAGGTGCAATAGCTGTTATAGGTGTAGTTGGTTCATATGCATATTTTACTTCTCAAGACTCTAGAAATATTATTTCTGGATTAACTGCAAATTATAATAATTCTGATATGAATATTAATTATATGGTAGAAAATAGGAATTCATCAGGAGATGGAATTGGTACTTATACTGCTATGTGGAATGCTCCTATTAAAGATTATATATATATAAGTAGTAAATCTAGCTGCTCTAATGGTGCAACTTTTACTAGGACTAGTGACGATATAATTACAATAACTACTTCTGGAAAAACAAGATGTGAATTTTATTATGATGCTATTGATATGGATTTAGATTCAGATGTAAAAGTATATTTATATAAAGAGAATGTTCTTACGAGAAACTATGAAAAGGTAAGTGATTATACTGTTGATGCTTTGAGCAATGAGGGATATTCTTTTGATAAATCTAAGTCATCTTGCGAAGTAGGATCTGTTACATTTGATTATGGTATTAATAAAGTTGTAACTTCTGCTACTGGAACAGACACTTGTCATGCTTATTTTACTTATTATGGTTCTTTAGAAGAAGGATGTTTAAATCAAAGTATGAGTACATGTTTTAAAGAGTTAGCAAATTTAGACGATAATTTATACCAGCATACTTCTTTTTTAGAATATTCTGCTGGAGATGATAATTATAGATATTCAGGTTCTACAACAGAAGTGAATAATTATGTTTTATTTAATAATGAACTATGGAGAATAATTGGAATTTATGGTCAAACACATCATTCTGTTGTTGGTGAAGATTATATAAAAATTCAACGTGTAGAAAGTTTAGGTGAATCTGCTTTTGATAATGGCGGAGATAATAGATGGGAAGGATATAATACTTCCATTTCCTCAGATGATGCTGATATGAATATTTATTTAAATAATACTTATTTCAATTCACTTACTTCGATTGCTAAAAATCAAATTGTTAGTTCACATTATTTTTTAGGGAGTTCTAGTAAACATAATGATGGTACTTTTGGTGGGATAGCATTTGACTTTTATACTGAAGAAAAGCTTGTAAGGTCTGTCAATAAATATAATGTTGGAATTTTATACGCCAGTGATTTTATGTATGCAACATTACCTGAGTATTGGTACTTTCCTAACTATAAAGAGAATTTGTCTGCAGAAGAAGAAATTATTAGAAATTTTAAAATTGATAATAATTGGTTTACTGATAATGATGAAGGATTTGTATATAGATTGATTAATCCAGTTGAAGATGAGTTAACTGGTATTTTTCAATACAATAAGGCAGTAGGATATAATCATTCAATTTTAGTTACACCTTATGAATATAGACCAGTAGTTTATTTAAAGTCATCTGTTAAATTAATTGGTGGAATTGGAAGTAAAACTGATCCTTATACAATTGGTATGTAGTAATACATACTTTTTTGTTGACTTAAAATATTTGTTTTGTTATTCTTTAATTGGTGATGATATGAAAATAGATATTTTAAAAGTTGGTGAACTTGAAACTAATTGTTATATTTTAAGTAAAAATAAAGAAGCGATTATTATAGATCCTGGAGCTGAGGCGTCTAGAATTATTGAATTTTGTAAAGATTTAAATGTAGTTGGAGTATTACTTACTCATTCTCATTTTGATCATATAGGTGCCTTAGACGAAGTTTGTGAAAATTTTAATGTTACATGTAATAATTTTAATTTTGATAATTTTAATTTAGAAGTAATTGAAACTCCTGGTCATTTTTTTGATTCTAAAACATTATATTTTAAAACAGATGAAGTTATGTTTACTGGTGATTTTTTATTCGAAGATACTTTTGGTAGAGTTGATTTTCCTGAAAGTAGCATTCCTGATATGATTTCAAGTATTAAAAAAATGGAAAACTATTCTGATGAAATTACTATATATCCTGGTCATGGTAATTCTAGTAATTTAGGTTATGAAAAAAATAACTTTGATAGTTATTATGATTATTTAAGTAAATATTTGTAGTTGATTAGTCTCTTCCATAGTAAATTGGTTCCATAAATTCAAAGTAGTTAATATATAACATTTTAATCATGTAATAGTTTCCTGTGTTAGTATCTTTTAATATTAAATGATCTAATCCAGCTTCTTCTATTATTCCTGTATATTCTTTGTCTTTTGTGGCACTATCCGGAAATGATGCATATACTTTTACTATTTTTCCTTTGTTTCCTCTTAATATGTTTTCTATGTAACTTCGTTCAACAGCAGGAAGACCACCACCTTTTGGCATTTCTGTTTGTATTTGGTTATTCATTTGCGGTACTATATTACTTGGAAATGTCGGATTTTGATAATAATTACTGTTCATTTTTTTCACACCTTTCTTTAAAAATTTATGTATTTATTTAAAAAAATATGTTATAATTTTTTTTGATAGAGGAGAGTGTGATATGAACGAAGATAAATTAACTGAAATTGTGAGAGGAACTCTTCTTGTATTCAGTATTTTTTTATTAGCTTTGACTTATCATTTGTTTTTTTTACCAAATGATTTAGTTATCGGAGGTGTTTCTGGACTTTCAATTATTACTAATTCTGCTTTTAATATTGATCCTCAAATTTTCATTTATGTTTCAAATGCATTTTTAATTTTAATGAGTTATATATTTTTAGGTAAAGAAAAAACTAAAAATACTATCATAGGAGCTATTTTATATCCTATTATGATTACTTTTTCTGAGCCTATTGCTGAATTATTAATTCCATATTTTGCATTTGATGACTTTTGGCTTACCGCACTTTTAGCAGGAACACTTTTTGGTTTAGGTAGTGGACTTGTATTTAGATATGGTTATTCAACTGGTGGGTCTGACATAATGATTTCAATTTTTAGTAAATATTTTAAAGCTCCTGAAGGAAGATCTATGCTTGTTATGAATATAGGTATTATTTTTGCAGGTGGATTTATTTTCGGCCTTGAACTTACTATATATGCACTTTTAGTTTTATATTTAAGTTCAATAGTTTTAGACAGAGTAATGTTTGACTTATCTAATAGTAAAGTATTTTATGTATTTACTAAAAATGAAAAAGATGTAAAAAATGTAATTTTAAAAGAGTTTAAAACTGGTTTTACGGTACTCCCTACTAAAGGTGGTTATTCACATGAAGATGGAATACTTTTAATGGCTGTTTTACCTAATAGAGATTATTATTATTTCAAAAATAGAATACTTGAAGTTGATGATAAAGCATTTTTTATTATATGTGATTGTTATGAATCAATGGGTGGATATAAAAAGAAAAATATACCTTACGTTTAGAATGTAAAGAAAGAAATGTCGATTTCTTTTTTTTTTGATTTATGTTATAATCTATAATGGAGGAAGTATAATTAATGAAATTTATAGAATTAAAAAATGTTAATAAAACTTATAGTAATGGTATAACTGCTGTTGCTAATACTTCTCTTACGATTAATAAAGGTGAATTTGTATTTGTGATAGGTCTTACTGCTAGTGGTAAGTCAACACTTATAAAATTATTATATAGAGAAGAAAAGCCTACAAGCGGCAGTGTTATTGTTGGTGGAGTAAACGTAGGTAAGCTTCGTAATAGAAATGTATTTAAATTGCGTAGAAAAATTGGTATAGTTTTTCAAGATTTCAAGCTTTTACCAAAACAAAATGCTTTTGAAAATGTAGCATTTGCTTTAGAATGTACTGGAATGAAAGATTCTGAAATAAGACCAAAAGTAATGAAAGCTTTAGAAATTGTAGGTTTGAAAGCAAAAGCTAGAAGTTTTCCAGGAGAACTTTCTGGTGGTGAGCAACAACGTGTATGTATTGCAAGGGCGATAGTTAATAATCCAAAGCTTTTGATTTGTGATGAACCAACAGGAAACTTAGATCCTGAAACTAGTAAAGAGATAATGAAGGTTTTAGATGACATTAATAAAGAACTTGATACAACTATTATAATGGCTACTCATGATAAAGTAACTGTTAATAAAATGAAAAAAAGAGTACTTGTAATTGAAAATGGAACTTTAGCTGGCGATTATGAGAAAGGAAGATATAAAACTCATGAAAGCAATTAGAATATTATTTAGAAGCATAAGAGATTCTTTTAAAAATGTAATTAGAAATTTTAGTTTAAGTTTAGCTTCAATATTATGTGTTACTATTACTTTAATATTAGTTTCAATTTCAATAGTTGCAACTGCTAATGTTAATAATACAACTCAAAGTTTTGAAAATGAACTTAGTATAATTGTATATTTAAATTCTGATATAACTGATGAAAGAATTAATGAATTAACTGAAGAATTTAAAAGTATTGATGAAGTAGCAAGTGTCGAATTTAAAAGTCAAGATGATTGGAAAACTGAACTTAGTGAAAGTGATGAAGACTTTGCAGGAATTCTTACATATTTAGAAGAAACTAATAATGAAAATCCTTTGCTTAATTCATTCGCAGTATATGTAGATGATACAGAAAACTTAGAAAAAGTTGCTGAGTACTTAAGCGAAACTCCGGATGTTGATACTGTTAAATACGGAGAAGGAATGGTTGAAACTATTATATCTGTGTTTGATATAGTTCAGCAAATAACAATAGCTATAGTTATTGCTTTAGTACTTGTTACTGCATTTTTAATTGGTAATACTATCAAACTTACTATTTTTTCAAGAAGAAGTGAAATTGAAATCATGCGATTAGTTGGTGCTAGTAATATGACTATAAGATTACCTTTCATATTTGAAGGGTTAATAGTAGGTATACTTGGTTCTATTATTCCTATATGCATTACAATATATGGTTATATACTTCTATATACTAGTTTTGATGGCGTTTTATTTACTAATATGATTCCACTGATTGAACCATATAACTTTGTGTTTATAGTGTCTGCTGCATTATTATCTTTAGGAGCTTTAGTAGGTATGTTTGGAAGTATTAGAGCTGTTAGAAAGTATTTGAAGATATGATGTTAAGACTTATAAAAAGAACATTTTATTTATTTATGGCAATAATTACACTTTTTGTGTATATGGTAGATCCATTTGTAGTTGAAGCATCTTCTGCTAATACACTTGGCGAACTTAGAGATGAGTTAGCTGCACTTGAAAAGCAAAAAAAAGATAATTCTAATACAGTTAATAGTACAAATGATCAAATCGATGCTAATAGAGTAGATATTCAGAATTCTTACGATGCTATTGAAAAAAGTAAAGAAGATATTATTATTGCTCAAAGTAAAATTGATGAATCTAATATCGAAATAGCTGAACTTACTGATATAGTAGCAGAACTTGTAGTAGTTTATGAACAAATAACTGATCAAGAATCGTACTTAGAATATATTACTGGAGCATCTAGTATGGCTGATTTGATTATGAGAAGTGATGCAGTTAATCAGTTGCTAGATTATAGTAGTTCTTCAATAGAAAATTTGGAAAATTTAATTAAAGAAAATGAACAAAATAAAATTGATTTAGAAAATTATCAAGTTACTTTAAACGAAAATATTGCTTCTTATGAAACTAAAATTAACAGTTTGGAAAGTGAACTTCAGTATTATGCAGAAATTACTGAAGATATAGATGACCAAATTAAAAATCAAGAAGCGTTTATTGAATATTATGAAGATTTAGGTTGTGAAGAAGATCAAGACTTAAATGAATGTGTTGAAATTGCTAATAATAGAGGTTGGATAAAACCACTTAGTTATGCTTATGTTTCTTCACCTTGGGGAATGCGTAATGGTTCTTTACATAATGGTATAGACCTTGCTGGTAATCCTGAAGGAACTCCTGTATATGCAGCTGCTGCAGGAACTGTTGCCGGTGTTACTAATAGATCTAGTTGCGGTGGTAATAAAGTTTATGTACATGTGTACGTTGATGGAGTAGCATATACAAATACTTATATTCATCTTTTAGAAATTGATGTTAAAGTTGGTCAAAAAGTTACTATTGATACACAAATAGGTACTGTAGGTGGAGGATCTAAAACTCAAAGTTATGATAAATGTAGCACAGGAGCTCATTTACACTTTGGTGTATCTAAAGGTTTTTACTTATATGATTATACTTCTTACACATCTTTAGTAAATTATAGTATTGCACCTCCGGGATTCCCAGACAAATACGGTAAATTTTATTCAAGAACACAATGGTTTGATTAACCTTGTGTTTCTTTTTTTTGTATTGTATGATACACTAGGGTTAGTGGTGAAATGAGGTGGTTTGCTTGACGTTTAATGTAATGTTAAAAGAAGAAATATCTAAGATAGATGATAATTTAATAGAAAAGCGAATGACTATTTTATCTTATCTTAATTTAATAGGTAAATTTTCTGATGTATTATTAATTCAATCTGAAAATGCAGCTGTACTTAGAAAAATATATCAAGATTTAAAAATTATTTATGATGTTAGTCCTAAAATTATGGTAAGGATTCAAAAAAGATTTAGAGTAAAAAAAATATATATATTAGAAGTTAAAGAAAAACTTGAATTAATTAAAAATAATATAAGTTTTAATAATGTTTTAACTTTATGTGAAACAGCTGAAGAAAAAATTGCATTTATCAAAGGTGCTTTCATTGCAGTGGGTTCACTTACGGATCCAAAAACTAGTGGTTATCATTTAGAATTTGCATGTACAAGAAAGAAAAATGCAGAGCAAATGCTTTTACTTTTAAATCACTTTAAATTTAATGCTAAAATAATTAAACGAGGAAATAAGTATATTGTATATATAAAATCTTCTGAAGAAATTAGTGATTTAATAAAGTACTTTAAAACGATAAATTCATTATTTTATTTTGAAGATATAAGAATTTATAGAGATCATAAAAATATGGTAAATAGACTTAATAATTGTGAAGTGGCTAACCAAGAAAAAAGTATTAAAACTGGTTTAAAACATTTAGATTCAATTGAATATTTAAAAGAAAATGATTTAATAGATTTATTAGATGAAAAGTCTAGAATAGTAGTTTTAATGAGGGAAAAATACCCTGAAGCTTCATATGCTGAACTTGCTGAAATTATTTCTTTAGAAACTCCGTATAAAATAGGTAAGTCAGGTATAAATCATAATTTTATTAAAATAAATGATATTATAAAAAAACATAAAGGTTTAGGTGAAGAAAGTGAATGATGTATATTTAGCTAGTGAAATACAACCCGATAGTATTGTTGATGGAAAAGGTCTTAGAGCGGTTATTTGGTTTCAAGGTTGTTCTCATAATTGTCTTGGGTGTCATAATCCTTCTACACATAAATTTAATACTGGGAAGAAACTTAAAACTAATGAAGTTTTCAAACTTATTGATGAATTATCTTTTCAAGATGGAATAACAATTTCTGGAGGGGATCCGTTTTTTCAGCCCCTAGCATTTTTAGAAATTTTAAAGTATTCAAAAGAAAAAGAATTTAATATATGGGTTTATACTGGTTTTACATTTGAAGAGCTTCTTAATATGGACGATATACATAAAGAAATACTTACATTTATTGATGTGCTTGTTGATGGAAAATTTGTTTTAGAAGAAAAAGATTTAACACTGAAATACAAAGGTAGTAAAAATCAAAGAGTTATTGATGTTAAGAAAAGTTTAAAAAGTAAGGATATAGTTTTATATGAAGCAAACAAGGTATTTGTTGAAGTTTAGTTATGATGGTTCTTTTTTTCATGGATTCCAAAGGCAAAATAATGTTGAAAATGTCCAGGGAGAAATAGAAAGAGTGCTTAGTATTATTTTCGATGAAAAAATAATTATCAAAGGAGCTGGAAGAACTGATGCTAAAGTTCACGCTCGTAATCAATATGCTCATTTCGATGTAAATAAAAAAATATTGTTTCTTAAAAATAAAATGAATAAATTATTATTAAATATTAAAATAAAAAGTATAAAAATTGTAGATGACAGTTTTCATGCAAGGTATTCTCCTAAATTTAAAATTTATGAATATAAAATTTCTTTTGATAGAAAAAGTGACTCGAACTACTATTTAATTAATACAAAAAAACTAGATTTAACTAATATGATTAAAGCTAGTGAATATTTTATTGGAACTCATAATTTTAAAAACTTTGTAGCAGGCTATAGAGATGATTATGTTACTACTATCTTTGATATTAAATTTATTGTAAAGAAAAATTATATGATAATTAGGTTTAAAGGTATAGGTTTTTATAGATATATGGTTAGAAATTTAGTAGGGGCCTTACTTGATGTTGGAAAAGGCAAAGTTGATAAGACTGTTATTTTAAGTATGTTAATTAATTATAATGTTGAAAAAAGGCTTAATACTGCGAAGGCAGAAGGCTTATATTTGGTAAATATTAAGTATTAAAAATGTTTTTTTAAAGTTTGTAACCTTTTTTGGTTACAAACTATTGACAAAAGCATTTTTTTTTTGTATATTAATACCGGTACATTTTATTTGTTTGAAATGTTTGGTCGTGGGAAGACTGAATATTAATGGACTAGTGAAAGGAAAATAAGTATAATGAAAACATTTATGCAAAAAAAAGAAAATATCGAAAGAAATTGGTTTATAATCGATGCTGAAGGAAAAAGTTTAGGGAGAGTTGCTACTGAAGCTGCTCATTTACTAAGAGGTAAACATAAACCTACATTTACTCCTCACGTTGATTGTGGTGACTTTGTAATCATACTAAATGCTACTAAAGTTAAATTAACTGGTAACAAGTTAAAAGACAAAATCTATTATAATCACTCTGGGTTCCCAGGTGGTCTTAGAGAAAGAACTGCAGAAGTTATGATTGAAAAATATCCTGAAGAAATGATGGAAAGAGCTATTAAAGGAATGCTTCCTCATAATAGACTTGGTAGAGCTATGGGTAAAAAGTTATTTGTTTATAAAGATGAAAATCATAAACATATGGCTCAAAAACCTGAAGTTAGAGAAATTAATTAAGGAGGATCTTAGAAATGGCTAATAAACAAGTATGGACTGCAACTGGAAGAAGAAAAGCTTCAGTAGCAAAAGTTAGAATGATGGGTGGAACTGGTAATATTACTGTTAACGGAAAAAACGTTGATGAATATATGCCTTATGGAACACTTGTTATGGATTTAAAACAACCATTAGTATTAACTGCTAATGAAAATAGATTTGATATCAACATTGTTGTTGATGGTGGTGGTTTTTCAGGTCAAACTGGAGCTATCCGTTTAGGTATTGCTAGAGCTTTATTAGAGTTCGATGCTAATACTGATCAAACTAGAGAAGATTCTTATAGAAAAATTTTAAAAGCTGCTGGTTTCTTAACTAGAGATGCTAGAATTAAAGAACGTAAAAAATATGGTCTTAAAAAAGCACGTAGAGCTCCACAATTTTCAAAAAGATAATCAAATATTTCGATTTATTCAAAGAACCGTTTTTACGGTTTTTTTTATTTTTTCTGATTAGTTATGTAGATAAATTTAATTAGTAAATTGTTTAATATAAAGTTTTGTGTTATCCTTAATATAAGGAGGCATTTATGCAAAGGTGTATTAAAATAGAAGTTAATTGTGTTAATAATGATCCTGTGGATATTAAAATAGGAGGACCTTATTTTTTAGGTTTTGATTTTTTTGTTTTAGAAAGCGAAGTTGAAGCTAAGATTGAATTTATCAAAGAACATTTATTAATGGAAAATATTCCTCTTATTAATATTGTTACACATGATAAAATTTGGAATGATAATACTGAAGAATTTGATTATATTTTACTTACTGATCAAAATATTTGGAATGATGAAAGAATAAACAATTGTATTTTAAGTGAAAAAAATTACTTAATTTCACAAGCTGAACGTGCACATCAAAGAACTAGGTTTTAAATCGATTAAATGCTTTTATATTAAGCATTTTTTTATTGTTGACAAATGTTAGTTACAGGAGTATTATAATAATCAAAAAAGGGGTTTATATGTATAATTTTTATTTAAAGTTTTTGCTTAGTAATGAACCAAAAAAAGTTATTTCTAAAACTGGTTATTATTTAAGAAAGGTTAATTATAAATTATTTAGAAATGTTCTTAAAAAAGCTTGTTTGAACCAGTATAAAAGTACTATAAATAATTCGATAATTTCTGAGCATAAAAAAAATATAATTGCATGTACTCATGAATTTCATGATGATATTACATATGCTTTACTTACTATTAACGAAACTGCATATGTTCTTTATGGTAATGTTGACTCTTTACTTAAAAGTGCAGAGGGCATAGGTTTATGGCTTAATGGAGTTATAGCAGTTAATAGGTTTATTTCTCCAAGTAGAAAAGCTTCTTTAAATAAAATAGATTATGCACTTGACAATAATATACCTGTATTAGGATTTTTTGAAGCTACTTATAATCGTGAACCTAATATGCCTGTTATGGAGCTTTTTCCTGGTTTTTATTACGCTGCTCTAAAAAATAAAAAGAAGAATGCTGAAGATGTGTATGTAACTCCAATGGCGTTAATGGAAAATGGAATTATTACTGATAAAAATATTGGTGAGGCTTATGATCCTACTATTTTTACTGAAGAAAATTATCAGGAAATGTTTATCTATTTATATAAATATTTACTTAAGAGTTATGATTTACTTACTGCTTGTACTTCATACAAAGATGATAGTAACATTTGTTATTTAGCAGATAAATTAAAAAATATCATCGATTTAATTGATTTTGAATCATATTTATACATTCTTAAAGATGAATTACCGGAACATATTTTTATGATTCAAGATTATATAAATAAATTAATTAGTTATATTTTTGAAGTTAAAAATTGTTACTCAGATAATAATTTTAACTTAAATGTTTTAAATGAAGTAAATTATAACTTTAGTAACATAGTTAAAATAGATGCTATTGTAGCAACTAAGATATTAAGAGAGAAATTAGCTACTTTAAAATACAATTTATATCCATTTGCTTTACGCTCTAATGTTTCTAAGCAAGAATGGAATGAATATGTTTTAAGACAAGTTAATGGTACTAATGGTTTTTACGATGAAATTTTAGAAAAACAGGCTAAATATAATGATCCATCAGTAGGTGATACTGTAAAGATTTACAAAAAAGTTAATGAAAGATTTAAAGATGTATAACTTATGTGTTATACTTAATTTAAAGTAGGAGAATGATTATGATTATAGAACTTATTATTCCAATTACTGCAATTGTTTTTTCACTATTACTATTAATTACTTTTTTTTCAAAAGATCGAGTAAATTTACTAGAGAACAAGGTGTACCATTATATGCTTTATCTAGTTTTATTTGATAGTGTGATAGTGCTTCTTTGTAAACTATTAGTTTTAAATAAAAATATAACGGATTTAACTGATTTTAATATTTATTTAATTGAAATTTTAAATAAATTAGATGCTTTTTTATTAATATGTATTACATCATGTATTTATTTATACATTAGAAAAATTACTACTGATATAAGTGATAAAAGTTTTAAAAAATTATCTTATATGGTAATTGCCTTAAATTTATTTACTTATTTGGCCATTTCTTTATTGGAAATGAATTTTATAGAACAACATTCTATTATAAGTATTGAAGGATCTTTTTTAATTCCTATATATATAGTAGGTACATTTTATGTAACTCTTTCAGTTTTAATTTCTTTGATTCATTACAAGAATGTTACAAAAAAGCATATCCCTCTTTTTTGTGCCGTAGTCTTTTTTGTATTAATGATTATTTTGTTTACTATAAATCCTTTTTTAATATTTATTTCTGTTGCTTTAACATTCATAAATTTTGTTATGTTTTTTACAATAGAAAATCCAGATATCAAAATGATTGAACAATTAAATATCGCTAAAGTAAGAGCTGAAAAAGCAAATCTAGCTAAAAGTGATTTTCTTTCAAGCATGTCTCATGAAATTAGAACACCTTTAAATGCAATATATGGTTTAAGTGAAAGTATTTCTAATCATAAAGAATTACCATTAGAAGTAAAGGCAGATGCTACTGATATTTTATATGCATCTAATACTCTTTTGGAAATAGTGGGTAACATTTTAGATATAAATAAAATTGAAAATAATATGATGGAACTTTCTTGTGTTACTTATAACTTTAAAAAAGAACTTGAAAATTTGGTTACTTTAAATAAAGTTCGTATTGGTACTAAAGATATAATTTTAAAAGCTGTTATTGATGAATCTTTGCCTAATAATCTTATTGGTGATAAAATTCATGTTAAACAAATTATTAATAATTTACTTTCTAATGCAGTTAAATATACCGATAAAGGCGAAATAATATTAAAAATAGATTCGAAAGTCAAAAATGATATATGTAATATTACTATTTCAGTAAGTGACACTGGTAGGGGAATAACTAAAGAGAATTTAGCTAGGCTTTTTAACAGATTTGAAAGGCTTGATACCGAAAAGAATTCTACTATTGAGGGTACTGGTTTAGGTCTTGCTATTACGAAAAATTTAACTGAACTTATGGATGGGAAAATATGCGTTAAATCTGTATATGGTAAAGGGTCAGTCTTTAAAGTTGATCTACCTCAAAAAATAGATTATTCTGTTAAAGAGGAAATTAAAATTCAAGATAATACGTTTCATGATTTTTCTAATACTAAAATTTTAGTTGTTGATGATAATGAATTAAATATTAAAGTTGCTAGTAGAGTACTGAAAAATATAGGTGTAAATTTTGATGTTTGCTGTAGTGGAACAAAATGTATAGAACTTATAAATTCAGGTAGTTTATACGATATTATTTTAATGGATATTATGATGCCTGAGCTTAGTGGTGAGCAAACTTTGAAAAAATTATTAGAAATTGATGATTTTGATATACCTGTAATTGCGCTTACAGCGGATGCTTTAACTGGCGCGAAAGAAAAATATTTAAATTTAGGATTTAAAGATTATTTAGCTAAACCTTTTAGTAAAAATGACATCATTGTAGTTTTGGCTAATAACTTAAGATAGGAGTTTTTATGGCAAATATATCTAATTTAGAAAAAAATAGGTTTATGTTAAAAGGACCTTTAGAAACGCAAGGTTATGATTGGTGGTGGCATAGTTTTACTGGAGTTAATAGTCAAACTAATGAAGAAAAAACTTTTTTCATCGAATATTATTTTTGCAATCCAAAATTATTTGAAGGAGAAGTTGTTTTAGGACAAGACCCAGAACGTTTAATTGATAATAAAAAACCTACTTATATGATGGTTAAAGTAGGTACATGGGGAAGTGACGCTAAGCAAATTCATAAGTTTATTCCCTGGAATAAAGTAAATATTTGTAATGAAAAACTTTTTATTACTGCTGAGGACTTTATTTTAACAGAAAAAAATATAAAAGGGTCAGTTAATTTATCTTTAGAAGAAAATTTACTTCATCCTGAATATATGTGTGATCATGGAAATGCTTCGTGGGATTTATCTGTAAATAGAGAAATAGCATTTAATGTTGGTTATGGAACTTCTAAACTTTTTAGAAATCTTAATGCATTTGAGATGTACTGGCACTCTGAAGGTATGAAAACTACTTATAGTGGAACTATTGATTTTGATGGTGCTACGTATAATGTAAACCCTCTTAATTGTTATGGATATTCTGATAAAAACTGGGGTGCAGATTTTACTTCGCCTTGGCTGTGGTTATCAAGTAATAATTTATACAGCGAAAAACATAACAAAAAATTAGAAAATAGTGTTTTTTCAATCGGTGGAGGTAGACCAAAAGTTTTTGGTATACCTTTAAATAGAAAATTATTATCAAACTTTTACTTAGAAGGAAAAGATTTAGAGTTTAATTTTTCTAAATTTTGGACTCTTTGTAGAACTGAATTTGATATTGATGAATCTTTTAATTATATGAAATGGTACGTTAAACAAAAAACATTGTTTGCTTCTTATATTGCAGAAATTGAATGTTTAAAAAAAGATATGCTTTTGATTAATTACGAAAGTCCAAATGGTAAAAAACTTCATAATCAATTATGGAATGGTGGTACTGGAACTGGTATGATTGATGTTTACGAAAAAGGTGTTCATTTAGATAGGATCAGTGCTAAAAATATTGGTTGTGAGTATGGTGAGTATGATAATCCACATGTAAGACAAAGGAAGTAATTTGTAATTTATTTATTTATTTGCTATAATGGTTACAGGTGTTTTTATGAAGTTTAGTTTTGAAAAATATAATTATAATTATTTTAAAAAACTTTTTTTAATATTTATTATTGGTGCAATATTAGGATTGTTTATAGAAGAAACTTTTTTGTTTTTTCGAGGTATAATTTATAATTTTGATCGTATTAATTGGAATTTTGATAGAAGTTTAATATATGGTCCTTTTAGTCCTGTCTACGGCATAGGAGCAGTTGTTTTAACAGTTTTTTTTGCTGATAGAAAACTTAGTTGGTGGAAAGTGTTTTTACTTGCATCTTTTTTAGCAGGAGCTACTGAATTTATTGCTAGTTTTGTTCAAGAACATTTACTAGGTACAGTATCTTGGGATTATACAGGAGAGTTTCTAAATATTTTAGGTAGGACAAAAGTTACTTATATGCTTGGATTTGGCTTAGTTGGTTTATTTTTCATTTATGGTTTTTATCCTATATTTAATAAATTTTATAATTTATTTAATCAGCAAGCTAAGAACATTATTTATTATTCGTTATTATTATTTATGTGTTTTAATGTATTTATTTCTGTTTCAGCTGTTAATAGATATTATGAAAGACAAGAAAATATCGAACCTAGTTCATCTTTTGAAAATTTTTTAGATAGAAATTACTCTGATGAAGATATCAAAATGCATGTTTATAAAATGAAAATACGTGATTAGTATTTTTTTTTTTTAATATAATTATTATATGAGTAGATATTATTTTTTAAGTATAAGTATTTTTTTGTTATTAATTTTTTGTTTTAGTTTATACCCTGTAAATGCTAGTTTACCTTTAATTGGTAAGACCATTATAGTAGATCCAGGACACGGAGGAGTAGATCCTGGTACTGTTCATAACGAAATTTTAGAAAAAGATATAAATCTTGCAATTTCTCTTTACTTAGAAGAAGAGTTAATAAAACTAGGGGCAATGGTTATATTAACTAGGTCAGGAGATTATGACCTTAGTGTACCAAACTCTACTTGGAGAAAAAGAAGTGATTTTGATAATAGAATTGAACTTATTAATAATTCGGGAGCTAATTTGTATTTATCTATTCATTTAAATTATTTAAATAATTCATCTTATAGTGGTTCACAAGTATTTTATAATAAGGATAATATTGATATTGCTGAAGTAATACAGTTTAATTTAAATGAAAACTTAAAGTCTGATAGAGAAATTAAAGAAATTCCTTCTGATACTTACATGTACCCTAAGTTAAATGTTCCTGGTGTTTTAATTGAATGTGGTTTTTTATCAAACTACTCTGAGCGTTCATTGCTTATTACAAATGAATATCAAAAAAAAATAGCTAGTGTTATAGCTAATTCTTTATTATATGTTTTTTAAAATTCAAATGTGGTCATTTTACTTCTTAAATCACAGTCTAATCCTGTAGTGTAAGATTTATTTCCTATTTCAGTTAATATTTCTTTTAAAGTATATTTATTTTGAAATAATAATTCAATATTGCTTATGATTTTTAATATTTCTTTTAACGAATCATCATAAATATCTATTACAGATTTATTAGATGATTTGTTTTTATTTGCAGGATATATCCATTTTTTTCTTTCAATATTTAATATACTATAATCTAAAGACACTATATGCATGGAATGCCACTGCATATTTTGGATTTTTTTACCTGTTAATTTATCAAAAACTTTTAATAAATTTTTCTTTAAGCCACTTTTGTCTTGATAAATATATTTTAGTGCTAATCTGTAATCTAAATAACTTTTATTAAAAATTTTTCCTATATTTTTTTCATTGAATGTTTCCTTAAAAGAGTAATCTATTATGTTTTTTAAATCAGTAGAAAATATTATTTTAGGAAACTTTTCTTTCACAATATTATTTTTTTTATAACTTATTTTGTAGTCATAGTTATAAAATATTGCATCTAACATGAATTCAAATTTTGTGTGAAGACCATTGTATTTATGCGTTTCTACTTTTCTGGGAAAAAATGTTCCAGTTTTATAAAATACATAAGGATGCATATTTTTGTCTAAAATATAGTGTGCTAAGGAACCATATAAATATGCTTTGTATTCTGGTTTAATTTCTTTTTGTTTTAATATGTAAGTAATTATATTTTTAAAATAATCATTAACATTATTTTTATGTGCATAATTGCCAAGTTTTCTGTATTTTTTTCCCTTATGAAAATAAAAGTTATAAAAATATAAATTGTCAAAACTTTGAGCAAAAAGCATTAATTCTGTATAATTGTTTTTTAATTCTTTTTGTAAATTTTCATCTAAATTACTGTAAATATCCTTTGCAAATCTGTTATGAGTGTATGTTGCAGGCATTCGTATCACCTTTATTAGTATAACATTTTCACCAGAATATCACAATTTTTTTATAATTAAATCACAAATTAGTTGTATATTTAATAAGAGTTTTGTGCTATAATTATCTAGATAATAGGGTGATTAATGTGAAAACTAAAACTTTTAAGTCTTTAGATGAACAAATTCAAACATTATCTCTTAAAGGTTTGAAAATCTATGATTATGAATTTGCTCGTAATGTTTTACTTCGAGAAAATTACTTTTTCTTAAGTGGTTATAGATATTTATTTTTAAGAGATGATAATCATGAAAAGTTTATTGATGGGACATCTTTTGATGAATTATATGCATTATTTTATTTTGATAGGCAAATAAGGAATATTATTTTTAAGAATATTTTAATTTTTGAAAATAATTTAAAAAGTATTGTTTCTTATATAATTAGTAAAAATCACGGATTCAAAGAGCAAAATTATTTGAATTCTAAAATTTTTGTTAGAGACCCTAGAAAAAGTAAACAAGTTGGCGATTTAATTAGGAAAATGAAAAGGCAAATAAATGTTAATGGTAAACAACACTCTGCTACTAGTCATTATATGAACAATTATGGTTTTATTCCACTTTGGGTTGTAGTTAAAGTATTATCTTTTGGAATTGTTGGTGAGCTTTTTTTATCACTTCAGAAACAAGATCAACTTGAAATTTCTGAAATTTTTAATGTAGATGTTGATGACTTTTGTTCTTATTTACCTGTTTTAGCTAATTATAGAAATTTATGTGCTCATGAAGATATATGTTTTGAACATCGTACCCAAAAATCGATTAATGATACAAAATATCATTATAACTTATATATTCCAAGAGATTACGAAGAATATATGTATGGTAAAAATGATTTATTTGCTTTGGTTATTATGTTTAAGCAAGTTTTAAATGATGATAATTTCACTCTTTTTATGAATGAAATTAATTACGAAATAGAATATTTAGCTGGTAGATTAAAAGTGATAGGAATTAATAAAGTTTTAGATTCAATGGGATTTCCCATGAATTATACACAAATAGTAAGGATGGATTAAATGAAAAATAATAAAATGAAAAATTTTGTGATTTGTATAAGTATTTTTGTTACAGGAGCGCTTTTAATGTATGGTGCAATTTATACGTTCCCGCAGCAATTTAGTACTGTAGTTACCAAAACTGAAAAAGATGTTACAGTGACTGATCAAGGTATTGCAGATGCAGTTGATAAAATATATGATGCAGTAGTAGTAGTTTCTACTTATAGTAACGATAGTTTGATTTCTTCGGGTACAGGTTTTGTTTATAAACTAGATGGTGATATGGCTTATATAATGACTAATGCACATGTAATATCAGGTGGAGATGTTGTTACTGTTACCTTTACTAATGGAGATATAGTTGAAACTAACATAGTTGGATATAATGATTATGATGATATTGCCGTTTTAACGGTGTCAGAAGAAAAAATTATTACTGTTGCTGAACTAGGTGATAGCGAAAATTTAAGAGTTGGAGATACTTCATTTGCTGTAGGAGCTCCTTTAGATGATGCTTTTTCTTGGACTGTTACTAGAGGAATCATTTCTGGTAAAGACAGAATGGTTGAAGTTTCTGTAAACAGTGAAAACTCTAATGATTACGTTATGAGAGTTTTACAAACTGATACTGCTATTAATAGTGGTAATAGTGGAGGACCTTTATGCAATTCTAATGGTGAGGTTATTGGGGTTTCTACCCTTAAACTAAAAGATACTGGTGTTGAAGGAATGGGTTTTGCTATTCCAATTGAAGATGCTATTGAATCTGCTAATAATATTATTAATGGTGTAGATAATTTAATTCCTTATTTAGGTATTTCTATGATTAACGTTACAACTGCATTATACTCACCTGAATATAGTACTATTATTGATAGTAGTGGTTTAACTTATGGCGTTATTATTGAATCTGTTTCTAAGGATTCTCCTGCATCTAGTGCTGGTTTACTTGCTGATGATATTGTCGTTAAAGTTAATGATACTGACGTTTCTAATGTTTCTTATTTAAGATATGAACTTTATAAATATAATGTAGATGATAAAATTAATATTACTGTAATAAGAAATGGTGAAGAAAAAGTTCTAGAAGTAGTTTTAGGATCTTTAGATAACTAGTTGCTATGAAAAAATATTATTTTAAAAGAATTTTTGCTTATTTAATTGATGCTTTTTTAATCACTCTTATTGTATCAATGTTAAATCAATTGAATTATTTAAATTGGAATTATGATGAGTATGTGGTTGCTTCAAATGAATATCAAGAAGTAATGGATAATTACGAAGTTGATGAAATAATAGAGAGTGGTATGTATCAGGAAATATCGTACAATTTAATCAAATACGGAACTGTTTATTTAATTATTGATATTGTTGTTATAATTGGATATATAGTAGTATTTCAAAAGTTTAATAAAGGTCAGACTATTGGGAAAAAGATTATGAGTATTAAAGTGATTACTAAAGATGATAAAGATGTATCTTGGATTAGTTTCTTAGTTAGAACTGTTTTTATCTATTCTATTGTAAATTCACTGTTTTCAATTATTTCTATTAATTTATTGTCTAAATCAAATTTCATATTTGTAAATGATATTATGGTAATACTATTTAGTTTAATAAATTTTGTGGTATTCATTACATTTATTTTTAATAAAAATAACATGGCATTTCACGATATGATTGCTAAAACCAAAGTAGTAGAAGTTGAGAATAAATTATAAGTATTTGGAAAAGCTAATTAAAAAAAATTAGCTTTTTTATTGTTGGAATTTTTAAATGTTGTTATAATGTAGTTGTGATGTTTATGAAAAGAAAAGTAAAAAAGAAAGTTAAAATATTTTTTTTGTTAGTTAGTTTAATTCTTACTATTATGGTATGCTTAAATTTTTTTGTTTTTAATAATGAAACTAATATATTAACTAATAATGAAAATATTATTAAAGAAGAAGTTTTGGAACATGATTTAACTGATATAGATTCTAGTTTTTTAGATTATGTTATAACGAATTACGACAATTCTATTTCACTTATTAACAATTATTTGGATGAGAACGAATATTCAGATGAAATGTGGAGAGAAATTACAGGAAAATCTTATAATCTACTTATAGATGAATTTTCTGGAATTATCTATAAAACTACTACTGAAAATGATATTACTTTTGTCGGCGATACTGCTTTTGCTGATAATTATTACGCTATGCAAGGAATAAATGAACGAGGTATAGGGTTAGAAGGTATTATTGATACTGAAGTAATAGATTATTTAAATGAATCTGGTTTAGCTATTGCTAATAGTGAATTTGTCTTAGGAACAGGTAATACTCCTATGAATGGTAAGGCTTATACTTTTTATGGTCAGCCTGATAATGCAAAATATTTTACAGAATTAGGAGTGGATTTAGTTACACTCGCTAATAATCATGTTTATGATTATGGATATGATGATTTTATTACTACACTAGAAACTTTTGACTCTATTGGAATTGATCGAATTGGTGCGGGTGTTAATGAACAGGAGGCATCTGAAAGTATTAGTTATAACATTAATGGTTATAAAGTAACATTTGTAAATGCAAATAGATCAGAAAAATATATTCTTACTCCTGAGGCAAAGGAAGACTCTCCTGGGGTGTTTAGATGTTATAATCCGGATGGGTTTATAGATCTTATAAGCATTGCAAAAGAAAGTAGTGATATTGTAATAGCTTTAATTCACTGGGGACTAGAGTATTCTCATGAAATAGAGGAAGTTCTTTTGGAAACTGGCAAATTGTACATAGATGCTGGTGCTGATGCTATTGTTGGTCATCATGCTCATGTACTTCAAGGAATAGAAATGTATGATAATAAACCTATTATTTATAATATAGGTAACTTTATGTTTAATAATAAGGATTTAGAAACTGCTATAATAAATTTCAATGTTAATGATGATATGAGTATGTCTTATCAATTTTTACCTGCAAAACAAAGTAATATTTATACAGAATTTTTATATGGGGAGGATGCTATTACTTTAATTAATAAAGTAGAATCTTGGTCAATAAATACATTAATTGATGATGAAGGATATATTAAATCAATAAATTAAAAAATAATACAACGAAATGTAGTTTTGAATTGTATTATATATGGAAGAGGTGAGTTATTTGAATTTACTGAAGTTAACCAGTGAGTTCGATGAAGTTTATAATCGTAATGTTGATTCAATTTATAAAATATGTTTTTTATATTTGAAAGATAAGAGCGATGTTGAGGACTTTGTTCAAAATACATTTATAAAATATTTAAGATATAAACCAGTATTTGAAAATTTAGATCATGAAAAATTTTGGTTTATTAAAACGGCTACTAATTTGTGCAAAAATCATTTTAAATCATGGTATAAAAAAAATATTGTTTTAGATGATCAATTCGAAGTACCTTTTTCGGATAATGATAAAGATATTTTAGAGATTATACTTAGTTTACCCGTTAAATATAAATATTTAATTTATTTACACTTTTATGAAGGATATAAACTTAATGAAATAGCTAAGATATTTAATAAAAATGAATCTTCTTTGAGAACTGACTTTTCCAAAGCAAAAAAAATATTAAAAGAAAGAATGGGAAGTGATTATGAAAAACTTTAAGAAAGTATTTAAAAAAATTACTCCAAGTAATAGTGAAAAAGAAAAAATGTATCACTCTATTACAAATTCCAGGGGGAATAATTATTATTTTTCTAAAGTATTTGCTTGCTCTATAATAATTTTTGTAACTCTTATTTTTAATTTTATGAGCGTTAGCGAAGATGTTACTACTAATTTTAATGGTAGAACTATGCTAATGAATGAAACTTATGAAATTAATTATAATGGTGTTTGTTATACAGAAAATTATATTGATTATACTGTAGGAGATTATATAGGCGAGCTTAACTTAGAAAATATTAAATACGATATTTATGAAAATATTGATAACAAAAAAAGTATTATACTTTATAATGATACATATAAAGTATTTGTAGAATGTGAGGATTAAAATGAAAAAAATATTATTGTTGGCATTTATTGCTATTAGTGTTACTGCGTGCGGTAACGAGGAAGTCATTCTTGATTTAGATAAAATAAATGAAGAGGTTACATCTGTTACCACAGGTGAAGTAAATATTCAAGGAGTTGATTTAGATAACTTAGGTGTATTTGGTCAAATGAATTACATTTATGATTTTGATTTTGAAGATACATTTAATTTAGATTCTAGCATTATAACAGAATATAACGTTAGAATGAGTGAAGATAAAAAGGAATTAATGGCTATTTTTAAAACTACTGATGAAGATGAATTAACTGTAGTTATGGATAAGTATTTAGAAGACTATGATAATGCTGAAATGTATGAATTTGAGGGTTATATAATTTATATAGCATCATCTGATAACGCTATTGTATTAGATGCAATAAAAAGTTCTGAGCCGCTAATTTATAATTCTATGCTTGATTTAAGTAATGAACAAATTAGCGATATATTAAATATTAATGTAGAGGATTTAGAAGAATATATTATTAAACTTCCTGCTATGGCAACAAGCGCATTTACGTTTATGGTAGTAAATCCAGTAGATGAAAAGTTTGATGAAGTTAAAGAAGCATTAGATACTTATTTTTCTAGTCAAGAAGATATGTGGTCTACTTATTTACCAGATCAATACGAATATATGAAAAATAGAAAAGAAGAAGTATTGGGTGAATACCTAGTTTATATTGTTTCGACTAATAATGATTTAGTTTATGATATAGTTAGTGAGTAGAAATGGTATTTAGTTCGTTGCCATTTCTTTTTTTCTTTTTACCTCTTTTTTTATTTTTCTATTTTCTTCTTCCATACAGAAATATTATTTTACTTATATTTAGTTTAATATTTTATGCATGGGGCGAACCTATTTATATAGTTTTAATGATATTTTCATCAATAGTAGATTTTACTTTGGGAAAATTAATTGAAAAAAGAAAAAAGAAGAAACTATATTTAGTTATTTCTATTTTTATAAATTTATCTTTATTAACTTTTTTTAAGTATAGTGATTTTTTAATTATAAATTTTAATAATTTATTTAATTTAAGTATAGATACTTTAAATTTAGGACTTCCCATCGGAATTAGTTTTTTTACTTTTCAAACTATGAGTTATTCAATAGATGTCTATAGAGGAAAAGTTAAGGCAGAAAAAAACTTTTGGACTTTTCTTACATATGTATCTATGTTTCCACAGTTAATAGCTGGTCCAATAGTAAGATACGAAGAAGTAGCTAAAGAGCTTCATAGTAGAAAGCATTCTTTTGAAAAATTTTCTAAAGGTATGATTAGATTTTTAAATGGTTTATTTAAAAAAGTTTTGCTTGCTAATATTGTTGGCTTACTGTTTACTACAATAGCTAGTAGTAGTTTTAATGATATATCTGTGCTTAGTGCCTGGCTTTCTATAATTGCTTTTTCTTTACAAATTTATTTTGATTTTTCAGGTTATTCTGACATGGCTATTGGTATTGGGAAAATGCTTGGATTTAATTATCCGGAAAATTTCAATTATCCATTTGCTGCTAAAAGTATTACTGAATTTTGGAGAAAATGGCATATATCTTTATCATCTTGGTTTAAAGACTATGTTTATATACCTCTTGGTGGTAATAAGAAAAGACATATTCTAAATATATTAATAGTTTGGTTATTAACAGGTTTTTGGCATGGCGCAGCTTGGAACTTTATTTTGTGGGGTTTATTTTTTGGAATAGTACTAATTATTGAAAAAATATTTTTACATAAACTGCTAGCTAAAGTACCTAATTTTTTTAAACACTTTTATGTTGTGATATTGATTTTAATTAGTTTTTATCTATTTGCTTTTGATAATTTGAATGAATTAATTTCTTTTGGTAAAATTATGTTTGGTTTATCTGGTAATTCTTTTATCAATGTTGATTTTTTATACTATTTTTCAAATTATTTTGTAATTATCTTTATAGCAATTATATTTGCAGTTAAAGGTTTTAATAAAGAAAGGAAAATGAATATATTTTGGATTATTATATATATAATATTATTTATAATAACTGTATCTTTTCTTGTAAATGATACTTATAATCCATTTTTGTATTTTAGGTTTTAATATGAAAAAATTAACTGTGTTTATTTCTATTTTAATTCTTGCATTGTCTATTTCGTTTTTTGTTTTACCTAAAAATGAATTTAGTGTTAATGAAAATAGATACTTATCTTCCTTTCCTGTATTTTCCTTCGAAACTTTGTTTTCAGGAGAATATATTTCTGATTTAGAAGCTTATATAAATGATCATTTTCCATTTAGAGATTATTTTGTTAATATTAGTTCTTTTACGAAAAAAGTAATTAAACAAACCGAAATTAATGATGTTTATCTAGGTAGTGATGAATATTTATTTGAAAAGTATGAAAATCCGGAAAATACTGATAAGCTTATTAAAACTTTAAATGATTTTTATAGTGATAATAGCGATATAAATTTTAACTTAATGTTAGTTCCGTCTAGTGGATATGTTAATAGTGATTTATTACCTAATTATGTAGATTATGATAATCAAGAGGAAGCTTTTAATTATATATATGATAATATTTTGTTTAATTATATTGATTTAAGAAATCCTTTAATAGAAGAAAATAATATTAAAGAAGTTTATTTTAAAAGTGATCATCATTATAATATTTATGGTGCATATGTTTCATATGTGGAATTTTGTATTGAAAATAATATTGAATTTATAGATTTGGAAACTATAAACTTAAGTAATTCTTTTTATGGTACGTTATATTCTAAAGTAGGGTTATACAATTATAGTCCCGATAAGTTTGATTCTTATATAACAGATACTGTTATAAGTGTTGATTATAATGGTTATATAAGTGATACAATTTATGAAAGTGAATTTTTAACACAAAAAGATAAATATTCATATTATTTTGGTGGTAATCATCCCTTAATTACTATAAATACTATGATAAATACTGATGAAGAAATATTAATTATTAAAGATAGCTTTGCAAACAGTTTAATTCCTTTTCTTACGAATCATTATTCTAAAATACATGTAATTGACCCTAGATTTTACAATTTAAATATTAGTGATTACATAATAGAAAATAATATATCAAATATATTAATATTATATGGTATGAATAATATTGATTCTGATACAGGAATTTATAAAATAAAATAAATAATATGCCTTAAATGTATGTTTGTTTAATTTAAGAAATATATTGAAATTGTTTATTTATAAATTGTTTTAAAGTCTTGATTAAATAGAGAATGAATTTTCTCTTTTTTTTTCTTGTTAAAATAATAAAATATGATATAATTTTATTAGGATAGGTGAGTAGTATGATGACTAAAAATTTTGAGGATAATGTTATATTAAGGAAGTCATTATTTATAATTTTATTGTTTTTACTTGTGCTAAGTAGTTATTTGTCTTTAACGCCACTAGTTTATTACAATATTTTGTTATATCCAATTATAGGTTTTTTATCTTTTTATATATTTGCTGCAAATTTTTATTTAGGTTCTCTTTTTGTTTTTGCATTCTCATTTACATCTTTATTTGTAGATTATATGATTTTACTTTCAATTAAGGATATTATAATGATTATTTATGCATCTGCAGTAACTACATCATTTTTCGTATTATTAACATTAATAGGGACTACTATAGGGTATTTAGTTTATAATGTTTTCGATAAAGAAAATAAAAACATGATTAGTAAAGTTATTTTAATATTTATAATTTCTATTTTAACAGTTGGTGTTATTCATGGGTCTAATGTGTTAGTGGGAAATCCTATATCGAGATTAATTGCTACTAATAAAGCTCAAGATTATTTATTCGAAAATCATGAAGAAACAGACTTTTATATAGATTTAGTTGATTATGTATCTGATAGCAATAGTTATGTTGTTTATTATAAATCTGAAATTAATATTGATTTTCATTTTGAAAGAGAATATTCAATGACTGGAAAACTTATAAGTGATAATTATTCTAACGTTGAAAAAAAAATTACTGTCTATGATAGAATTAATGAAGAGTACGCTAAGTATGTTAATAAATCTTTTGAAACAACTTCTTTGTATAAAGAAGATAATATTATGAGTGGTGAACTTTTAACAAATGATTATTCTTCTGAGCAAATTTATATTGATAACATCTTTGGACTTTTATATAGTGATTTAATTTATAATTACAATTATGATATGAATGAATTAGGTAAGAATTATGGATTATTAACTGTTGAAATTGAAAGTGATGATATTTCTTCTAAAAAAATAAGCGAATACTTAGTTCAAATAAAAAAAGAATTAGATGTTAATTTCAATTCTATTAACTTGACTCTTACTGATTCAACTTCGAATTTGTCAACGTCAGTTATGTATTTTAAATATTCTGATATATATGAAGAAAATTTGGAAACTAGAGTTGTTAGTAATATTGAAAAATGTGAGGAACTTAAAAACAGTTAGTCAAATAATACTAACTGTTTTTCTTTTTTTTCTTTAAAAACTTTAACTTTGCTTTCTTTTATAATGTCATCGTTTTTTATTTCGCCAATTAGAACTGTAGATAATGGATTGTGTAATTTTCTTTTTTTAAGTGGAGAAGTAAGCGTTTCATTTGCATAACAATATTTACATGAATTAAGACAGGTGTCATATTCACCTATATCATACGTTTTAATGCACCTACAGTTTTTTCTGTTACTACCAACTGGTATTTTTTCATATTCAATGTTAAATGTATCTTCTAATCTTTTTTGAGTTGTGCAACCTTCACTTGCGATGTTTAAATATTCTAATTCTTCTGCACATGATTGTAATTTAATATTATATTTGTTTGCTATGTTTTTAATTCCTACTATTAAATTTATTTTATCACTTTCAGTGAATGGAATTATTTCTTTTGCATTGTATAGAAATTTTTCGTAAGGATCTACTAAACTTATAATGCAGTTGTAAATATGTTTATTTATATTTTTTGCTATATATTCAAATTTCTTTAATATGTATGAAATAGTATATTTTTCTGTTAAAAAGAGTGGATCGAATCGCCATGTAACTTTATCTTTACCAATTATTTTTGATAAAGTAACAAGTGTTTTTATACTTTCTTCTATTGGCGGAACGTATGCTTCAAAGTCACTTTCATAAGCTGTAATAGTATAGTGACATATTATCTTATAATGTTTATCAATAACTTTAATGCTTTTTAAAATTGGCGTGTAATTTTTTGAACAAAATACTAGACAGTCTATATTGCTAGGGTGTAAGTCTATTCTTGTTATACTTTTGTTATTGTAAGGGTTTTTAACATCTAAAAAACCAGCTTTTAATCTATTTAAAAACCATGGTGTGTAATAATTTATTATGTCTGTTCTTTCGCTTATTGATAATATCATTTTTTCTCCTGCATAATATTATACTATATTTAGTTGATTTTATCTTAATTTATGTAAATAAATGTATAGTTTATTGTCTTTATTTGAAATATATGTTAAGATAATATTGATTTAAATTTTTATTACCTTTCAGGCCTTTAAAATTTAAATAAAAGGAGGTAATAAAATGGAAAATAATAATAAAGTTATTGAATTTACTGATAAAGTTATTAATTGTAAAGTTTGTAATACTGAAGTGACGCTTACTGCTGATCATCAAAAATGGTTTGCTGATAGAAAATTACATCAACCAACAAAATGTGCTGATTGTATTAAAGCTGCTAAAGCTCAAAATCATTCTGGACAAGAAAAAAAAGCTGCTTAATGCTTTTTTTTTTGCTTTAATTTTGTTATATGCTTGCAGTGGATTTAGCTTTTACTACCCATTTACCTTCTGGAACAACTCCAAAGAAATATCTTCCTTCACTATTTGTTCTACAAGTTTTACGTAGTTTAAGAGCTTTTTCTTCTCCTTCTCCAATTGATTCGTATAGTCCTACTACTGCATTTGGTATTGGTATTCTACTTTTGTTATAAACTACACCGTTAATTGTTCCTTCTTTTGCTGCTGCTACTTTATTTAGGTTAATATTTTCTTCTGTGTTTGTTCCATCAACTACTTCAACTGTGTATGGTGTATAAACTATATAATCATCTGCAAATGCTGTTAATGTATAAATACCAGCATCAATTTTATTAAAAATAAATTCTCCGTCTGTTGCTGTTACTGTTTCTGATATAATTACATTTGATGCATTTGTAATTCTTACGATTGCTCCGTCAAAAGCATTACCGTGGTCATCGTATACATGTCCATATACATTCCCTTTTATATATGTTGCATCTTGTGCAATAATTAATTCTGCTAGCGCTAAATCTGCTCCTGCATATGATAATGGTCTTTTAAGAGACATTGAATATCCATCTTTAACTGCATATACTATATAGTCTCCTCTTGGTACATTTTGAAATGAATAATTACCTTCTTCATTTGTCATTGTATGTTTTATCGGATTGAATTCAGTGTCGAATAATTTAACAGTTGCATTTTCAACTTCTGTTCCTGTTGAATCTTCAACTTTACCACTGATTGTACTGGTATTTACCTCGGGTGTTAACTCTAGTTCAATCTCCTGATAATGTTCTTGTAATTCCGTTAAACTGATTTCATCCGAGTAATTTAACGTATATATGTCTTTTTGATTCAAAATTTATCCCTCCCTTTTTTAGATATCTTGAATCTATATCATGTTCATTAGTACGATGTCGTAAGCTGTAGCTCCTTCTCCTACTGTGAAAATCATACTATGAGTTTGCCCCCAGTTATAACTGTCTGGAATATACAATTTGTTACTATCGTATTTTAATCCTACTGGCATTCCACTTTTATATGTTACTAATGTTTCTGGTTCTGTTATAAATTTTATTGTTGTTCCAGTAGTTCCTGGGTAGTATCTAAATACTTTTAAATCGTCATCTCGCTCAACTCTACCACCATTTTCACTTTCTACTGTAAGTGATAATATTGAATAACCTTGTTTTTCATAACAGTTTTCACATAAACATTCGTTAAATAGTTCTAATTTGCTTGCTAAAATTACTTCTAATTTTGTAATAGCATTAATCATTTTTTCTACTGATTTATTTGTATCTAAAATATCTTGTGTACTTTCTGCTTTAGAAGTAACATATTTTATTTTTTCTGCTTCAACTGATAAAATACTTGCAAGTCCACTTTGTTCTTTTGCAACTGATGAGATTATTTCTGATATTGCATCACATCTAGTTCCACTATAAATTGATTCGTTCATTTTTTCTCCTTTCATTTTATTTTATTCATAAAAATGATTATTGATTGTTTTTATGCCTAAGAACATTTTGTTTTTTTTCGAATAATATAAAACAGTGATGTTTATGAAAGAAAAAAATACTTGTTCATTTTCCGATAGAAATTCTGAAATTAATAGTTATGCAAACGATTTATATTCTCCAAAAAAAGAACTTTTTTCATCTTTGTGTTTAAGTACTAGAGATTGTGAATTGAAATTTTATTGTGATAATGTTCTTATTACCGAATATACTAGTTTTACTGAATGTAGTAACTGTAGTTACCTGGTTACAAAAAACGGTGTTGATGATGCTGTTTTTGTATTAAATTCTTCTTTTGAAATTATTGATAAAATTAATTTGAATTTACCTAGCACTAAATACAAACAACAAATAAAAGGTATTGCCTATGATAAAGATTTTTCTAAGCTTTACATAGCTCACTGTGATAAAATTTTTTCGGTAAATATTAATGGTGATTTTATAAAAAATGAGTTTTTATTTCCAAATGTTAATCATTCTGCAAATGTTTGTTGTCAAAAAGTTCCTAACGTTTCAAAGTCAAAGTATAAGATATTTACTATAGGCTTTTGTGATAACAATATTATAGTAGTATATGGATATAATAATTCAGTTTTTGCAGCAAAGCTAACTGCTAGTGGCAACTTAGTAAATGAAAAATACATAGATGATGATATTGTTCCTACTAATATATTATGTACGTGTAAATATTTAGGTATTTTAGCCATTAGAAATCACGATTTCCAATATTTTTATTATTTTGATAAAAACAAAACAACTTATAGTAAATACTGCTCTTGTTGTCAAATTATTTTAAATAGCGAATGTCGCGTTGATATTGAATGTCCTGATATTCCTTGTGATCTTGATGGATCTCTTTGTGAAGTTGTCAGAAGTATAGCGTTAATTGAAAAAGCAATAGCTAAATTAATTATTTGTGAAAGTGAAAAAATAAAATCTGCTATCGAAATGAGTGAATGTAATAAAGATTTAATAGAGGTGAATAATTCAGTAAGCAAAACTATAATGAATCTAACTTTATTAGAGCAAATGCTTAAAGAAAAACTTGAAATAGCTATTTCAATTAAGGGGGATATTAAGTAATATATTTCCTTTTTATTTGTTTACTAAAAATGCTAAATGTGTTAATATAGTATTCGAAAGAAAAGGGATTGTATGTTAATAGTAGAGTCATATTCATATAGAAAATTAGAGAAATTTTTAGGTAGTTATATACTTGATGAAACTTTAAAGTTAAGTGCTTCAAATATAAAGAAAGTTTTCGAAACTGAACTTGATGGTCATTTAGAAGAAATATATTCGGTTAATGTTAATTCTGAAAATTTTGATGTTATGACTTTATCTATAGATAAAAACGTTATGAATACTTCTTGTACTTGTAATGTTTTTAAAAGAACTAAAAAATGTAAACATATTGGTCTAGCACTAGCTGTTTATTTTGAAGGTGCTTATGATGAAGAAGAAAAATTAGAAAAGGATACTTCTTTGTTAATTTTCAATTCTTTAATTAATAAAGATGCAGAAAATAAAAAAATTATTGTTAAGTTAACTCCAGTTTTTGATTTTTTGAGAAATGGTGTTAACTTTAAACTTAAAATAGGTATAGAAAAAGATTATTTAGTTGGTAATAAAATTTGGTCACTAATTTCTGTTATAGACCATGGTGTAGGTAAAGTTGATTTTGGAAACTATTTTACTTATGATACCAATTTACATATATTAAGTGATGAAGATAGAGCTTTAATAAATTTATATTCTGATTATTTGAAGCTTTTTAATTATGATGATTATAAAGCTGTTAATTTAGATTATAATCGTTTTGAGTGTATTTTAAATCAGTTTCCAAATAAACTTTTTTATGTGAATAACCATGGTTATTCACAAGGATATGAATTATATAATCCAATAGAATTATCTCTTGCTAAAGTTAATGATTTTGATTTTTCTTTTAATTTTGATTATGCAAGTTTTAACTTTTTAACAGATGATTGTAACTTTTATTATGACAATAAATTATTTAAAATTCCTGAAAATGTTTCTTCTATTATTAAGATGCTAAAAAATTCTAAACAAAGTTCTATTACTTTAAATAAAGAAAATTCGCAAATTTTAAATAAAAAAATAAGAAAAGATTTCTTAAATATTAATATTGATGAAAATATTATTGATGATTTTCAAGTTATAACTCCAAAGGTTAAAATATTTGTTGATTATGATGAAGATGTAATTTTAGATTTAATTTTTGTATATGGTAATAGTGAAATTAATTATTTTGCTGAAGATAAAGTTATTAGAAATGATGATTTTGAATGTAGTGTCGTAACTGATATTTTAAATTTTGGTTTCATTCAAAAAAACAATAAATTTATTATTGATACTTTATATGAAATTGGTGAATTTTTCGAAACTGGACTTTTTCAGTTAAATGAAATGTATGAAGTATTTACTAGTACTAATTGTAGTGATAGAAGTTTAGTTAAAATTCCTACTATTACTTCTCAATTTTCTATGGGTTCTGATAATATTTTAGCATATGATTTTAAAATAGATGGTATAAGCGATAGTGAACTCGAAGCTTTATTTTCTAGTTTAAAACTTAAAAAGAAATATCATAAGCTTAAAAATGGAAACTTAATTAATACTGAATCTTCTGATTTAAAAGATTTAATGAATGTTATGAATTCTCTTGATATAACGTCTTCTCAAGGTTTTATACCTAAATACAGAGCTCTTTATTTAGATTCTGTTAGTAATTATAATATTATATCTACTGATAATAGTTTTAAAAAATTTATTAATAATTTTAACGAATTTAAAAATGTAGATATAAAGTTAGATTCAAATGATTCTAATATACTTAGAGATTATCAAAAAGATGGTGTCAAGTGGTTATATAACATATATAAAACTGAATTTGGAGGTATTTTAGCTGATGAAATGGGTCTTGGTAAAACTTTGCAAACTATATGTTTTTTCAAACAAGTTTTAAAAGAAAAACCTAATGCAAAAATTTTAGTTGTTACACCTACAGCTCTAGTGTATAACTGGGCTAATGAGTTTGTTAAATTTGCTAAAGAACTTAAGTATACTCTTCTTGTTGGAAGTAAAGACGAAAGATTAACTAAATTGAAAAATGATTCTAATATATTTTTGACTACTTATGGAATGCTTAGACAAGATTCTCTTGAGTATGATTCAAAGCATTTTGATTTAATTATTATTGATGAGGCGCAAAATATAAAAAATCCTAAAGCAGGAATATCTAAAGCTTTAAAATCTGTTAATGCTAATGTTAAAATTGCATTAACTGGTACTCCTGTTGAAAATTCTATTTTAGAAGTATGGAGTATATTTGATTTTATTATGCCTGGTTACTTAAATACCTTAAATAAATTTCAAGATAAATTTATGTTTAAAGATATAACTGATGAAGCGCATGATAAACTTATGAATTTATCTAAACTTATTAATCCATTTATTTTAAGACGTAAGAAAAAAGATGTATTAAATGATTTACCAGAAAAAATGGAAAATGTTATTTACTTAGAACTTCCTGAAAGTCAAAAGAAATTATATGCAATGCAAGTTAAAAAAACAAAGGAAGAATACGATAATCTTGTTAAAACTGATGGGTTTATGAAATCACAATTCAAGATTTTACAACTTTTAACTAGACTTAGACAAATATGTGTTGATCCTTCTTTAGTATTTGATAATTATACTGATGAGAGTATTAAAACTACTGAAGTTATTAAACTTTTGAAGGCTTATATTGAAAATGGACATAAAGTTTTACTCTTTACTTCTTTTAGGTCTGCTTTAGCTAATTTGAAGAAAATTTTAGACGAAGAAAATATTACTAATTATACTATAGATGGATCAGTTACTTCTAAAGAAAGATCTACTTTAGTTGATTCATTTAATAAAGATAATACGAACGTGTTTTTAATTACTTTAAAAGCGGGTGGAACTGGACTTAATTTAACTAGTGCTGATGTAGTTATACATTATGATTTATGGTGGAATCCTCAAGTTGAAAATCAAGCTACGGATAGAGCTCATAGAATAGGTCAAAGAAATAATGTTGAAGTAATTAAATTAGTTTGTACAGGAACAATTGAAGAGAAAATTATAGATCTTCAAAATAAAAAGAAAATATTAAATGATACTTTAATTGATAGTACAGAGGATTTAACATTTTCTTCCTTAAATGAAAATGATATTCAAAATTTGTTTTCTTTTGTTGATTAAAAATATGTTATAATATTTTATGTATATGGAGGCTTAAATGAACGAAATAAAATGTCCAAAATGTGGAGAAAAATTTAAGGTAGATGAATCAGATTACTTAGATATTGTTAATCAAGTTAAAAACGAGGAGTTTAGAAAAGAATTGGATTCTAGAATTTCTTTTTTAGAAAGTAACAAAGATAATGAACTAAAAATCACAAAGTTAAATTATGAAAAACAATTAACTGAAAGTTTAGTAGAGTCTAAGAGTCAAATTGAATCTTTAAAAAGTAAACTTGATAAACTTGAAAATGATAAAGTTAATGCTGTTAGAGATGCTGAATATAAACAAAAAGATTTGATTAATGAAAAAGATATAGTTATTAATAAACTTAAAAATGAGATAGATTTATTTAAAACTAATAATGAACTAACAGTTAAATCTTTAAAAGAGTCTTACGAATATAAATTAAAAGAAAAAGATCATACTATAGATTTTTATAAAGATTTGAAAACAAAATTATCTACAAAAATGCTTGGTGAATCTTTAGAACAACACTGCGAAGTTGAATTTAATAAATTAAGGTCTATGGGATTTTCTAATGCTTATTTTGAAAAGGATAATGATTCTAAGACCGGTAGTAAAGGTGATTATATTTTTAAGGATTTTACAGATAGTGGAACAGAATTTATATCTATTATGTTTGAAATGAAAAATGAAATGGATACGACTTCAAC
>CAYJFJ010000007.1:26333-52060 GCA_964369845.1 uncultured Muribaculaceae bacterium | reverse complement strand
TGCGGGAGCAGGATTTGAACCTACGACCTTCGGGTTATGAGCCCGACGAGCTACCACTGCTCCATCCCGCGATATCTGTACAAAAAACTAAATGGCGGAGGAAAAGGGATTCGAACCCCTGCGCCGGTTACCCGACCTGCCGGTTTTCAAGACCGGACCCTTCAACCAGACTTGGGTATTCCTCCGTTTTTGGTACAAACAAATTATAACACAATAAAAAAAGCTATGTCAACAAAAAAATGCAATTTAAAGAAAAAATATTTATAAAACTAGAAAATGTTAAAAAAATTAGCAAAATTGTTAATTTTTCCTTGATAAATTGAAAAAAACATTATATAATTAACTTGTCTTATTAATTAAGACAGTGCCTACGCCCATGTGGCGGAATAGGTAGACGCACAGGACTTAAAATCCTGCGAGTGTTATAACTCGTGCCGGTTCGATTCCGGCCGTGGGCACCAATTGAAAAATAATTAAGCTTATGCTTAATTTTTTTATTTAAAAAAGAACTCTTTTGCGAGTTCTTTTATTATTTGTAATATATTTATATTAATTTATTTATTAAAATATTATTACTATGTATATTAAAAATTAATTTTAATTTACCATAATATTTTATAATATTTATATATTACATTTATATTATGCTGAGAAAAATAATTTTTATACATAAATTATTAATATTTTTTAAATTAATATATTTTTAATTTTCTTTAAATATATTACATTAATATAATGGATAGTTTATTTAATTTTATACATCCAAATTAATATTAATGTTTAAATTAGAATCTAATTTAGAAATTACTGTTTCTATTTTATTTTTAAATTCAATATTGAATGTAGGATTAGTTTCTATATTTTTTTTAATTTCAAGAACTTTTAATTTAGTATAATCATCATTATTAATTTTAAATTCTTTATAATAATGTAATAGTAGTTTGTATTGTGCATCAATATTATTTTTTTTAGCCGCGATATTAAATAGTTCGAAAGCTTTATTATAATCTTGTTTGATGTTAAGAATAGGGAAACCTTTTTCATAAAATATAGTTGCTAAATTATATAAAGTATAAGAATATAAAGAATAAAATTCATCTTCAAGAGCATTATTTAAATATTTAAAACAGTTTTTATAGTCTCTTTGTTCAAAATAATACATTCCAACTTTATTAGAAGCCCAACATTCATTTAGGTTAGCACTTTTTAAGTAGTATTCGAAAGCTTTTTTATTATCTTTTTTATTTTCGAAATGCATTCCTAAATTGTTAAAAGCATAAGCGTAGTTATAACTAGCGGCTTTTTCAAAAAGTTTCAAAGCTTCATTTATATTCTTTTTGGCAGGATAAATTCCATTGTAAAACATAATACCTTTTAAGTTTATTGCTGCAACTGAACCTAAATTTATAGCGTATTCAAGTTTTTTATAAGCAAAGTCTAAATTATAAGAGGAGTTATTTTCAATTTGATTCTTGATTATTAGACTAGCCACCATGTGATTAGCTCCAGGATGATTATTGTTTGAAGCTTTTAAAAAATAATCAAAAGCAACTTCATATCTTCTTTTGCCTGTAACGTATCCTTTATATTCGTTCATGCCAAGTTCGTATAAAGCGTATGAATTATTATTATTGCTCATGGTTTTGAGTGCATAATTGTAATTGCTACCTTCAACTAACTTTAATTTTAAATACTTTTCTACATCATTAATAGAAATCATAGTATTGCTTAAAATATTTTGGATAACTTCGAGTTTAGTATCTTCTACATAAGCAGGTTGTTTTTTTTCAATGATTACAAAAAATAAAATTTCGCTTAGAAAAGAAATGTAATTTTTTGAATTGATATAAAAAGAAAGTTTCTCTTTAAACTTATCAGTAGTAGAATCATCATTCTTAGCTAAATTAAATAATTTATTACATAAAATCTTTATAGTATTGCTATTTTTTATATATTCTTTAGTAACTTTAAGGTCAAAAGAACTTTCTAAAATAGCTATTAAACTCGATATAACAGGAAGTAAAACGTCAGGATCACTCTTATATAAATGAAGTTTTTTTAAGTAAATTTCTTTATAATCTGAATGTATAGAGCGAATTCCTACAATGTAATTGTTAATGGTAGTATCACTAATATTATCCACTTCAAATAATATATAAAATATGTCTGATTGAGTTAATATTTTTTTATTTTTGGCTAAACTTTTTAAAATTTTGTTTAAATTCCCATAGGATAATTGATTATCATTCAAATTCATTTTTATTAATGTTTTCATTCCATCACCAAAAATATTATAACATTTTGTGGATTTGTTGTAAAATATATTTTGTTTTGTGGATTTTAGAGTTTAAAGTTTTTAAGTAATTGTAATATAATTTAACAAAGGAGAGAAAAAATGAAAAAATTGTTTAAAAATTATAAACAAACTCTATTTTTACTAATAGGTATAATTATTGGTGGTATATTAGGTGCAATATTTAAAGAAGATATAGTGATAATTAGTCCACTTGGAGACTTGTTTTTAAACTTATTGTTAATTATAATCGTACCATTAATATTTTTGTCGATTACAGTTTCAGTATCGAAGATGGGAGGTAAAAAAAGACTTGGTAAAATTTTAGTTACAACATTCATGGTATTTGCAGTAACTTCAATAATTTCAGTTTTAATAGCATTTGGAATAACAAGTAAAATAAAACTTGTAGACACTAATCATGCATCTGTTACAGAAAGTTTAGATGAAAGTATAAGTGCAGAAGTTGAAGACTTGAATTTATTAGAAAGAACAGTAGACTTAATTAGTGTTAATGATTTTTCATCATTATTAAGTAAAGAGAATATGATAGCTTTAATGTTAGTGGCAATTTTATTTGGTTTTGCAATTAATAAAAGTAAGGAAAAAGGAGAAAAAGTAAAAGAAACTCTTGAATCTTTTTTAGAAGTAGTAATCAACTTTATTAATATAATAATGTGGTATGCACCAATAGGTTTAGGTGCTTACTTTGCAACGCTAATAGGAACGGTAGGAACTTCCATAGCTACAGGTTATTTATTAACATTTGCATTATATTTACTAGCAAGTGCTATAATGTTCTTTGTTGTTTATACATTGATTGCATTAGTATCAGGTGGAAAAAAAGGAGTAAAATCTTTTTGGAAAAATATAATTCCGAGTTCATTAACAGCTTTAGGTACATGTTCATCAGCAGCATCAGTGCCAGTAAATATTACTTGTACTAAAAATATCGGAGTTCCAGAAGATATTGCTGAAACTACTGTAACTTTAGGAACAAGTTTTCACAAAGATGGTTCAAGCATTGGAAGTGTTTTTAAAATAATGTTTTTAGTTTCATTATTCGGAACTAACATCTCAACATTTGGTTCTTCTTTAGAAGTTCTAGGTATATCTTTATTAGCTACTTTATTAGTATCTGCTGTACCAATTGGTGGAGGAACAATATCAGAAATGATGATTATAACTATGATGGGTTACCCAGTAGCGGCACTTCCGATACTTACTATTATAGCAACTGTTATAGATGCTCCAGCAACGCTTTTAAATGTAGTAGGAGATTCACCAGCAGCAATGCTAAGTTCAAGAATAATAGATGGTAAAAACTGGATGAAAAATAAAAAAGGCAACTCTTAAGTTGTTTTTTTTAATGAGTTACATATTATTTATTAGGAGGAAAATAATAATGTTAAAAGTATCATCTAAATCAAATCCAAATAAGGTAGCAGGTGCAATAGCTAGTTTATTTAGAGAAAATAAAAAAGTAGAAATACAAACGATAGGAGCTGCATCTTTAAACCAAGCAATAAAATCAGTAGCAATAGCAAGAGGGTTTATAGCTCCTACAGGAGAAAATTTAGTTCTAACTCCAGCCTTTAATGAAACTGTTATAGATGGCATCGAAAAAACTGCAATAAAACTAATTGTAGAGGCAAAATAAAAAATGTAGATGAAAGTCTACTTTTAATTTTAAAAAAATATATTATGTGCTATAATGTCTAAGTTAGGAGTATTATGAAGTATTATTTTGGGTCAGTTAGCAACAGTAGTTTACCATTTTTAGGACCAGTGCATATAACACTTATAGTTGTTACAATATTAAGTATTTACTTAATTTATAAATATAAAAAGAAATTAGAAAGATTGAAATGGATTCCATATTTTATAGGAATAACTATTATACTGAGTATAGTTGTTTATGTCTTAGGAGCAATTTTCACAAATTCATTTGATATAAATTATCACTTACCAGTTCAGTACTGTTATATAAATGCAATTTTTTATTCATATATGTTAATATTTAAAAAAGATAAATTGTTTAATTTCTTATTTTTTGCTAATTTCTTAGGAGCATTATCAAATTTGATATTTTTAAATAATGATATATCGTTTGATAGATATCAATTAGTTGTATTAATTATAACGCATCATTTTTTAATAATAGGAACATTTTATACATTATTTGTTCAAAAGTACCAAGTTAGCTTAAAAGGTTTAAAACCTTATTTAATTTACACATTAATAGTTTATATTTTAGTGTTTATACTAAATTTAATATTAGGAACAAATTATATATTTACAACATCGTTTGATCCATATATGTATGAAATATTACCATTCTTATCATATTTAAGTCCATTATTTTGGTTGGTTTTATTTGCTATTCCATCTATTGCGTCTGCATGTTTTATAGTTTTATGGCATAAAAAAACACTAAACGATAAAAGCTAGTGTTAAAATTGCTAAAATAATTCCAATCATTACAGTAATAGATATTGCAAGTGTAGCATTTGCAAAACCTGCTACTTTAAAGAAGTTATCGGCATTATGAAAGTTTTCAGTTAATTCTTCAGTGGAACTAGTATTGTTTTGTGATAATATTCTTACTTTAGAACTAGTGTTGCTAGAACTTGTCATTAAATAATTAGAATATTCTATTACTAAATTTCTCAAATAAACCGATCCTGGTTTATTTTCATTTTCTGGAAAATAAGCATAAGTAACACAATTTAATAAAAGTTCAAATAATTTATTTAATTCTTCATCATTAAATGGAAGAATACTTTTAACTTTATAATATAAAGAAGTTTTATCATAAATATTGTTTAATTGCTCATTGTTTATATAAGGAGTAGCTAAAGATTCTTTAAACATCTTAAGACTATTGTAAAGTTCACTAGATTTTGTACTTAAGTTAACTAAAGTTTTTAATATAAAGAAAATTTCATTTGGAGTGTAACTATATAGTGTATCATCGATTTTATTAATGTAAAGATTAGTTAACTCTAAACTTGCAATAGAAGAAGAGTTGTAATTTTTGTAAAATAAAGTGTTGTCTTCCATATAAAAATCACTTAAATTGGGATATAAAGGGTAAATGTTTTCAAAGTGAATTTTATTCATTAAACTACTTGATGGTAAATTATTTATATCAATGTTTTCTATCATATGAACTCCTACTATATACATAGTACCAAAAAAGAAAAGAAAATTCAATAATTTAAAAAATAACAAATAAATCAAATTTGAACTAACAAATTTGATTTTTTGTAAGCAGAATATTAAAGTTTGTATGTCAAAATTTCTTTTTTTGTCTTTTGACTCTTTGTTTTATAGGTGATAATTTATTGTTGAAAGGAGGCAGAAATGTTGAACAACGTTGTTTTAGTAGGTAGACTTACTAAAAATCCAGAGATGATCACAGGATCAGAAGATGACAAAAAAAGAACGGTAATTACATTAGCGGTAACGCGCAATTACAAAAATATTGATGGAGTATATGATACTGATTTCATTAGATGTGTTTTGTGGAATTCAGTAGCTGCAAATACCTGTGAGTATTGTCAAAGTGGAGATGTAGTAGGTGTTAAAGGTAGAATAGAAACTCGTATATATGAAAAAGAAAACAAAGAAGTAAAATTTATGACGGAAGTAGTAGTTGAGAAGATAACATTCTTATCATCAGATAAAAAAGAAAAGGTATAAAGTTTACGTTTGGTAAAATAATTACTAAAACATTTCTCATGTGTTTATACTAAAGTTGAGAGGTGGAAAAGTGATTATAGGTAATAGGCTTAGAAAAAGACGTAAAGAACTAAAGCTTACCCAAGAACAGTTAGGCGAACTAATCGGCGTTGGAAAATCCGCTATTTGTTGCTATGAAAAAGAAACTAGAAACCCTAATTTAGAAAATATCATCGAGTTAATGCAAGTGCTTGGAGTTAGTGCAGATTATTTACTTGGTACTGATACTCTTATAAAGACAGTTTCAAATTCAAATCCAAAATACAGAACGATGACTAGCGAAGAGATTCAATTTATTGATGAACTTCGTAAAGATCGAATTGTTTATGAAATTTTATTTGAAGACCCCAAAAGAGGAACCGACTTAATTAAGAAAAAAATAGGATAAGTAAATGCTTAAAAGTATTTACTTTTTCTATGCAATAAAATACATGCATAACATATTATTTTATAGGTGGTAAAGTGAAAAGAATTTTTAAAACTCTAGCAGTAACATCGCTTTTGACATTTTCAGTTTTTTACTTAAATCAAATAAATGACTTATTAATAAATGAAAATGAACTGTTAGAAAAAATAAAAAGAAGTGCAGAAACTTATAATGTTAGTGCAATAAATGCTGAGATTAAAGGTGAAACAATAGTTCCGGGATTAGCTGGTAAGAATGTTGATGTATTAGAAAGTTATTATAATATGAGAGCATCTTCTTCTTTTGATAATTATTATTTAGTTTTTAACGAAGTAAAACCTACTGTAAGCATTGTCAATAATTTGGATAAATATATAGTAAGTGGAAATAGTTCACGACGAAACGTATCTTTTATAATAGATGATAATGAATTTGTATTAAAATATTTGTTAGTAAATAATGAAAATGTTACGAAACTAACAACTTATGAAAATTATGATTCGAATGATTTTATTGAATATATAAACAATGATATTAAGAATTTCAATAGATTAGGAGCACTACTTGATAATGAAATATGTGTAGTAAACGAAGTTAATGAACCATTATGTAAGAAGAAAAACTATTATTTAGTTAAAGTAGATGAAAAAGTAACAAATGAAAACTATTATAATTACAAAAAAAATATTTATAGTGGACAAATATTTTACATTTCAAATACTTTAAGTTTAGAAAATTTTAAAATATTATATAGTGAAATTTTATTTAAAGGGTACCAAGTAGTTTACCTTAGTGAACTCATCAAAGAATAAAATTTGATTTTTTTAGAATTCTTTGTTATAATTACGTATATTATTTAACTTTTTTATAAATATATATTAGAAAGGAGCTGGCCACAGTAATGTGACCAGATTAAACGTGATTAAAATGAGTAAAATAAAAATTTTTGGCCTAGGAGGTCTAGATGAAGAAGGGAAAAACACGTACGTAGTTGAAGTTGATAATTCAATTTTTATACTTGATTGTGGACTTAAATACGCAAGTGGTAATTTATTAGGAATAGATTATATAATTCCAGATTTTTCATACTTAGTAAAAAATAAAAAAAGAATAAAAGGATTGTTTTTAACGCATGGACATAAAGAAAATATGGGTGCTGTTAAAGATTTGCTTAAAGAAATACCAACTTTAAAAATATATGCAACAAAATTCACTAAATTTATGTTGATTGAAGATGGTGTAAACAAAAATAATATAGAAGAAATATCAGTTCATAAAAAAATAAGTTTTGGACATGTTTCACTATTTCCAATTGCAGTATCACACAGTGTACCTGATGCAGTTATGTATGTACTTAATACAAAAGATGGAGCAATTTGTTACACAGGAGATTTTGTAATTGATCCAACAATGAATAACTTTTATGACATGGATTTAGGAAAAATTGCTTATGTAGGAAAACAAGGAGTATTATGTTTATTGTCTGATTCAATGTTTTCAGAAAGAAAAGGGCATACTTCTCCTAACCATCATTTAGTAGAAAATTTCAAAGATGTAATGAATCACAGTGAAGGAAGAATTATATTTTCTATACTTCCACAGCATTTATATACAATCGGAGAAATATTTGCAGCAGCAGTTAACAAGCATAGAAAAATTGTTGTAATGGGAAAAAAGATGCAAAATATTATAAATTTTGCTAAAAATGAAGGATATTTAAATATAGAAGAAGGACTATTAGGTGATTTATCAAATCTTAATGACCCAAATTCTATAGTGCTTATAGCTAACGATAGAACTAATCCATATGCTAACTTAAATAAAGTATTAAATAAATATGATAAATTTATTACACTTAAGAAAAATGATACAGTAGTTCTAGCTGAAGGAAGACATGATAGTACCGAAAAAATCTTGGTTAAACTTGAAAATGAATTAGCGAAATTCGGATGTCATATTGTTAATTTACCTAAGAATAAAGTTATTTCTCATCATCCGTCAAGTGAAGATTTGATGCTTATGATGAAACTGACTAACCCTAAATATTATATGCCAGTTAAAGGTGAATATAGATATATGGTTGGAAATGCTAATTTAGCAAGTAATTTAGGTATACCAAGTGAAAATATCATTTTAAAACAAAATGGTGAAGCAATATTTATTGAAAATAAAAAATTAATAGATAAAGTGGAAAAAGTTAAGGTAAGTGATATTTTAATTGATGGAAATAGTAATGATGACATTGGTGAATTAGTTATTAAAGACAGAGAAATGCTATCTGAAAACGGTATAGTATTAATTAGTGCTACAATATCTAAAAAAGAAAAAGTATTAATAGTTGGACCGGAAGTTACAACAAGAGGATTTGTATATATAAAAGATTCTCATGATTTAATTTCTGAAATCAAAAATTTAAGTGAAGAAATCATAGTGAGAAACATAACTCCTACTTATGTAGATTATAATAATATTAAATCTGAAATAAGAGAAGAGTTAAGTAAATTCTTATATTCTGAAACTGAATGTAAACCAATGATTATTGCAGTAGTACAAGAAGTATAATAAAAAATAAATTACCTATAATATATATAGGTGATTTTTTTATGGAAGATAACATTAGGATGTTAAATGAGATTAATAAAGTAATGGAAATGGGAATAATTAGTATAGATAATGTACTTGAGTACAAAGATTTAGAAAATGTTGATAAATTACGTAGATATTTAAAAAAACAAAAAAAAGAATATGAACTAATTAAAGAAGAAGTTTTAATGTTTTTAGAAAAAAGTAATGTTAAACCTCAAGGTATATCAGCGTTACTTAAACTAAATACTAAAGTGAGTATGAAAATGAAAATTATGAAAAACTCTAGTGAATCAAATGTAGCTAAACTGTTCATGAAAGGGACAAATATGGGAATAATTTCTATGACAGAAAAAATAAATTGCAATAAATTAATAGATAAAAATATAAAAAAACTTGCAATAAGATCTAGAGAAACCTTGGAAAATAATTATAATAATTTAAAAAAATTTATATAAATGTAAAAAAATACTAAAAAACATTTGACAAAATAAGCAATTATATTATATAATTATTTTGCAGTGCTCGTTTAGCTCAGTCGGTAGAGCGCACGGCTGTTAACCGTTAGGTCATAGGTTCGAGTCCTATAACGAGCGCCATTAAAAAATCAAAGTCCACTTAGGGCTTTTTTTTATGCTTAAATCATATTGTAATAACTAAATAAGTTTGGTAAAACCAAAGTGGTAAAGGTGAATGTTTATGGTTAATATAGAGTATGAGTATAGTTTTAAAGTTAGAGATATAACTCCATTTATAACTTACTGTGATAAAAATGGATATATAAAAATAAGTGAAAATAAAGAAATTAGAGAAATGTATAGAAATTTAGCAGGTTCACTAGCTAGAAAAACCACTAAAATTATTGATAATAAAAATCAAAAAGAATTAGATTTTAAAGAAGATGACTGCTCAAGTAAAATATTAAAAGAAAGAAAAGAAACTTTGCCTTTAAAATATAAATCGGACGAAGAAATAGATTCAATTTTGGAATTTCACGGTTACAAATATTATAAAACTTTAAATAGAACTAGAATAGTTTATGAAAAAAACAAAGTTACATTTGAGTTAGATACATATTATAGTCCAGAAAAAATGTTTGTAGTAGCATTAGAAGGTAGTAAAGAAGAAACAAATCAAATATATAAAGAGTTAATAAACAAATTTAAAGAGTATATAATAAAATAAAAAGTTAAAATATTGTACATATTAAATTATACATGATATAATTTATAAAGGTGATAAAAGTGTTAGAAGAATACGTAAGTGTAATAGAAAGATACGGAACAAATTTAAGTTCAGAAGAATATATAACTGATCCAGCAATAGGTAGAGAGCAAGAGATAAAAGAATGTATATTAACTCTTTTAACTCCAGAAAAAAGTGCACTTTTAGTAGGGAAACCTGGTATAGGTAAAACTGCCATTGTAGAAGGAGTTGCTTATAGAATTCAAAAAGGACTAGTTCCAGATGCGCTTAAAGATTATGAAATAATTAAAATAAATATAACAAGTTTAATAGGTTCGACAATGAGTGAAGGTCAAATGGAGAACAGAATGGACATGTTAGTAAGAGAACTTGCTTATAAAAGTAAAACGATTATATTTATTGATGAGACACATTTATTAATTAATAAAGATGGTGGACTTGACTTTGCAAATATGCTTAAAGCAGGACTTGATAGAGGAACAATCAAAATGATTGGAGCTACAACTACTGATGAATATGAACAATATATTTTAAGAGATAGAGCATTTTTAAGAAGATTTCAAAAAATCGATATAAAAGAAGCTGATCAAGAAACAACTGTTAAAATATTAATGGGTTCATTACCTAAATTTGAAAAAAAAGTTGGAGTAAAAATAATATATTCACCATTTATAACAGAAAAAATAATGAAGTTTATTGTAGAAATGACAGACGAGTATAAAAGAGTATATGAAATATCAAGTAGATATCCTGATATATGTTTCACAATTATATCAAATGCGTTAACGTATGCACTATTTGATAATGAAAAAGAAGTTAAAATAAAACATTTTTATAAAGCAATATACAATGCTAAAAATGTTTATGAAGATAGTAAATTAAAGGATATTGAAGTTTTTAAAGAACAATTTAGTGAACTAATATTAACGGAAGGTGTTGATTTAAACGATGTTAACTAGTATTCAAGAATTTTTTTATGGTATATGGGAAGCTATAGTTAATTTTTATCAAGGTTATAGTGAAGCTGTTCATAGTGTGTTTCCAGATCAAGGTGGAGACCTTGTAGTAATGCTTATAAATGTTGGAGTAATAGCTTTAATATTAAAATTAGTGGCATTTGATGCCTTTAAAAAATAAAAACTAGCAAAAATGTTAGTTTTTTCATTTAAATAATTATGAAAACTTGCTTAAAAGCTAATAAAGTTTTATAATATTAAGAGAGGAGAATTTATATGATAGATATTACTTTAATAAGAGAAAATAAAGAATTAGTAAAAGAAAATATTAAAAACAAATTTCAAGAAGATAAATTGGAATTAGTAGATAAAGTTTATAATTTAGATATAGAATATAGAAAAATTAAAACTAATGCAGATGAACTTAGAAATGAGAAAAATAAGTTAAGTTCAGAAATAGGTTCTTTGATAAGAAGTGGAGATAAGGAAAAAGCAGAAGAAATTAAAGCTAAAGTAAGTACTTATGGAGAAAATATTTTATCTTTAGAAAAAGAAGAAGAAAAACTTTTAGCTGAAATCAAAGATATTATGATGGTTATACCTAATATTATGGATGTAACTGTACCAATTGGTAAAAGTGATGAAGAAAATGTAGAACTTGAAAAATATGGAGAGCCTGTAGTTCCAAGTTTTGAAATCCCATATCATGCAGAAATAATAGAAAGACTTTCAGGTTTAGATAAAGAATCGGCAGGAAGAACTAGTGGAAATGGTTTTTACTATTTGATGGGGCCAATTGCAAGACTTCACTCTGCAATGTTATCTTATGCTAGAGATTTTATGATAGATAGTGGGTTTACTTACTGTATTCCACCATTTATGATTAGATCAGATGTAGTAACAGGAGTAATGAGTTTTGCTGAAATGGATGCAATGATGTACAAAATTGAAGGAGAAGATTTATTTTTAATCGGAACTAGTGAGCACTCTATGATTGGTAAATATAAAGATCAAATAGTAAAAGAAGATTCGTTACCTATAAATTTAACTAGTTACTCACCATGCTTTAGAAAAGAAGTTGGAGCACATGGAATTGAAGAAAGAGGAATATATAGAGTTCATCAATTCGAAAAACAAGAAATGGTAGTACTTTGTAAACCAGAAGATTCAATGCAGTGGTACAATAAAATGTGGAAGTTAACAGTTGATTTCTTTAGAAGTTTAGATGTTCCAGTTAGAACATTAGAATGTTGTTCAGGTGATTTAGCAGATCTTAAAGTAAAATCAGTGGATATAGAAGCTTGGAGTCCTAGACAACAAAAATATTTTGAAGTAGGTTCATGTTCAACTTTAGGAGATGCACAAGCAAGAAGACTTGGAATTAGAACTAAAGGAGAAAATGGTACATACTATGTACATACATTAAATAATACTGTACTAGCAACACCGAGAGGATTAATTGGTTTCATCGAAAATAATTATAATGAAGATGGCTCAATTAATATTCCAGAAGCGTTAAGACCTTATATGGGTGGTATTGAAAAAATTACAATTGATAAATAGAAATGATTAACTTCATTTCTTTTTTTTGGCATATTTTGACAACATTTGTCGAAAGTGTTGAAATATATTTTATTTAGTATAAAATACAGTCTCGAAAGCAAAAAGTATTGGTATAATTTTTTTATCCTACCAAATAATTCACACAAATATATCTTACCCAAATCAACCCAATCAATACCAATACTATTGTTTTCACATAAAAAGAAACTTTACAGCACGTTTCTTTTTATTTTTATTAAAAAATGTGTTATTATAAAACTAGACGAGGTAAATATGAATGAAGAAACCTTTATAAATCTAATAAAAGATAAAACTAGTAGTAATCCATCAAGGGAAATTAATTATGAGAAATTACTATATTATGAAAATGAAAAATTTAAAATTTATGACGCACTCTTAGAAAATATAAAAAGTTATGTAAATGATTTTTATACAGGTTTGTACATACATTTTGAGTGCTTTAATGGATATTTACAAATAATTTTTGATACAGAAAGTCATAAAAGCGTTATGCAGTCTGTTCTAGAGCAAAATATTGCACATAGAGAGCTGATAATTCCGGATTATAAAAATGATTTGGTTATATCACAAGATAGCATTGCTCTAATGCATAATGATTTATTATTTTTATTTTTAAATAATGCTCCAGAATCGATAGAACCAGAAATGTTCAAAAGTATAGTTTCTGCAAATTATAGTTTATGGTCTACTATTCAAAAAGAATCTTCAAAATACCAAAATGCATTTCAATCTTTTACATTAAAAACTACAACTACTGGATTTTATGTTAAGGGAGGTCCTGCTTATTTAGGTATTTTCTATAACTATACAAATCCCCAAAATTGTATAAAACATTTTGTTGATTTTTATGATGCTAACAACCAAGTTGTTTTGTTAGCAAATAATTTAGTGCAAAATTGTGAACAATATATTAATAATTTGCAAAAAAAAATTATAAATTTTGATGATAAAGAAAATCAAAGTTATATAAGATTGAAAATATAGTTAAGGTAAATGAGAAGTTATGAGATTTAAATCAGATATTCAAGATATATATGAAGATATACTAAGAAGTGAAAAAAATATTGACTGTTATAAAATTAAAGATATTATTAAACTAGAATATGAAAAAAATATGCAGCTAGCAGATGTTGTGAGTAAAATAGAAAAAGAAATAAATCAAAATATTGTCATAGAAACAGTAGATAATGTTTTGGTAGTATATTTTGCTGATGCAACTGCATTAGAACTAAGTGATGAAGTCATTTATTCTACTCAAAATGGTTTAATAGAAGTAAAACAAATTCTAGACATAACAGATGAGGAAATGATGCATCTTTACAATGGATATATGGAAAATGTTGGTGAAAAAGTAGAATATGAATTAGTTTTATATCTGATGATCAAGGAAAAATTAATTTTATTTGTAAATAATGCTTATTTAGAAGATGATGTTCATAGATCACTTATGTATCACCATACTGAAAAGTGGAAAGAATTAGTAGAATTTGTAGAGAAGTACAAATATACATTTGAAAGTATTTTTGCACTAGGTCTTATAAATGAATTTTATATGTCTATATCTGACTCAATAATTAATTTTGGTTTTTATAAAGAAAATTTTAAAATTGCAGTTTCATATCAACTGTTAAAAAATGAGTATTATGTATTTAAAGAAAAAGATAAAATAGTCTTTGAAGTAACTGATCAAAACGAAAAAGAAAGTATTATAGAATTTATGATTAATTTAAAGATACCTAAATCTAATCTAGAAGAAAATTATATTAAAGATTATGAGAGAGTAAGATAATCTTTTTTATTTGTTAAAGATGGCAAAATATGATAGAATAATAAGGCATAGAAAGAAGTTGGTGTATATGAAAAAACCAGAGTTTAGTTTAGCAAAAGACAGAACTAAAGTTGATATAAAATATAAAAAGTTAGAAGAGAATTATTCTAAAATAGTTTCGAATAAAAAATTCTTTATTCGTACATATGGTTGCCAAATGAATGTCCATGATTCAGAGCAAATAAAATATTATTTAAAAGCTCTTGGTTACGAAGAAACTGAAAACTTAGAAGAATCAGATGTTGTAATTTTAAATACTTGTGCAATTAGAGAAAATGCCAAAGATAAATTATTTGGATTTTTATCAAGATCTAAACACTTAAAAATGACTACAAAACCCGATCTTATAATATGTTTAGCAGGATGTTTAATGCAAGTAAGAGGTGAAGTAGATACTGTTGAAGAAAAACATAAATACATTGATATTGTAATAGGAACACATAATTTAGATGACTTGCCTAAATTTATAATTAATAAAACAGGAAAGCAAAGTATAGAAGTTCATTCTAATTCAGAAGAAGTTAAAGATAATATAAATTATGATAGAGATTCAAAAATATGTGCATGGGTTAATATAACTTTTGGATGTGATAATTTTTGTACATACTGTATAGTTCCTTTTGCAAGAGGAAGAGAAAGATCAAGAAAAAAAGAAGAAGTAATAGAAGAAGTAAATAAATTAATTAAAGAGGGTTACCAAGAAATAACTTTACTTGGTCAAAATGTAAATTCATACGGAAATGATTTTGATAATGAATATAAATTTAATGATTTACTAGAAGATGTTGCTAAAACAGGTATTCCAAGAATAAGATTTGTTACAAGTAATCCTTGGAATTTTAGTGATAAGACAATTGAAGTAATAAAAAAATATGGTAACATAATGCCTTTTGTTCATTTACCAATGCAATCAGGAAGCAATAAAATTTTAAAGAAAATGAATCGTAAAAATACACGAGAAGAATATATAATTTTATTTGATAAAATAAAAAAAGCAATACCAAACGCGGCTATTACTACTGATATTATAGTAGGTTTTCCGGCTGAGACTGAAGAAGATTTTAATGAAACGCTAAGTTTAGTAGAATATTGTAAATTTGATGGAGCATTTACATTTATCTACTCACCAAGAGAAGGTACAGTAGCAGCTAAAATGGAAGATGATACTCCGGAAACTATAAAAAATGAAAGATTACAAAAATTAAATAAGTTAATTAATAGTTTTTCAAATGAAAACAACAAGAAATATTTAGATAAAACTGTTTCAGTGTTAGTTATGGGAGTAAGTGAAAAAGATAAAACTAAAGCATACGGATATACTGATACAATGAAACTTGTAAATGTTGAAGGAGCATTAGATTATATAGGTAAAATAATAAGTGTTAAAATAACTAACACAAAAACTTTCAGTTTAGATGGAGAAATTATTTGAGTTTCATAAAACTTGTAAACGATTAATTATTTTGATATAATTATTCATGAAAGAGGGTAAAATATGTTTGATATTGACGATGTAATAGAATATAATGAAAAACAATATATTATATTAGATAAAATAAACGAAGGAAAAATGTATTTTCTAGTTAATCAAATTAATGAAGAAGAAGAACCAACAGATAATTTTGAGATTATAGAATTTTATGATGATGAATATTATATTTTGAGGGATGAAAACAAAATGAATAGTTTACTAAATATATTTGAAAAAAACATCCAAGAAAACAATTAAGGAAGGTTGGTGAAAAAATATGAGTATTGAAAACTTCAGTAGTATTATAGAAGCATTAGTATATTTCGGAATTAATGATATTGTTAATTTAAATAGTGAAAATTTTGATTTAATAGTAGCAAAACATAAAAAAGATATAGATTTTGATAAAAATTATAATACAGTAAAAAATCTAATGAATAAAAATTCATTAGAAAGAGCTACTTATTTTGTTGGAAAATATGAAAATTATGATGTTTCTAGAAGAAAAATTTATGCTAAATTTAACGAAATAAATAAAGTTAAAAATTATAGTATGGACATATTTGAAAATATAATTTCTCCAGCAATAAATGTTGCAGTTACAACTGTTGAAAATGAGAAAAATAGAATTAACAACAGAAGTTATAAAACAAGCGAAGATTTTATTGAAATGTTAATAGAAAAAAACCCTGGTATTAAATTTTATCATAAAGAAGGAGATATAATAGGTAACACCATTATTACTAATTATGAATTTTTAAATAATATAAAGTTACCAGAGGGATTTTCTATGGAAGGTAAAACTATTGTAAATAATAGTAATGAAATTTTTGAGAAAAGAAACTTCCATATAGAATATTCAAAAAATAAAAATTATGATGAATTGAAACAATATATTGCACAAAACAACGATATAACATCAATAAGTTTTGACGATGAAAAGCAAATTATTCAATTATCAAAAGATATGAAACTAGATTTACCAAAAGGATTGGTAATAAGAAATGGTAGTATAATTAACGAAAGCAATATAGAATATTCGTCTGACTTAAGTATAAAAATCGATAAAATTTTAAGTAAAAGTCAAGATTCTAAAGTCGAAGAAAATAAAAAAGTGTTAATTGAAAATGCACAACCAGATTATAAGAGTGATAACTTTGGAGCAAGAGAAAGAGGTTATGGAGAAAGTGATTTAGATTACGTAAGTTATTTAAAAGATTTCTATCATGAAAAGTATAACTCAATTAAAAAAGAAGAAATAATTCAAAAAGAAAATATAGATTCTAATTCAAAAAAAGATGAACTTAAAGCAGTAGAAGAGGTAATTAAGAATCCTACTGATTCAAAAGATAAAAAGGAATATTTAGCAATAAGAGAACCGGATCAAAAAAGAATCAAAATTCAACCGAAAAAAATCAAAACAGATAAGAAAATTAGAAAAAGTACGATTGCTGCTATATTAAGTGGAGTAGCAGTTGGAACTGGTGTTCACTTTTTGGCTACTTCTATGCCTGGAGCAGGAGCTTTTATTAAAACGGGGTATATGCTGGGAGCACATTTTATTGAAAGAAAAATAAAAGTCAAGAAAGATAAATTGAAAGAGCAAAGATTATCAGGAGAAAATGTAATAACGGATGTTAGTTTGCCAACTCCTGAAGAATTGTCTAAAATAGCTAAAATCAAACAATATTTTAATTCTGAACAAGGTTTAGATGATATTAGCAAAATGCTTAATACATCAATGATAACACTAACTGCACTAAGCTTAACAGAAGCTATATCTAATTTTGTTAATCCGGAAGGTTCGCTAGGAATTGATAATAATTCCTCAGTTTTAGAATCAGATACAAATGTTGTGGGTACTGAAAATACAACTTCATCAGATTTTTTAGGTTCAGAGAACGGTTCAGTGCCTGAATCACTTGGAGATAATAATATTTTAGAGGGAACTTCTAATGATATGTCATCACTTGAAAATGAAACTCCTTTCGATTTCGAAATAGGTGGAGATTTAGATGGTGCGAATCTAGAACACGGAAATGATGTTGCTAGTGATGCGTTCAAAGGAATAAACACCGAAAATTTGATGGGTGAATATATAAATGCAGATGCATCGACAATTTCTGAAATTAGAATTTTCGATGATAATGGAACATTATTAGATATTGTTAGGGAATCAGGAGCATCTGCATCTGAATTAGCAGAACAGTACGGAGTTCCATTAGATAATATGGTTGCTAATGTAGTTCGCGCTGAAGATGGAGCTGCACAAGCATGGGTTTCTTTAAGGGATTTGATGGGTGGTATGTCACGATGAAAGATAAAATAGTAGAAATAAATGAAGGAATAAAATTTTATGTCTTGGAAGAATTGAGTATTGATGGTAAAAATTACTTGATTGGTCCAATTTTAGATGATAAAAAAGATGAAATAAACAAAATGATTTGCCAAGAATTCATAATTGAAAATGGAGTAGGTAGAACATATAATGTTGATTCACCTGAAATTTTAGAGAAAATTGAAAAAAAATTGTTAGAAAATAGAAATGTATAAATTTCTGTTTTTTAAATTGAAAAAATAAAGAACCTATGATAAAATATATAAATAGGAGAGCATATGAACGAAGTAGTTAATGAAGAAGAAACAAAAATATTGAAAATAACAGATAATAATGGTGATGAAAAAGAAATAGAAATTATACATTTCGTTAATTTAGAATCTACAAATAAAGAGTATCTTATATACACAGAAAATGAAGAAGATGCAAACGGAGATGTATTAGTATATGCATCAGAATATGTTGAAAAAGAAGATGAAGTGGAACTGAAAAACATTACGGACCAATCGGTAATAAAGGAAATAACAAAAATACTTACAGATTTAATAAAAGATTAACTGGAGGAAAATATGATAAGTGAATATACAAAGCAAAAAGTTGTAAAACAAGAAGAAGCCAAAGTGAAGTTCTTGCTTAGAAAAGAACATCTTAAAACAGCATCAAAAAAAGGTATGAAAAAAATCCCTGTTTTCTTTGAAAAAGTTGGAAAAGTAGTGTCAGAAGTGGCTGTTAATGTAAAAACAAATATTAATGATGTATCCGCTAGAACTTCTGACAATATCAGTTCTGGTATAAATAATGCAAAAAACTGGTTAATAAAAATGGATGCTGAATATCATAAAAACAAAGTAGAAAAACTAGAATTGAGAATTGATAAAGTTAAATCGTATTTACAAGCTGATTCTTTAGATGAAGAAAAAAAGATGCCACAAACGGTACTAAGTTACTTAGATAATAGATTAAATAAATTAGAGAACGCGAAAGAAAATTTGGAAGTCAAAAAAAACCAAACTCAAGAAAAAACTTTTTGGAGTACGAAAGAAATAAATGAATTGATTCAAGAAGAAATAAGAATGGGTTCACAGGTTAATGATGCAAGAGATATAAGTATCGATTTCGAAGAAAAAACAATAGTGGTTAAGGGTAATGATTTAACAGAGAAAAATCTTAAAATTTTAATTAATGCTCTAAAAGAAAGTTACAAAAATAAAAGTAAAAAAAGATCCTTAGAAGAAATCTCACATGAGATAACTGAAGTTATATATGAGGGGAAAAATTTGGATGACAAAACAAATTTTGTGGTCGAAAACAATGGTGAAAAATATAATGTTGAGGGAAATGAAGCAACAAAAGTAAAATTAGAAAAACTTTTTAGTGAATTATATATAATACAATCACAAAAAGTAAGAAAAAATCCTGAGAAAGTTGAAAAAACTGCTAAAAAAATGACAGGTATGAAAGAAAAGTTATCGAATTTTTTTAATAACAAACCTATTGATGATCTAAATTTAGAAGAATCTAAAAGTCATGAAAGAGGTTACTAATATGAATTTTGAAATAAGTGAAATTATAAAATATGCAAAACAAAATTTTGTTGTTGTTGAAAAGTTGATACACGAAGAAAAAGAATATTATTTTATAACTCAAATAGATGAAAATGAAAAAGTTTTAGGTAACCCACGTATAGTTACACAAACTGTTTATGATGGTGAAGTGTGTTTTAGTGAAGATATTGAAGAAAATACTTTAGAGATAATCAAAAATAAATTTAATATTTTGATTAATATAGAATATGGGCAAATGTAACTTATAAGTTACATTTTATTTTGAAATAGAATGGAGCAGAAAATGGAATTAAAAATAGGTAATGTTTTAATAAAAAATAATGTAGTGGTAGCGCCTATGGCAGGTATTACTAATACATCTTATAGAAAAATTTGTAAAGAAATGGGTGCTGGTTTAATAGTTGCAGAAATGGTATCAGACAAAGCAGTAATGTATGATAATGAAAAGACACTAGATTTATTAAAAATGGATGAAATGGAAAGACCGATATCACAGCAAATTTTCGGTTCTGATAAAGAATCGTTTGTAGCGGCTACAAAAACAATTTTAGAAAAACAAAAACCAGATATTATAGATATAAATATGGGGTGTCCAGTTCCAAAAGTTGCAGTAAGAGCTCAAGCTGGTAGTGCACTTATGAAAAGTCCGGAGAAAGTTTATGAAATAGTAAAAGCTGTAGTTGAAGCTTCGACAGTACCTGTTACAGTTAAAATAAGAAGTGGATGGGATGAAAAATCAATAAATGCTCCGGAAATAGCGAAAATTTGTGAAAAAGCGGGTGCTAGCGCCATTTCTGTTCACGGAAGAACAAGAGCACAAGGATACTCTGGAAAAGCAAACTGGGACGTTATTAAAGCAGTTAAAGAAAGTGTTTCAATTCCAGTTATTGGAAATGGTGATATTTTATCGTGTTATGATGCTAAAAGGATGCTAGAAGAAACTGGATGCGATGGAGTAATGATAGGTAGAGGTATTTTAGGTAATCCATGGCTTTTAAAAGAATGTGTTGATTATTTAAATGAAGGAATGGTTCCTAAAGAAGTATCATTTGAAGAAAAAATTTCAATGATGAAAAAGCATATGATGTCATTATATGAAGATAAATGTGAAAAAGAAGCTACGTTAGAGCTCAGAACAATCTTAATGTATTATTTGAAAGGAATGCCAAATACAAAAGAAGTTAAAAGTAAAATAGTGCATTCTAAATCAAAAGAAGAGTACATTGAAATAATAAATAAATTTTATGAAACAAATAAAAACGTATGATAATTAAATCATACGTTTTTTTATTAAGAATTTTTAAGTTTAACAGCAACTTCGTTAACAGGTCCAGCACCTACTGTTAAAACGATGTCATCTTTTGCCACTTTATCTTTTAGGTAATCTACTATAGCGTCAAATGAATCTATGTAAATAACATTTTTATTATGTTTTTTAATCAAATTAACTAACTCTTCTTCAGAAACTCCCCAAATATTTTCTTCACGAGCAGCATATATCGGAGCAATTATTATGTTATCAAATTTACTAAGTTCTTCAGCAAATTCATTTAAATGCTCAAAAGTTCTGGAATATGTATGTGCTTGAAATACAGCCCAGCAAGTATTATGTTTTTTATTACTAACAGAATTTAAAGTAGTTTTAATTTCAGTTGGATGGTGAGCATAATCATCATATATCATAGCTTCATTATAATTTCCTATAAACTCAAATCTTCTACCAACTCCATGGTATTTTTCAATTCCATTTTTAATTACTTCAATATTTTTAATATAATTAGTTGCAAGAGTAAATACTGCTAAAGAGTTATATACATTATGCTTGCCAGGTATACTTAAGTTTATGTTTGTAATAAAGTTACCATTTTGATAAATATCATAACTAGCGCAACCATTTGAATTAAATGAAATATTTTTTGCATTAAAGCTAGCTTCATTATTTATTCCATAAGTTAATACTTTTCTATCAACATTTTTTAAATATAAAGAATTTTCATCATCAGCATTAATAACTAAAATTCCGTTTTCTGGTAAATTGTTAGAGTATTTAAGAAAAGAAGCTTTTATATTATCTAAATTCTTAAAGTAATCTAAATGATCATTATCTATATTAGTAATTATTATAGCAGTAGGATGAAAATGTAAAAAAGAATCTACATATTCACAAGCTTCCATAATCAAGTGCTTTTCATTACCAAGTTTAATGTTACCACCAATTTCAGGTAACATAGCTCCAATTTGTATAGTAGGGTTTAATCCAGCTTCTAAAAAGACCATTGAAGTTAAACCAGTAGTAGTACTTTTACCATGTGTTCCTGATATACATATGCAGTTTTCATATATTTTAGAAATTTCTCCTAAAAATTCCGCTCTTTCTACAGTAGGAATATTTAGTTTTCTAGCTTTAACTAATTCAGGATTATCATCAGAAATAGCAGCCGTATATACTACTATGTCTTGGTTTGTTATATATTTTTCGTCATGTTCATAATAAACAGTTATACCATCATTAATAAGTAAATCAGTAGCTTCGTTTGAACCAGTGTTACTGCCTGTGACAGTAGCGCCAAAATTAACTAACATTTTTGCAATTCCGCTCATGCTAATACCACCAATTCCTATTAAATGTATTTTTTTATTTTCAAACATATTTGTTCACCTCGATATAATTATATTAATTAATTAGAAAATAAGCAAGCAAAATTAAATATAAGTTAAAAAATAAAAAAAACACGAACAAAATGTTACTTATAAAATACAAAAAATAAGTAGTGTAAAATTTATGAAAAGAGAAAAATGTAAAATATGTGAAAATCGAACAAATTAAAAAAAGTAAACATTTTATTTTTTTAATTTTTTAAAAAAACGCAGTAATTACGAGGAATATATCGAAATACAAAAAAATAAAAAACTAGAAAAATCGTTTTTTTGAAAAAATGCAAAAATGTAAAATGTTAAAAAAACACTTCCTTTATCAATGAAAAAGATTTAAAATATTATTGTAGAGAGGTAATAAAATGAAAACGGAAATTAAAGATATAACAGAAGAGTTAACAGTTATTAAAAGAAATGGAACAAAAGTAAATTTTAATGGAACAAAAATAGCTCTAGCAATAAAAAAAGGGTTTGATAATGTTAACGCTGACTTAGCAGAAGATGAAGATGAAGATGTAAGAAAATATACATCTAAAGATATTCAAAAAGTATATCAAGATGTTATAAAAATTATAAACAAAGATTATTCTGAAAAAGATAAAATTAAAATTGAAGAAATTCAAGATATAATTGAAAATATTTTAAAGAAAGATAAATATTATGATGTTTTAGAATCATATTCTAAATATAGAGAAAACAGAACGAAATCAAGAGAAAATTTCTTACATGACAAAAAAGCTCATAAATTTTTAAAGAGTTTAGAAAATTTAGGTTTAAAATCAGCTTCTGAAAATGACTCAAAAAGAGAAAATGCAAATGTAGATGGAGATACAGCAATGGGAACAATGCTCCAGTTTGGAGCAACAGTAACTAAAGAATTTGCAAAAGACTATTTAATGAAAAAGAAATTTTCAGATTCTCATGACTTAGGTGAAATACATATTCATGATATGGATTTCTTAGCAATGGGAACTACTACTTGTAATCAAATAGATTTAGAAAAGTTATTTAAAAACGGTTTTTCAACTGGACATGGACATTTAAGAGAACCGAAAGATATTATAAGTTATTCAGCGCTAGCTGCAATTGCAATTCAATCAAATCAAAATGATCAACATGGAGGACAATCAATACCAGCATTTGATTACTACTTAGCGCCAGGAGTTTTGAAAACTTTCAAAAAAATGTTAAAAGATTTAATAATTGATTACTTAGATTTAGAAGGATTTACTGAATTTGTAGCAATGAGTGGCTTAGAAAAAGATATTTTGAGATTAACTACAATAGATATCGATGCAACATATTTCGAAAAATATTATAAAGATAATGAAGTTCTAGAAAGAATATTTACAATGTCTTTAGAAAAGGCTATGAAAAAAACTGAGAGAAAAACATATCAAGCAATGGAAGCATTTATTCACAATTTAAATACAATGCATTCAAGAGCAGGAGCTCAAGTTCCATTTTCATCAATAAATTTCGGAACTGATACATCTAGTGAAGGAAGAATGGTTGTTAGAAATTATTTACTAGCTTTAGAAGCAGGTTTAGGTAATGGTGAAACTCCTATATTTCCAATTTCTATATTCAAAGTTAAAGAAGGTATAAATTATAATGAAGGAGAAAAAAATTACGACTTATTCAAACTCAGTTTAAGAGTATCTGCTAAAAGATTATTTCCTAACTGGTCATTTATAGATAGTACATTTAATATAACATCATATAAACCAGATGATTATAAAACAGAAGTAGGTTACATGGGATGTAGAACTAGGGTTTTAGGAAATGTTGTAGATAATGATAAAGTTATAACTCCAGGAAGAGGAAATGTTTCATTTACTTCACTTAATTTACCAAGACTGGGAATTAAACATGGTATTGCATTAGGTAACGCAAAAGCAGATATGGTTGGTTTTTATGAAGAGTTAGATAATATAATGGATTTAATTAAAGATCAATTATTAGAGCGTTATGAAATCCAAGGTCAAAAAAGAGTGTACAATTTTCCGTTTTTAATGGGCCAAGGAATATGGATAGATTCTGATAAGTTAAAACCTCATGATAAAGTGAAAAAAGTTTTAAAACATGGTTCATTATCAATTGGATTTATAGGTTTAGCAGAGTGTTTAAAAGCATTAATAGGTGAGCACCACGGTGAAAGTAAAGCAGCGGAAAAACTTGGTGTAGAAATCATCAAGCATATGCGTGAAAGATGTGATATGTATGCTGAAAAACACAATTTAAATTTCACTTGTTTAGCGACTCCAGCAGAAGGCTTGTCTGGAAGATTTATTAATATAGATAAAGCAGTATATGGTAAGATAAAAGGTGTAACTGATAGAGATTATTACACAAATTCGTTTCATGTACCAGTATATCAAAAAATATCATTTGCAGAAAAACTTCGAATTGAAGGTAAATTTCATGAATTTACAAATGCTGGACACATAAGTTATATAGAAGTAGATGGAGATCCAAGCGATAATTTAGATGCATTTGAAAGTATAGTAAGATTAATGAGAAAAAGTAATATAGGTTACGGAGCTATTAATCATCCTGTTGATAGGGACCCAGTATGTGGTTATGTAGGAATAATTAAAGATGTATGTCCTAGATGTGGAAGAAGAGCAGGAGAGGCAGTTTCAGTAGATAAATTAAGAAAATTAGAAGGAAAGGAATAAAATTATGGAAAAAATTAAAGAAAATGAAAATGTTTCTAAAAAACAAGTAGGAGAAGGTGTAGGATTCGAAAGTATTCGTAGAATTACTGGTTACTTAGTAGGAACAGTAGATAGATTTAATAATGCCAAACAAGCAGAAGTTAAAGATAGAGTTAAACACAACTAAAAAAGCGAAAGCTTTTTTTTTGTAAAAAACTTATTAAATATTGAAATAATTCAATATTTAATATATAATGATTATGATAGGAAACGAGGGAATAAGTGTGAATAATGAAGAGAATCCTAATAACTTAGGACAAATTCCACAAAGTGGAACAATAAATATAGAACCAAATAATGTAGGGGATTTTAGTAGCTTTCAAGCAGTAGAGCCTGCGCCAGTAATGCAAAGTGCACCAGTTCAAGCAGTAGAGCCTG
>CAYJFJ010000007.1:0-26233 GCA_964369845.1 uncultured Muribaculaceae bacterium | reverse complement strand
ATGCAAAGTGCACCAGTTCAAGCAGTAGAGCCTGCTCCAGTGATGCCTAATAGTGCATTAGGGCAAAATAATTCAAATAATTTAGATCCGAGAGTACTAGGTAGAATTGGTGACCCAATAGATAATGATTACATGAATGTTAGAAAAATGGACAATGTTGATAATGTAGCAGTTGAGCCAAATTTAGCGTCGGTTCAACCAATATCACCATCTATGACTAGCGGAGGAAAAAAGAAAAATCCTTTAAATAAAGTTTTATTTGTTGTATTAATATTAATGTTAATTGGATGTGTTGGTTTTGGTGTATATTACTATCTTAATTTAGGAACACAAAATGCAGGCACTTCAGCAGGATTAATAACTAAAGAATTAACAATGAATAAAAATGGTGAACTACCAACAGATTTGACAGAGTATGCTCAGTTTAATACAGAAGTAGCGGCTAATTGTCTTCTTAATGTTGATGATGTAGATGTTACAGTTGCAGGAGAATATCAATATAAAATTACTTGTGGTGCAAATGAATACACAGGAAAAATAATTGTTGTTGATAAAGAATTACCAACAGTTGAAACGCAAAAGCTAACTGTTATAACTGCAAGTGAAATATCAGCAGAAGATTTTGTAATTAGTTGTAGCAAAGAAAATTGTACATACGCTTTTGAAGATGAAGCAAAAGTAACAGAATATTTAAGTACTACATCTGGAACTTATGACGTTGTTATTACAATAACAGATGAAGCAGGAAATGTTGGAAAAGAAACTGTTACACTAGTTGTAACACCGGAAAAAGTATATGCCTACTTAGAAGCTAGTACAGCATCATCAGCAGATGATAACTATGACGCTTCAAAAGTTATGACGGATAAATTTGCAATAGGAAATGGAAACTTATTCATAGGAGTTGCATCTAGAACTTATGTTTATACATTTACTAGCGATGAAGAATATACTAAAGTAAAAGAAGAAATTACTACAAATAACGATAACACATTTGATGGATTAACTGGTGAAATTTCATTTGATGACGAGAAAAAAGAAGTTATTTTAGAAGTTTCTCTTGAAAAAGAAACTTTAGATTTAGAATATTCTGGAAGTTTTCCAACTACATATACAGAAATAAAAAATTATTATGAGACAAAAGGATATACAACAAAAATATCTAATGCATAAAAAAATTAGAACTTAACTTTAGGTTCTAATTTTTTTTGTTCATGTTTTTGATTATAATTTTTTATATTACTACCATCAAGTAAAGAAGAAGCTCTGTTTATAACGTTAGTTCCATATTTATTTCTGATATTATCTAATGTAGAATTGATATTGTTCTTTTCTAAAATAACTTCTTTATTTTCAAATAAATTTAACTGAGTTCCGAGCTTTTCTGTTAAATTATAAAGATGTAATTCAATTTTTCTGATTGGATAATCTTCATATAACTGTTCAAAAATTAAAATAGCAGTTTCTTTAATCAAATCGTAATTATCAGTAGGATGAAGAAGAGAAATAGACTTATTAAAAGATTTATTGATTTCTCTAGAATAAGAAACTTTTAAATTAATTGTTGTAGTTTCTTTCGAATTTTTTCTAAGTTTTTGTGCTAAAACTTCAGAAAGTTCATTTATAATTATTTTAGAATTATCATAGTCATAATCAGTAAAAAAAGTTTGAGATAATGAATATGATTTATCTACTGCTACAGATTCCTTCATACTTTTAATAGTTCTATTATCATGTCCATTTAAATAATCATGTAATTCACTTGCTACTAATCCGAATTTGTTTTTTAGTGTAGCTTTATCACTTTCCATAAATTCTTTCACAGTAAAAATGCCATAGTTATTTAATTTTTTTTCGAATTTAGGTCCAAGTCCCCAAATATTTGTTAACTTATTAATTTTATGTAAATGTTTTTTGTAATTTTCATAATCCCATTTAGCTATTGAATGTTTGTTATTTTTAGCTTCAGTATCCATAGCAACTTTAGCAAAGAAAGGATTAGAACCAATGCCGCAAGAAGCAGTAAGACCAGTTTTGATTTTTATTCTATCTAGAATGCATTTAGCTAGTTCTAAATCACTTTTTTTATATAGTTTCATATAATTAGTCAAATCTAAAAAACATTCATCTATCGAGTAAGCATGCAGGTCATCAATAGAAACAAACTCAAGATATACATCAATTACTTTTTGACTGAAATTTCGGTACAATCCCATTCTTGGTGGAACGATAGTATATTTAATATAGGGAGGAATTTCAAATAATCTTGATCTAGATTTAATACCCTTGGATTTTAAATAAGGAGTAATAGCTAATGTTATTGCGCCAGGACCCTGAGAAGAGCTAGCAACAACTAGTGGAGTAGTATAAGGGTCTAAACCTTTGTCAACACATTCACATGATGCAAAAAAACTTTTTAAATCAATACACATTATAGTTTTGTTCATAGATAAACCCTTTCTAACATATTAATTATAACAAAGGTTTATCACTTTTTGAATAATGATATTGAAAAAATTATTTACTAGTGATATAATTAAAGGGAAATCAGGGAAAAAAGACAAGATAATTGAAGTTAATTTAATAGAGAGTTAGCGGTAGGTGTAAGCTAATAAATTAAACAATTGTTACTACTTTTTGAGAGAATTAATAAATTTCGGGTAATGCCGTTATACAAATTAAGAAAAAATTAGGATGGTACCGCATATTTGCTCCTAGCAAGTATGTGGTTTTTATTTTAGGAGGAAAAATGGAAGCAAAAAAAATAAAAGATTTTTTAAAAGAAACGTATAAAAAATCGTATAAAGATATGCCTAAACTAGAAGTCATCACACATAAAGATATTGAGAATTTTCCGCATTTAATAGAAGTAGACGAAGAAAAGATTAAAGAAAAAAAAGAAAATTATCAGAGTAATATTTTTATTGAAGTAGAAGATGATTTTAATGAAAAAAGAATATATGTTAATCCTAGGGTGCTTAGTTTAATAAGAACCTCACATTTAAATGAAAATCAGTTTGGTGAAAAATATTTTGAACAAGTAAATAGAACTAAAGAATATTTAAAAGAGGTAAGTGTAGATAAAGAAAGAATAAAACATATGATAGTTTATTTTGAAAAAGGAGAAATTGAAAATGATAAACATAAAAGAAGATGAGAAATTAAGTGTAATTAATCACAGTTGTGCTCATTTACTAGCACAAGCAGTAAAAAGAATATATCCAGAAGCAAAATTTTGGGTAGGACCTGTAATTGAAGAAGGATTTTACTATGACATGGATTTAAATGGAGGAGTAATTACTGAAGAAGACTTTGCTAAAATTGAAAGAGAAATGAAAAAAATTAGTAAAGACGGAAAAAGAATAATAAGAAAAGAATTAACTAGAGTTGAAGCTTTAGAATTATTTATGAACGACGAATATAAAGTGGAATTAATTAATTCAATGACTGATGCAGAAGTAATTACAGCATATTCTCAAGGAGAATTTACAGATTTATGTCGTGGACCACACGTTGACACAGTAAAAGAATTGAAACATTTCAAACTATTAAAATGTTCTGGAGCGTATTTCAAAGCAGATAAAAACAATAAAATGTTACAAAGAGTATATGGTATATGTTTTGATACAGAAGAAAGATTAAATGATTACTTAGCATTTTTAGAAGATGCAAAAGAACGTGATCACAGAAAAATAGGTAAAGAACTTGATTTATTTTGTAATTCAGAATATGTAGGTCCAGGGCTTCCATTATATACACCAAGAGGGGTAATTATAAAAGATGAACTTCAAAAAGAAGTTGAAAGAATTTGTAAGAAAAATGGTTTTGAAAAAGTAAGTTGTCCATCACTGGCAAATATTTCATTATTTGAAACAAGTGGACATGCTGCAAAATTTAATGATGAACTATTTAGAGTTCAATCGCCTAAAGGTCACGAGTTTGTTCTAAAACCAGTTCAGTGTCCACATCATACTCAGCTATTTGCATCAAAAATAAGAAGTTATAAAGACTTACCAATTAGATACATGGAATCTGATAAGCAGTATAGAGCAGAACTTCAAGGTGCTGTATCTGGTATGAGTAGGGTATATGCAATCACAGTAGAAGATGGACATGTATTTTGTACTAGAGAACAAGTAAAAGAAGAAATTAAAGCTTTATGCAGCATTATAAAAGATTTTTATACAAGTGTAGGATTATGGGAAAACAATTGGGTTTCACTTTCAGTAAGAGATTCAAGTGATTTTAGTAAATATATTGGAACTGAAGAGGACTGGGATATATGCGAAAGTATTTTACAGGAAGTATCAGATGAACTTGGTTTAAATGCTAAAAGATGTGAAGGAGAAGCTGCTTTATACGGACCTAAATTAGATTTTATGTTTAAAGATGCAATGGGTAGAGAACTTCAAATACCAACAGTACAAATAGATTTTGCAACACCTAAAAGGTTTGACTTAAGTTTCATAAACGAAAAAGGTGAAAAAGAAACTCCAGTAATGGTTCACAGAGCGATATTAGGTTCATATGAAAGATTCTTTGTTTTAATGATTGAACATTTCAAAGGGGCATTTCCACTTTGGTTATCACCAGTGCAGGCAAATATAGTTCCTATAAATAGTAAGCATCACAGTGAATATGCTAAAGAAATAGAAGGAATTTTACTTGATAATGATATAAGAACATCACTAGATGAAAGTGAAGAAACGCTGAATTATAGAATTAGACAAAGTAATATTATGAAAAATCCTATTACGATAATACTTGGAGATAGTGAAAAAGAAAATAAAACTATTTCATTTAGATTACTAGGTAGTCAAGAAACAAAAACACTTGAAATAGAAGAATTTATTAAATATATAAAAGAAAGAATAAAAAATAAAAAGTAGCATATTTGCTATTTTTTTATTTTTGTGGTAGTATATTTTCGAATTGAGGAGTATTTTATGAAAATACATAATTTAACTAACAAACAGTACAAGGACAAAAAGAAATTAAGAATTTATGAAGGAGTAAGTAATCAGGAAGCAGATTTATATACAGTAGTTATATCTTCGATCACAAAAGTTTTAAAAATTTTTAGAAAAGACCAAAATTTGAAATATGATGAATATTTCTTAGATAAAGTAAATACATTAACAATTTTAGAAATGTTAAAAGAAAGTTTAAATATTGAAGAGTTTGTATATCCTGAAAAAATAACTGCGATTAAAGATGAATTATGTAGTTATATAATGGAGTTTGCAAATGGAGTATGTCTTCAAGAAATGTTTGATAATAATAAAATAGATGTTAAGCTTAAAATAGAAGTTCTTTCTAAAATAGGAGAGTTATTAAGTAGGTTAAAAGTCATCAGAGAAAAATTAGATGTGGATATATTTTTAAATGACATTCATGAAGGAAATATAATGGTAGACGTAGAAGAAAGTGATGTCAAAATAAAAATTATAGATTTAGATTCATGTAAGTTAAAAATAAAGTCATCAGATTTACAAAAAATCAAAGAAAATCATCCAATAACAGCTAAGTATTTACTTTACTACTGTACTGGTTTATCTAAAGCTCCAAATAAATACATAGCTAAAGTAAATCCTTATGTTGCACAGTATGAAGCAAATGAACAAAGTGATTTATACTGTTATACTATGATGATAATTAATTTATTATACGGATCATCAGATTTTTATAAGTTGGATTTAGTAGAGCAGTATGATTATTTTGAATATTTAAATGAAATAGGAATCAACAAAGATCTTCTAACAATTTTTGAAAATATGTATACTGCTAAAGAAAATGAAAATCCATATGATAAATTAGAAAGTTTAAGTGAGATATACTATAGAGCAAATCGTAAAGTATATGAAGCAGTAACAAAAAAATAAAAGACTATAAAAATAAAAATATATAAAATAGTAAAAAAGATTGACAAAATACATATAATTATAGTACAATATGTGTGTTATTAAAAAGGAAAGCGATTTATATCCACCTTATTGCAAGTAGCAATGGGTAAAAAACCTAAATTTATTTACTAATATAAATAATATTTTATGTTTTTTAAGGTGGGGTTTAGACTCTGCCTTTTTAATTTAATAAGTGGAGGTGCTTGACATAGCGAACAAGTATGGATACGTTCCTGGTAGAAACGTAAAAAAAGATGAAAATCAAATTAATGAACATATTAGAGTACATGAAATGATGGTTATTGGACCTAATGGTGAAAAAATGGGTATTAAAAAATTACAAGATGCATTAACATTATCAAATGTTGCAGGTCTTGATTTAGTGCTTATGAGTGAAAACACAACACCAGCAGTAGCTAAAATTATGGACTATAATAAATTCAAATATGAGAAGTCTAAAAAACAAAAAGAAGCTCTAAAAAAACAAAGAGAAGTAAACAAAGAGACTAAAGAGTACAGATTATCTTGGAATATAGATATTGGAGACTTTAATACTCGTAAGAAAAATGCTTCTGCTTACTTAGAAAAAGGTCACAAAGTTAAGGCGTTTATAAGATTTAGAGGTAGAGAAATGGCTCGTACTGAGCTAGGAGAAAGTGTTCTTTTAAGATTTGCAGAAGAATTAGCTGAGGTATCAGTTATTGAAGCTTCACCAAAACTTGAGGGAAGACAAATGCATATGTTACTTGCACCAAAAAAGGAAACAAAGTAGAAAGGAATTATTGAAGTATGGCAAAATGTAAACAAAAAACACACAAAGCAACTAGCAAAGTTCTAAAAGTTAAAAAAAATGGAAGTGTAGTTGCAAAAATTAGTGGTGGTAACCACAAAACTGGAAAAGACAGTGCAAAACAAGTTCGTCAAAGAAGAGGAACACAAGTATTAAGTAAAGGAGAAACTAGCAGATTAAAATCTGTTATTTAAGGAGGTTTAAGTAATGGCAAGAGTTAAAGGCGGAAACGTTTCTAAAAATAGAAGACGTAAAGTATTAAAAGAAGCAAAAGGGTACTTTGGAAGTAAACATAGATTATATAAAACAGCTCAAGAGCAAGTATTCCATAGTGGACAATATGCTTATAGAGATAGAAGACAAAATAAAAGAAATTTCAGAAAATTATGGATTACAAGAATCAATGCAGCATGTCGCGAAAATGGAGTTAGTTATTCTAAATTCATTAATGGTATGGCATTAGCAGGTATTGAAATTAATAGAAAAATGTTATCTGAAATTGCAATAGCTGATCCTAAAGCATTCACTGCATTAGTTGAAAAAGCTAAAGCTGCTTTAAATGGAGAAGTAGTAGCTGCTCCTAAAGCTGCAAAAAAAGAAACAGTTAAAACTGAAGTAAAAAAAGAAACTGTTAAAAAAGAAACTGTTAAAAAAGAAGTTAAAGAAGATTTATCATCAAAAACATTAACTGAGTTAAAAGCTATGGCTAAAGAAGCTGGAGTTAAAGGTTACTCAACAATGAAAAAAGACGATATTATCGCTGCTTTAAAATAATTTTTATTAATAATTAACATGCACACAGCATGTTTTTTTATGCAAATGTTGCTTATATGTTACAAATGTGTTATAATATATGAAATCGGGGGATGACAAATGAGTAATGGAAAAGTAAAAGTATCACTAGAAGAAAGAGTAGAAAATATATACTATAAATATATGGAAAAAGGTTTCGTTTCTCATGTTATGTTTGCAAAAGAAATTAAACCAGGGGAACTAGATAAACTAATGGATAATAATTATGAAATTTTTCATAATACAAATTATTCAGAAGATTTTATACAAAGATTTATTTTATTAAGTGAAAAATCAAGAAAGAGTAGAAGAACTAAGTTTTTCAAAGATTTGGAAGTTAATACATTATTAAATATAATGTTTGATTTATCTGACTTCGAAAAAATAGAAATTGACGAAAAAGTTGATATTTTTTATAAAATAGAAATGATTAAGGAACTTAGAAATAAAAAAGGCATTTTACCATTGAAAGAAAAAATAGATGCTCATAAATTTTGTGAAGTATTAACGAAATTCTGTGATATTAACAGGGGACCAATTGAAGTTAAAAAAAATAATGTAAATAAATTGCATGAAATATATGGTAGTGAACTTATGAAAGATGAATATATAACTCAAAAATTAAAATTGCTTATATCAGCACAAGGGTTAAAAGAAAAATATTTTGATGAATTTCACAATAGTGTTAAAGAACTTAAAAATGCAGAATATAAAAAAATATGTAATGCTGCACTCAATAAAGAAGGAGCTTCAATCAAAGGTTTAGTAAATGAAACAGCAAATCGTATTATAATGCCTTATAGAAAAGATGAAAAAAATAAAAAATTATTTATTGATGCACTTAGGCATTTCAGTTTTTATTTATACGATTATGAAGTTAAATTGATTATAAGAGAACAAATAATGAAATACGAAGATATGTCAGAAGAAAACTTTAAAAAAGAAATTTTAGAAAGTGCTTATTACTATAATAGTAATGGACCTACTACATTTCATTTTGAAGAAGACTTCAGAAAATTAAGTGAATCATTACCAGAAAGTGAACAAGATTATAATAAACTTTTAACTGATTGTATAAATTTATATAGTGCACTAGAATTTGACTGTGGTGATTATGAATCAAAGCTTGGAAGTATAATATATTTAAAATATTATGAATTATTAAGAGAAAAAAGGGAAAGAATAATATTTGAACCACTTATAGAAAAATTAAGTGATCCATTATTTTTAAATTCCAAAATAAATTTTTATTATTTAAAAGAAAATTTAGGAACAAGTAGTATCTTAGACTTTTATAAATATGCTAAAAAAAGTGATAAACCACTTCCAAAAAGTATAATGAAACTATTAAAAGAATATAAAAGATTAGCAAATAAATTTGATTTTACGCAATCATCAGTTTATTCATATTTATCGGTAAAAGGATATGATAACCGTACAATAGATGGTATTGTTGAACATTTAAAACTGATAAATGGTGAAAAGGATTTAAAAGTAGCTGAAGGATTTTTGGAAGCTGAGCGACTTAGATTAACTAAAAATACTGAAACAAACATTAGAATTAAGAAGGGATAAAAATAAAAAAATGAATAAATGGACAGAAAACAGAGCAAGTCTTAGGAAAGAATTATTCGAAAATGAAGAAAATGTAGAATATACCTTTTCCGATTATATGATCGAAAAAGAAGAATGGTGTAAAAATTTAATAACTTTTTTTGATAATAAAGAAAAAATATTTGATGAATACATGAGTATATTTTACCAAAATGGTGAATTTGATATATTTTCATTTTTTGATTATTATTCATATTTAACATCTGTATATTATTTTGAAATAAATAATTTAGAGTTCACATTAGAAAATAAAGTGAAATTAGTTGACTTTTTAAGAAATTATTTTAATAAATTATTCGAAATAAACAAGAAAAGAAGTTCAAATAATTCAGAATCTCTAAAGGATAAATTTATAAAGTTAATTAATGATTTAAATATTGTTGATAAAGAAAAACAGTTAGATATAATGAAAACTTATAAATCAAGTTTAAATCATAAAGAGCAGTACTGCACTTTGTTTGATATAGTAGAAGTTATATGTCACTATAGTGAAGCTAAAACTGAAAAAAGTTTATATACTAATCGAGAAAAGTTGATAGAAATTTTTTCGACAGCATATTTACCAATAACAAAAGATTTATTTTACTCTATAACAAATTATTATAGAAAATTGCCAGAAGATAACAAAACGAGGTAAATGCCAATATGGCATTTTTTGTTTGCATGAAAAAAACAAACATGTTAAAATAGTATTAGAAAAGTTTCATTTAAGGTGTTTATGTTGAGAGAAAAATATAATTATAAAAATAAAAATAAAACCAAATAATTTAAATAGCAGTACAGTCCGTTATGGCGTATTTGTATTGCGTGAATTATTTGGTTTTTTATATCTAACTGTTTAATTTGAGTTTAATATTTATATTCTTATATGAAAAGTTTAGGAGGAAGGTGCAAAATGCATATAAAAAAAATTTTTGTGATGATAATTGCTACATTGTTAGTAGCTGGGTGTGGTAGTAAGGCTGATAGTGATAAATTAAATGTTATGACAACAGTATTTCCAACCTATGATTTTGTTAGAGAAATTGCTCATGATGAAGTAACAGTTGAGTTATTATTAAAACCGGGAACAGATTTTCATACATTTGATCCATCAATAAAAGAAGTGTTGAGTATTGAAGAAAGTGATTTATTCATATATATTGGTACAGAAGTATGGGCCGAAGAAGTAGTTGGAAATTTGGATAAATCTAAAGTTAAAGTTATTAGACTAATGGATTATATTGAACTAGAAATGGAATTAGATTTAGAAGGTATGGAACATGATCATGACCATGAAGAAGAAAGTCACGACCATGACCATGAAGAAGAAAGTCACGACCATGACCATGAAGAAGAAATAGATAATTCAAATATGACACAAAGTGAATTATTAGTTTATGATGAACATATATGGACATCAATTAAAAATTCTGAAATACTTGTTAAAATAATTGAGGAAGCTTTAATTAGTTTAGATAAAGAAAATAGTGATTTATATAAAGAAAATAGTGATTCATATATAAAAGAGTTAAGTGATTTAAATAGTAAAATGGAAGAAATGATTTCTAGTTCTTTATTAAATCATATCGTAATAGCAGATAGATTTCCATTTACTTATTTTGTAAATGATTATGAATTAAATGCAAGTGCAGCATTTTCTGGATGCTCAAGTGCAGTGGATGCTAGTGCGCAAACTATAGCATTTTTAATAGATAAAGTAGAAAAGGAAAATATAAAATATGTATTTTATTTAGAATCATCTAGTCAAAAAGTTTCAGCAGCTATAGCAGATGAAGTAGAAGTTGAACAGTTAGAACTTCACTCAGCTCATAATATATCTTTAGAAGAATTTGAAAGTGGTTTAGGATATATAGATTTTATGAATGCAAACTATGAAAATTTAAAGAAAGCACTGAACTAATGGAAATTATAAGTTTAGAAAATTTATCAATAGGTTATGGTAGTAAAAATATAATAAAAGATATAAATATAAGCATTAAAAAAAATGAAATAATATATATAATAGGAGAAAATGGTGTAGGTAAAACAACTCTTGTAAAGACACTATTAAATTTAATAAAACCTTTAAAAGGAAAAATTAGCTATAAAGAAGTTAGTAGTAATGAAATAGGATATTTACCGCAAATAAGCACATCGATAAGGAATTTTCCAGCATCAGTCATAGAAATATGTATGTCAGGAGCAGTGGATAAAAAAAATAAAAACACTTTAGAAGTAGCAGAAAAAATATTGTCTGATTTAAATATTTTAGACTTAAAAAACAAAAGTTTTAAAGAATTATCAGGTGGACAACAAAGAAGAGTTTTATTATCAAGATGTTTAATATCTAGTAGTAAAGTAATAGTAATGGATGAGCCTATTACAGGGTTAGACCCATTAGCATCAAAAGATTTTTATAATTTAATTAATAAAATAAATAAAGAATTAAATTTAACAATAATAATAGTAACTCATGATATTAAATCAGCAGTTAAATATGCAGATAAAATACTACATCTATCAGAAAATCATTATTGTTATGGGGATGTTAAAACATATAAGAAAAACATGCTTTCAGAACTGTTTTTGGAGGAAAATTAATATGGAACTACTTAATGAAATTGTTAATATGTTTTCATATGAATTCATACAAAGAGCGTTTATAGTTGGTCTTTTAGTATCAATATGTTCATCAATTTTAGGAGTTACCTTAGTGCTAAAAAGATACTCTATGATAGGAGATGGCTTAGGTCATGCATCATTTGGAATAATTTCTGTAATAGGATTTTTAAATACTCTGCCATTTTTTGAAAATTATGTAAGTTTAGATCCATTTATAGTAAGTATGTTTATAGTAATAATAATTTCAGTTTGTTTGCTTAAGTTAAGTGATAATGGTAAAACTAATAGTGATTCTGCCATTGCAGTTACTTCAATAGCTTTTCTAGCAATTGGAATATTAGTTGTATCATTTTCAAGTGGTCTTAGCACTGATGTTCATAGTGTTATGTTTGGTTCAATACTAGCATTAAATAATTTTGATTTAATAATTACTGTAGTTTTATCAGTAATGGTTATAGTTCTGTATGTTTTATTTTATAATCAAATTTTCTCAATTACATTTGATGAAACATTTGCAAAAGCAACCGGAATAAAGGTTAATTTATACAAAACTATTTTAGCAGTATTAACAGCAATAACAATAGTAATGGGAATGAAATTAATAGGAACGCTACTAATTTCAAGTTTACTAGTAATACCAGCATTATCGTCAATAAGAATAAATAAATCCTTTAAAAAAGTAGTGTTATTTTCAGCATTATTTTCAAGTCTATCATTTATATTAGGTATGATTATATCTTATATAATAGATCTTCCAGTAGGCTCATCAATAGTAATAATGAATTTGTTTTTTTACATAATAGCAATATTAATAGACAAATTTATCATAAAATCGGTATATTAGTAATAAAACATTTGCAATTTACATGAAAATGTATTAAAATACATTTAGAAGTTTTTACTTGGTTTTAAGCGCTCCTAGCTTATTACGAGGTTTTAACGGATAATTTTTTGAAAGGAGAACACTATGGCTTTAGATAAAGTTATAAAACAAGAAATCGTTAAAGATTTTGCAAAAAACAAAAAAGATTGTGGTTCTGCAGAAGTTCAAATTGCTATTCTTACTAAAGAAATCAGCTTATTAACTGAACATTTAAAAGAACATAAACATGATTTCCATTCTAAAAGAGGTTTAGAAATGAAAGTTGGAAGAAGAAGAAAACTTTTATCATACCTTAAAACGAATGACGTTGTAAGTTACAGAGAAATCATTAAAAAATTAAACTTAAGAAAATAGGCACTAATTTTTTAGTGTCTTTTTTTTATTATAAATGAGAAAGAGGTAAAGAAATGAAAAAAGAATTTAAATTAAATTTTTTAGGTAGAGACCTTGTTGTAGAAACTGGTCAACTTGCTAAGCAAGCAAATGGATCAGTTTTAGTAAGATATGGAGATACAGTAGTGTTATCAGTAGCAGTTATGGGCAAAAAGCCAGTAACTCAAGATTTTTTTCCACTGCAAGTTATCTATCAAGAAAAATTATATTCAGTAGGTAAAATTCCTGGTGGATTTATTAAAAGAGAAGGAAGACCAAGTGAGGCTGCAACTCTTGCAGGAAGGTTAATTGATAGACCAATTAGACCAATGTTTAATGAGAACTTAAGAAATGAAATACAAGTAATAAATACAGTATTATCAGTTGATCAAGATAATTCTCCAGAAATGACTGCAATGTTTGGTACATCTTTAGCGCTTGCTATAAGCGAAATACCATTTGATGGTCCAGTAGCTGGAGTAAATGTAGGGTTAGTAGATGGTGAATTTATAATTAATCCAACTTCTGATGAAAACGAAAAAAGTACGTTATCATTATCAGTAGCAGGAACTAAAGATGCAATTAATATGGTTGAAGCAGGAGCAGAAGAGCTTGATGAAAAAGTTATGTTAGATGCACTGATGTTTGCTCATGAAAATATTAAAGTATTATGTGACTTTCAACAAGAAATCATTGATGCAGTAGGTAAACCAAAAGTAGAACTTGAAATATTTGATATTGATAAAGATATAAATGAAGAAGTAAAAGCTTTTGCTTATGATAAAATGCTAGCAGCAGTTCAAATTAAAGAAAAACTAGTTAAATATGAAGCTATAGATACAGTTATAAGTGATACTACTACGCATTTCGAAGAAGTATATGCTGAAGATGAAGATAAAGCTAATAAATTATCACATGTTAAAAAAGCAGCTCATCAATTAGAATCTGATATTGTAAGATTTTTAATCACAGATAAAAAAGTAAGACCTGATGGAAGAGCAATGGATGAAATTAGACCACTTGAGTCTTATATAGATTTACTACCAAGAACTCATGGTTCAGGACTTTTCCAAAGAGGAGAAACTCAAGCACTTGCTATAACAACTTTAGGAGCACTTGGAGAACATCAAATATTAGATGGACTTGGAATTGAAGATACAAAAAGATTTATGCTTCATTATAACTTCCCGCAATTTTCAGTAGGTGAAACTGGTAGATATGGAGCACCTGGTAGAAGAGAAGTAGGACACGGAGCACTTGGAGAAAGAGCGCTTTCAATGGTTATACCAACTGAAGATGAGTTCCCATATACAATAAGAATAGTATCGGAAGTATTAGAGTCAAATGGTTCTAGTTCACAAGCAACAATATGTGCAGGATGCTTATCACTTATGGCAGCAGGAGTACCTATTAAAGCACCTGTAGCAGGTATAGCAATGGGACTTATCCAAAATGAAGATAAATATACAATCCTAACAGATATTCAAGGTTTAGAAGATCACATGGGAGATATGGACTTTAAGGTTGCAGGGACAAGTGAAGGTATAACAGCTTTACAAATGGACATTAAAATTAAAGGTGTTACTAAAGAAATTTTAGAAGAAGCACTTACTCAAGCTAAAAAAGCAAGATTTGAAATTTTAAAACAAATGGAAACAACAATTGATGAACCAAGAAAAGAGTTATCTAAATACGCTCCAAAGGTTATTACATTTACTATTGATCCTGAAAAAATCAAAGATGTAATAGGTAGAGGTGGAGAAATGATTACAAAAATCATTTTAGAAGCATCAAATGTAAAAACTGTTAATGATAAAGAAGCTGTTAAAGTAGATTTAGAAGATGATGGAAGAGTAATTATATATCACTCTAATCAAGAAGTTATTGATAAAACAAGATCAATGATTGAAGATGTTGTAAAAGTAGTAGAAACAGGAGCAACATATGAAGTTAAAGTTGTAAAAGTTGAAGATTTCGGATGTTTTGTTGAACTTTGGCCAAACTGTGAAGGTTTAGTACACGTATCACAGCTTGCTCATGAAAGAGTAGAAAAACCAAGTGATTTAGTTAAAGTTGGAGATCAAATAGTAGTTAAATCATTAGGTTATGACAACAGAGGAAGACTAAATTTATCAAGAAAAGAATGTTTACCTAAACCAGAAAAAAAAGAAGATAAAGAAGCAAAAGAACCGAAAGAAAATAAAGAAAGTAAAAAATAAAAAATGTTTGGTTATATAAATACTAAAAATTTATATCTAATTAAAATTGTAAGAGTTACAAAGGAAGATTTCATAAGAAATGATAACTTTGTACTAGATAGCTACTATAGTTATAAACATGAAACTTTAGGGTGGAGATTTGCCCATGAAGATAAATACAGCTCCGAATATATTGATGTTTTTACAAAGACAAATTATAAAAATTTTTATAAAGATAGTTTGTGTGTAAATGACATATGTTTTATTGAAAAAAGGTTTGTTCCATTTGATACACTTTATGTAAAAAAATCATCATTAATTGAAGTGTTGAAATATGGAAAAGATGATAATATAGAAACAGAATATTCAAGAGTAAGAAAGTAAAGAATGAGAAATTTAGAGATAAACAGTGTATACCAACATTTTAAAGGTAATTTATATAAAGTACTCGGAACTGCTTTTGACTGTGAAACAGAGGAAGAAGTAGTAATATATATGGCTTTGTATGGCGAGTACAAAATTTGGATACGTAAAAAAAGTGAATTTTTATCACTTGTAGATAAAGAAAAATATCCAAAAGTTGTTCAAAAGTACCGTTTTGAAGTCTTAACAGAGAGTTTTTGATAAAAAAACTCTTTTTTTTGTACAAAAAACACAAAAAGTATCATTTGAATCACATTTTTTTGACAAGGAATAAATTTTATGGTACTATATAGTTCCGTTGCTTGAAAAAGCAGGTTTATTATTTTTATTTAAGAATAATAATATATAGTAGTAAAAAAATTACGAAAGGAGCAAAACAAAATGTTAACTCAAGAACAAATGTCTCTTATAAAAATAGGAGCAATTATGCAACATGCACAAGGAAATTCTGAAATGAAAAGTTCTATTGACTCAAAAATATCTGTAATTAGAAATGCAAAAGAAGATTTAAAAAATGCAAAAGATGCTTGTGAATCTTATAATGAATTTTTTAAAAATCATGCGTCATATTTACCAAATCACGCAGCGAATCTTACAAAATTCATGTCTGAATCTAAAAATGATATTAATTTAGAAACTGAAAAAAACTCAGCACCGAGAAGGTAATAAAAACAAGGGGGAAATTGTGATAAGAAATTTAAACACTGGAATAAAACAAGCTGATACAGCAACAAGTAGAGAGTACTTCGAATATAACCCTGTAAGAATAATGGATAATGGGGAAATAATTTTATTATCAAATAGCGATGCAGTACTTAATAACATACAATCTGATTTATTAAAAGAATCAGAACAAATCGAAGGAAATCAAAGAATACGTACCATATAAAAAGAGATTAATTTAATAATCTCTTTTAATATGTTTTAATATATAAATCGTAATATTCATCGTATGTTAAATTAGAATTGACAACTAAAGTAGCAAGTTCAACACCTAAATATCTTAAATGCCACGGCTCTTCAATATAGCCTGTAATATTAGTTTTGTTTTTTGGATACCTAACAATATAACCATAATTATGAGCATTTTCAAGTACCCATTCATAATCTTCATCATTTAATCGAACTTTTGTGTTAGCATAGTGTTCTGGATTGTAAACATCAACAGCAAGACCAGTTTGGTGTTCAGAGTGTCCAGCTCTAGCTGAAAATGTATCAGCGCTTACTGATCCGTAAGTAAGTGAGTAATTATTATATAAAACTTCTTGTCTAGCATAAGATCTATATGCACTGAAAATATTAAAGTCAAATCCATCAGTTTTAGCAGCAGTAATCATTAGACTAATAGAAGTTGCAGCTTCATCCACAAGTTGATAACTTTCAAAACCAGGAATAGCAGTTAAATTATTTGGAGTAAACGTACTAGGTAAAGTATTATATTTATTAACTAATACATCAAAAGTATCTGGATTTAAAGATGTAACAATGTTAGTGTAATGATCATAATCAAGACCGATATTTACATGAGTAACTATAGTTTGCAAATCAAGCTCGTTATTATCACTAAAATAACTTTCATATCTACTTATATTATACACATCAAAGTTACTTATATTTAAATATTTTTCAAAATCGTTATAATCAAGCTCTAGTAATTTCTCTTTATTTGTACTACTTAATGAAAATATTTTATTAATTTCACTAGCAGTATAGCCTTTTTCTAAAAATATATTAACATTTTCTAAAAACATATCTTCCTCATCTAAGTAATTAATATGTATATATTCTTCTAGATATTCAAGTAAAAATAAATTTGAAAGAATAGCTTCTTCTAAAGTTTTAGAATAATCATAATTATCTAAATCATCATTTTTACTATATTCATTAAATGTACTTACAGCATCTATGCTATATTTTGAATTATTATTATCATCATTTTTTTTAAAGTTTAATACATCACTAAAAAACAAAAAATAGATAGTTATTGCTCCTAAAAGTAACAAAAATGTTATAAGTTTTTTCATGTTATCACCAATTAAATTATAACATGAAAAAAAATAATATAAATGGTAGATTTACAAATACTTGTTAAATATACATATATTTATTAAAATAGTGTAAAAAAAAGTTAAAATATTGTATAATTAAGTAGGTGATGAAATGAAAATTATAGTTAGTGCAGGTGGCACAGGTGGGCATATATACCCAGCTTTAGCTATTATAAATAAATTAAAAGAAAAGGAAAAAGATTTAGAGGTTTTATTTATAGGAACTCATAATCGAATGGAAAAAGATATAATTCCAAGTCACAAAATAGATTATTTACCATTAACTATTTATGGACTTAGTAAAACTAATATGCTTAGAAACGTAAAGAATGTTGGTTATATTTTGAAAGCAAATAATAAGTGTCTTGAAGTTATGAAAAAATTCAAACCAGATATTGTAATTGGAACAGGTGGGTATGTAACGTATCCAGTGATTAAAGCTGCAAAGAAACTTAAAATTAAAACATTTATTCATGAACAAAATTCAATTCCAGGAAAATCAAACAAAATATTAAGTAATGCAGTAGATTTAGTAGGAGTTTCATTTAAAAATAGTGAAGTTTATTTCAAAAATGCTAAACATGTATTTTATTCAGGAAATCCATGTGCTTCAAATGCTTTAACAGCAAAAAAAATAACTAAAAAAAGTTTAGGATTAACAGAAGGAAAAAAACTAGTGTTAGTAGTAGCAGGATCACTTGGTAGTTCTACATTAAATGATAAATTTTTGTCATTTTTAAAACTAGCAGAGAAAGAATCTTATGAAGTATTATATATTACTGGTAAATCACATTATGATTCTTTTATGGAAAATAGTAAATTACCAAAAAATGTAGTAGTAAAACCATTTATAGATAATTTACCTGGAATAATGAGTCAAAGTGATTTAGTAATTTCAAGAGCAGGAGCATCTACAATTAGTGAAATATTAGCACTTAAAGTACCAAGTATTTTAGTGCCATCTCCTTATGTAGCAAATAATCATCAATATTATAATGCACTAGATTTGGCAAATAGAAAATTAGCTACATTAATTGAAGAAAAAAAATTAACAGCAGAGAAATTATTAATAGCAATATCTGATTTATTAGATAATGAAGATAACTATAGAAAAATGAAGGAAAAATTAAATTCTAATAAAGAAGCTTCATCAGCAGATATAATTTATAATAAAATAAAAGGAGTGTTAAAATAATGTACGATATTTTTGAAAAAGACAAAGATTTAAAACCTTTTAATACTTTAGCTTTAGGAGGAAAAAGTAAGTATTACTATGAGCCTCTTACTCAAAATGAATTTATAAAAGCAATTAAGTTTGCTACTAAAGAAAAACTTAAATATTATATTATTGGAAATGGTTCAAATATAATTTTACCAGATGAAGATTTTGATGGACTTATTATTAATACTAGAAAATATAATGATATATCAATAACAGGTGATATGATAAAAATGGACGCAGGAGTATATATTCCTCAGGTAAGCTCGGCATTATTAAAATTAGGATATACTAATTTTAGTTGGTCAGCATCACTTCCAGGAACAATTGGAGCATCAATTATCATCAACGCTGGGTGTTATGGAAAAGAATTAAGCAGTGATTTAATAAGTGTAGAGATATTTGATGGAGAAAAAGTAGTTGAACTTTTAAAAGAAGATATTGATTTTTCTTATAGAAAATCAAATATAAAGGATATAGTATTAAGTGCAAGTTTTAGACTTGAAAAAGGTGATGTAGAAAAAGCTAAAGAAGAGATAAAAGAAAATACTCTAAAAAGAATATCATCACAACCTCTAAAAGAAAAAAACGCTGGTTCAACATTTAAAAATCCAGAAGGAACATCTGCGGGAAAATTAATAGATGAAGCAGGATTAAAAGGAAAAAATATAAATGGAGCAAAAGTAAGTTTGGTTCATGCAAATTTTTTAATTAATAAGAGTGATGCTACTAGTAAAGATTTAAAAGATTTAATAAATTTAGTTAAAAGTGAAGTTAAGAAAAAACATAATGTAGAACTTGAATGCGAGAATATTATAGTTGAATGGGATAATGTATGACTACTGAAGTAGTTGTAAAAAAAAGGCTTCGTATAGGTATTTTGTTTATATATTTATTGGTCTTGTATTTAATAGTTCAAGTAGGTTATTTATTTTTTACAATGGAAATAAAAAGTGTTAAAGTTATAGGTAATTATTACATCGAAGAAAGTGAAGTAATAAAATCTTCTGATATAAAAGCAAACACAAAAAACTTTTTGACACTTGCATCAAGTATAGAAAAAAATGTAGAAAAGTTAGATTTTGTTAAAAATGCAACGGTGACTAAAAGTATATTTGGTAATGTAGAGATAGATATAGAAGAAAGAAGTATTTTATTTTATGATAATATAAACTCAGAATATGTTTTAGAAGATGGAGTTAGAGTTAAAAGTGATAGAATTATAGGAGTGCCGACATTAGTTAATTATACACCAGAAAATTTACTAGAAACTTTAATTGAAAAGTTATCATTAGCAGATCAAAACTTAATAAATAAAATTAGTGAAATAGAATATGCCCCAAATGTTAAAGATTCAGTTGTTCTAGATGATGAAAGATTTATTTTTAAAATGAATGATACTAATACAGTGCACGTTAATTTGTACAACTTTGAAAATTTTTTGAAATATGAAGAGGCAGTAGAAAAATTAAATGAAAGGGGAACACTTTTCTTAGATAGTTCAAATGATGGACATATTTTTGAAATGTATAAAGAAGATGAAACAAAGTTACCAAGTTAAGTTGGAAGAAACATTAAATAGTTTAAACCATGTTCCCAAACTTTTACTTCATAGCTGCTGCGGACCATGTTCAAGTTATGTAATAGATTATTTATCAAAATACTTTGATATAACAGTTTATTTTTTTAATCCGAACATAGAGCCTATAGAAGAATATTTAAAAAGAAAAGAAGAACAAATAAAGTTTATTAAAAATTATACTAGTTCAAATAAACTAGATATTATTGATGATGAATATACAAATGATGAGTTTAATAGTAAAATTAAGGGATTTGAAGAAGAAAAAGAAGGTTTAACTAGATGCAGTATATGTATGGCTTATAGATTAAATGAGACTTATATTAAAGCAAAAAATCTAGGTTATGATTACTTTGGAACAACACTTACAGTAAGTCCTCATAAAAATAGTGAAGTAATAAATAATATAGGTAGTAAATTAGAAAAAGATGTAAAATTTTTATATTCAGATTTTAAGAAAAAAGAGGGATATAAAAAAAGTATAGAACTTGCTAAAAAGTTTGAGTTATATAGACAAGATTATTGTGGCTGCAAATATAGTAAAAAAGATGATAATCTTGTAAAATAAATATCATTATCTGTTATTTTGTGGTACAATATAGATGGTGATGCAAATGAAAGTTAGTATTCAGGAATTAAATATCAAAAAAGAGCTAGATTTAAATTTTGACTTAGATTATTCGGATTATAATTTAGAAAAAGCTGGTATTAGAAAGATTGATAAAATTAGTTTCTCTGGGAAATTATATTTTAATGTAGTAGATGAAATAATTTTAGAAGGAAATATTTTCGGGAAGGTAATATTACCTGATTCAGTGGATTTGAGTGATTATTCTTATGAAATTGATGCGAAAATAGAGGAAATTATAGAAAATTTCGAAAATACACTTGATATTAATGAGATTTTGTGGGAAAATATTGTACTGGAAGTACCTATTCGTGTTTCACAGAAAAATTTAGAAGATATTTCTGGTAACGGATGGAAAGTCGTTAATGAAACGGAAGATAAAATCGATCCGAGACTGGAAAAACTTCAAGAACTATTTAAAGGTGGTGAATAAAATATGGCAGTTCAACAAAGAAGAGTAAGTAAAACTAGAAAAAGAATGCGTTTAACGCATATCAAGAAAGAAGCACCTACGCTTACAACTTGCAGTAAATGTGGTGCTAATTTAAAACCACATAGAGCTTGTACTAAATGTGGTAATTACAAAGGTGAAAACGTTCTTGGTGCAACAAAAGAAGAAAATGTTGCATAAGTGTAAAATTTTGTAAATAAATTAGTTTTATAAAGGAAAGTAAGTAAGAAATTATTTACTTTTTTTTAGTTTTATATTAAGATAGTGTTGTGTAGTGGCACTATGTGGGGAAAAGTGGGTGAATGTATGTTAATAGGGCAATTCCGTCATAATCTAGACGATAAAAACAGATTAGTTGTTCCAACAAAATATAGAGAGATACTAAAAGAACATATGATAATAACACACGGAATAGAAAAATGCTTATACGTATACTCGTTATACGAATGGGAACAACTTATTTCAAAACTTGACATACTACCTTTTACAAAAAAAGATGCCAGAACATTCACTAGGGCTTTTTTCTCAGGTGCTAACGACTGCACGATTGATAAATCAGGAAGAATAGTAGTAACAGATACTCAAAAAAAATATGCAGACTTAGAAAAGGAATGTATTATTTTAGGAGTAAATAATAGATTAGAAATATGGTCTGTTGATGTATATGAAAAATATATAAATGAAAATAAAGAAGAACTTGAAGATATTGCTGAGAGTTTATTTGAGGTAACAAATGCATTATAGTGTACTAAAAAATGAAGTAATAGAAAATTTAAATTTAAAAAGTGATGGAATTTACTTAGATGGAACAGTAGGCTATGCTGGACATAGTAGTGAAATATTAAGAAACATTCCAGCAGGTTTTTTGTATGCATTTGACCAAGATGAAAACGCAGTAAAGTATTCTACAGAAAAACTTAGTAGTATAGCATCAAATTTTAAAGTTATCAAAAATAACTTTTGTAATATTGATAAAGAAATAACAGATATTAAATTTGATGGTATGTTATTTGATTTAGGTTTTTCATCGCCTCAAATAGATAATGCACAAAGAGGATTTTCTTTTATGAACAATGGCCCACTTGATATGAGAATGAGTCAAAAAGGAAAAAGTGCCAAAGATATAATAGATACATATTCGTTTGATGAATTAAGTGAAATATTTTTTAGATATGGAGAAGAAAAGCTATCAAAAGTAATAGCAAAAAAAATCATAGAAAAAAAAGAATATATTCACACAACATTTGAACTAGTAGAAGCCATTAAAGAGGCAGTAGGAGCAAATTATTTTTATAAACAGCATCCTGAAAGAAAAATATTTCAAGCTCTTAGAATTGAAGTTAATGAAGAATTAAAAGTTATAGAAGAAATATTACCTAAAGCAATTGAACTACTAGCGCCAAAAGGAAGAATTTGTGTAATAACATTTCATTCATTAGAAGATAGAGTAGTAAAAAGTATATTTAAAAAATTTAGTGATGTAGATCCACTGGTAAAAGGTTTACCAGTAGTACCAGATGAATACAAACCACTTATAAAACTAATAAATAAATCTCCAATATTACCAGGAGAAAAAGAATTATCAGAAAATTCAAGAAGTGCTAGTGCAAAATTAAGAGTAATAGAAAGGTTATAAATATGAAACATAACAAAACAAAAAAACTAAAGTTATTAAAAGGTGAAAAAATAATGTATGTTCTAATAGTATTGTTAGTAATTGCAGTACCTACAATTAATGTATTTAGCCAAGCTCTTTTATCAGAAACTAATATAAAACTAGAAGATTATAAGTTTAAAATTGCAAATCAAAGTAGTGTAAATGAAAGTTTATCTATGCAAGTTAATGAATTAGCAAGTTTACAAAATATTCAAAGTATTGCAGAAATATATGGATTAACTTATAATAACAATAACATTAAAGTAGTCGAAGGAGAATAATCAATGAGAAAAAAAAGAACACTTTGTAATTATAGATTAGTAGTATTAGCAATTGTTCTTTTTTTGTTTGCAGCAATTCTAAAATTATCATATGTAGTTTTAGCTCCCACAGTTGATGGTGTTGATATTGCAGCATTTGCAAACTCAAGAAACTTAGTATCTAAAACTTTATATGCATCAAGAGGAGATATTTATGATGTTACTGGAGAAAACCTAGCTCAAACAGTAAATTCTTATACGGTAGTAGCGTATTTAGATGAATCGAGAACTACTGATGAAAAAAATCCAGCACATATCACAGATGCAAAGAGCGCAGCAGCACTTTTAGCACCTATTTTAGGTGAAGAAGAAAGTGACTTAGTTACAACACTAAGTAAAGATAAATATCAAGTAGAGATTGCTAGAAATATTACTGAGCTTACAAAAAGTAAAATAGATGCACTTAATATTCCAGGAATAGGTTTTGAAGATTCACTAACAAGATATTATCAGTCAGGAACATTTGCCTCATATATAATAGGATATGCAAAGACAGATGAAAATGGTGAGATTCTTGGTGAACTTGGTATTGAAGGATATTTTAATGATGTACTCAAAGGTGAAAATGGAGTAACTAACTATCAAAAAGATGCATATGGTTATAAAATATCTACTCCTCAAACGCAAGAGCACACTATTGAAGCAACAAGCGGATCAGACATATATTTAACAATAGATAGTAATATCCAGTTAATTGCAGAAACAGCAGTATCAAAATTAACAAAAGAAGATGAAAGTACATGGTCAATAATAAGTGTAATGGATGCAACAACAGGAGCAATAGTAGCCTCAGCAACTAGTCCTACATTTAATCCAAATGATTTAAATACGATAGAAAATTACTTAAATCCTTTAGTAAGTTATCAATATGAACCAGGTTCAACAATGAAAACATTTTCATATGCAGCAGCAATAGAAGAAGGAATTTATGATGGAGAAGAATTGCTTACATCAGGTTCTATTGAAGTAGCAGATGTAGTAATAAGTGACTTTAACAAAACAGGATGGGGAGAGATATCTTATGATGTAGGGTATGCATATTCATCAAATGTTTCGACTACTATGTTAGGTTTGGAACTAGGAACAAAAACATTGACAGATTATTATGAAGACCTAGGTTTTGGTTCGAAAACTGGAGTAGAGCTATACGGAGAAGTAGCAGGAACAGTAGATTTTTATTATCAATCAGAACTTGCAAACGCATCATTTGGTCAAGGAATAAGTATAACACCAATTCAGTTAATGCAAGCATATACTACACTAGCAAATGATGGTGTAATGCTAAAACCATACATTGTAGATAAAATAGTTGATGAAAAGGGAAATGTAAAGTACACAGCTAAAACTGAAGAAGTAGCTAAAGTATATAGTGCGAGTACTATGGAGTATATGAGTAACTTAATGTATGACGCAGTTTATAACTCAGTAAGTGATATATGGGAGCCAAGTAATGTAACAATCACAGGTAAAACAGGAACAGCACAAATAGCATCTCCATCAGGAGGATATTTACAAGGAGAAACTGATGTTATAAGAAGTTTTATATCAGTATTTCCACAAGAAGACCCTAAGTATATATTCTTAATAGCAACAGAAAAATATACTGGTGGAACTACTAAACTTGCAGAAATTACGACAACAGCAATAGAAGAAATAGCAAGTTATGCAAAAATAACTGATGAAGAAGCAAATAAGGATATAAATCCTGAAATAACATTAAAAAATTATATAAGTACAAAAGTTAGTGAAACACATAAATTACTAGAAAACTCAGGATTAAATATAATTACTATTGGAACAGGTGAGTATATAACAAATCAGTATCCACTTAAAAATTACACTTTATTTAAAGGAGATACTTTATTTTTAAAAACAAACTCAGATGAAATAATTATCCCAAATTTAATTGGTCTTAGTTTAAATGAAGTAAAAACATATGCTTCTTTAGCAAATATAGATATAGAAATTGAAGGTTATGGTTATGTAAGTGCTCAAAGTTTAAGTGAAGGTACAGTTTTAACTGAAGAAGCTTCATTAAAGGTTGTATTAGAATGAAAAAAGTAGTAATAGGAATTATTATAACACTTAGTATAATGTTAATACTTTTCTTATTAAAAGGTGAATTATTAGTTATAGATGAATATGTTGAAAAAATAGTTTATAAATTTGATGGAAACGATTTATACATAAATTTTATGTTGTTAGTATCTTTTTTCGGATCAGCTTTATTTTTAATACTTTTAACATTTGGATGTTTATGGTATTCAAACAAAAAAGAAAAATATTTTATACCACTTAATTTAACTTTTATATTTTTGTTAAATATAGCAATAAAAGAAATAGTATCAAGATCAAGACCAGATTTATTTTTGGTTCTTGAAAGAGGATACTCATTTCCATCAGGACACGCTATGGTATCAACTGCATTTTATGGATTTTTAATTATATATATTCATAACAGTGCACGAAGTAAATTATTTAAAGAAGTATCAGAAACATTATTAATAATAACAGTTATTCTTATATCATTAAGTAGAATAGCACTAAATGTACATTATTTTAGTGATGTATTAGTAGGAATTTTAATATCTCTAAGTTATTTATATTTTATAAAGTGTTGTGAACATAAATTATTTAAAAGCTAAAGAAATTTAGTTTTTTTCTTGTAATAAACTGCAGTTTATTGTATAATTTATTAGAAAGATAGGATACCTTATATGAATAAATTATTACAAGACAAAAAACTTATTTT
>CAYJFJ010000006.1:0-53817 GCA_964369845.1 uncultured Muribaculaceae bacterium | reverse complement strand
AAGGAATTGAACAAGGAATTGAACAAGGAATTGAACAAGGAATTGAACAAGGAAAGCTTCAAGAGAGAGAAATATTTATGAATAAACTTTTAGCTCATGGTGTTAATCAAGAAGAAATTAATAAAATTTTAAACAAATAAATATTACATTATAATTTGCCGAGAGATCTTTAATGATGAATGATTTTTAAAATTTATTTAATTATCTAGTAAATGTAATACAATTTTTTGTAAAATAAATGTAAGAATAGTTTTTTAATTATTCTTTTTTTGTTATAATAAATCTTGAAAGTTGGTAAGAATGAATAATGAATTAGTCAAACAAGTTAGTTTGGAACTTAATATAAATGAAAAAGATGTTGAAGCAACACTTAAGCTTCTTGCTGAAGGTAATACTGTTCCTTTTATAGCAAGATATAGAAAAGAAGCTACTCATGGTTTAGATGAAGAACAAATCAGAGAGATTTCTATTAGATATGAATATGTAGTAGCACTTGAAAAAAAGAAAGATGATGTTAAGAGACTTATAGATGAAAAAGGTTTGTTAACTGAAGAAATTACTAGAAATATTGATAAGGCTTTAAAACTTGTAGAACTAGAAGATATTTATAGACCTTTTAAAGAAAAGAAAAAAACGAAAGCTACTGATGCGATTAATGCTGGTCTTGAACCCCTTGCTAAGCAGATTATGGCTTTTCCTTTAAATGGATCACTTAATGAAATGGCTAATAAATATGTAGGTGAAAAAATTTCATCGGTTGATGATGCAATAAATGGTGCTAAATATATTATTGCTGAATGGATTAGTGATAATGCTTTTTATAGAAAATATATTAGAGATAATATTTTTAAATTTGGTAATCTTATTACTAAAAAGAAAAAAGATGCAGTAGATGAAAATAAAACTTATGAAATGTATTATGATTTTAATGAAAAAATATATTATGCAAAAGCGCACAGAGTTCTTGCTATAAATAGAGCGGAAAAAGAAAAAATCATTTCTGTTTCACTTGATTTTGAAAAAGGAAGAATACTTGATTTTTTAGAAAGTAAAATAATCAAAAATAAAGATAGTTTTGTTTATGATACTGTTAGAGAAGCTATTGCTGATTCTTTTAAAAGGTTGATTTTCCCATCTGTAGAAAGAGAAATAAGAGCTGAACTTACTATCCAGGCTGATGAAAAGGCTATTGATAATTTTTCTGAAAATTTAAAAAATTTATTAATGCAACCTCCAATGAGAGAAAAAGTAGTGCTTGCACTTGACCCTGCTTATAGAACAGGATGTAAACTTGCTGTTTTAGATAAAAATGGAATGGTTTTAGATATTTCGGTAATATATCCTCATGTTCCTAAAAATGATAAAGTAGGTTCAATTAAAAAGTTAATTGAACTTATAAGCAAATATAACGTAGATATAATTGCTATTGGTAATGGTACTGCATCACGTGAATCAGAAGAACTTGTTGCTCAGTTGATTTCTTCAAATAATTTAAATGTACAATATATTATTGTAAACGAAGCAGGTGCATCAGTGTACTCTGCATCTAAACTAGCAATAGGGGAGTTTCCTGATTACTCAGTTGAACAAAGAAGTGCTGTTTCTATAGGAAGAAGACTTCAAGATCCTCTTTCTGAACTTGTTAAAATTGATCCTGAATCTATAGGCGTTGGACTGTATCAACATGACGTATCTAATAAACTTTTAAAAGAATCTCTTGATTTTGTTGTATTATCATCAGTAAACTCTGTTGGTGTTGATGTTAATACAGCAAGCGCAGCTTTATTTAAATATGTTTCAGGTATTACTAGTAAAATGGCAGAGAAATTAATTGATTATCGTGAAGCTAGTAAAAAAATAATTTCAAGAAAAGAGCTTAAAAAAATACTTAGTCCTAAAGTGTATGAACAAGCTGTTGGATTTATGAGAATAAATGGCGGAGAAAATCTTCTTGATGAAACTGCAATTCACCCAGAAAGCTATGATGTTGCAATTAAAATACTTAAAGATTATAATTTAGATATTACCGATTTAGGTACATCAAAATTACAAAATATTGAATTTGTAAACAATTATGGAATTGATAATTATACTTTTAATGATATAATAGATTCACTTAAGAAACCAAAAAGAGATCCTCGTGATAGTTTTGACAAACCAATTTTAAAATCGAATATACTTAAACTTGAAGATTTAAAAGTTGGTGATGAAATGCAAGGGACTGTTAGAAATGTTATTGATTTTGGTGCTTTTGTAGATATTGGTCTTAAAAATGATGGGTTAGTACATATTTCTAAAATAACTAAGGAATTTATTAAACACCCATCTGAAGTTTTAGCTATAGGGCAAATTATTACTTGTTACGTAGAAAAAATTGATTTAGAAAAAAATAAAGTTTCATTAACAATGTTAATTGATTAGAAAGGATTGGAATATGAAAATTAAATTATTTATTTTATTTGCTGCTAGTTTATGTATCTTGAGTGGATGTGCTGATAATGAAAAAGAAATTTTAACTGATGCTGAAAATAGTTCGCAAAAATTAACTTGTGAATTCAACATGGATTTAGATGTTTTTTCTACTAAGTCTGAACTGATTTATACATTTAATGATGCTGGTGAAGTTAAATATTTAAAATCTTCTACTACTGTTACTGGTGATGTAAGTGATATATCAGAGTCTGAAATGAATAGTGATTGCTTAGCTTTTGAAGGTGCATCTGGAGTTAGCTGTAATAATGTTATAAATGAAAATTCAGCTGTGCAAACAATTACTTACGACTTTGATTTATTAGGTGATGAAATACTTTTATCTAGTAGTGTATTTGTTGATACATCTGAAAATATTAAAACTACTTTGGAGGCTGTTGGTTATGTTTGTAAATAAAAGAATTGTATTTATTTTACTGATATCTTTTATACTAGTAGGATGTTCATCAAGTTCTGAGTATAAATTTGATGAGGATAGTAAGGTTTTAACTTGTGAAAGTTCGGCTGAAACAGCTGGTATTGAAGTGGATGTAGAAATGGATATGGAATTTGATGAAAATGGTGAAAATTTAAAAACTATTGTAATTAATTATTTATCTACTTCATCAACAGTTGATGTTACATCTTTAAATTTAATGTGTGATAGTTTTAAAGATGAAGCTGGAATTACTTGTGAACTTTTCAAAAATAATAATAATGTAAATGTACAAATTATTTATGATATAAATAAAGTGTCAAGTGAACTTTTAAATACTCAAGGTTTTATATATGAAACTTATGCTGAATATTTTAGAACTATGAGTTCTGGAGGTTTTTCTTGTAAAGAGAAGTAAAAGATTATGACTTTTACTTTTTTTGTGGTAAAATACCAATTGAAGGAAGAATGTATGTATGAATGTAGAAATAATTAGATTAGATGATAATGGGAGAGGTATTGGTTATATTGATGATAAAATAGTTTTTGTTTCTAAAGCTATTCCAGGAGATATAGTTAATATAGAAATAACTCTTGATAAGAAAAAATACTCTGAAGGTAAAATTTTATCTTTTGTTAAAGAAAGTGAAAAAAGAAAAGAATCTGTATGCCCTTATTTTGAAAAATGTGGTGGTTGTCAGTTTTTAGATATGAGCTATGAAAATTCATTTGAATATAAATGTGATAATTTCAAAAATAAAATGAGTAGAAATGGTTTTGATTTTGAACTTGAATGTATTAGTAATCCCCAGGAATTTTATTATAGAAATAAATTATCCTTAAAAGTTGTTAATAACAAAATAGGTTTTTACGAAAATGATAGTAACAAGTTAGTAGAAATTAATCACTGTTTTTTAGCTAGTCCTGAAATTAACGAAGTGATAAAAAAACTTGATAAGCTTAATATACATACTGGATATATTACAATTAAAAGTAATGATCAAAAAGATGTGTATTTAGTAATAAACTCAAAAAATAAAATTGATATAGATTCTTTTGATAAAGAAGGTGTTGCTGGTATTATTTTAAACGGGGAAGAAGTTTATGGTAATATGTTTTTTAGTAATAAAGTAAAAGATTTAGTATTTGAAGTAAGTCATGATTCATTTTTTCAAGTTAATCCTTTTATGACGGAAAAAATGTTTGAAATTATTGAAGAAAACGTGACAGAAAAAGATGTTGTTCTTGATTTATATTCTGGTGTTGGAACTTTAAGTTTAGCTGCTAGTAAAAAAGCAAAAAGAGTTTATGGAATTGAAATAGTTAAAAACGCTGTTATAAATGCTAAAAATAATGCTCTTCTTAATAATATAAATAATGTTAATTTTATTACTGGTGATTTAGATAAAACTGTTAAAGTAAAAGATGAAGTTAATACTTTTATAGTAGATCCACCAAGAAGTGGGTTAGGTGCTCCAGTTAAAGATAAAATAAAAGAACTTTTACCAAATAAAGTAATATATGTGTCTTGTAATCCGAGTACTTTAATCAGAGATTTAAAAGAACTTGAACAGTTATATGAGATTGAAAAAGCATATTTACTTGATATGTTTAGTTATACTTATCATATTGAATCAATTTGTATATTAAAAAAAAATAAATGATTAAAATCCTTATAATATAAGGTTTTTTTGATGCTTTGAAAAAATGTAAAATAGTCTAAAAGAAAAAATAAAGTCATTAAAAATATGTTATAATTATACTAGAGGTGATTGGATGGCAAATTTTATAAAAGTAGGAGATAATAAATATAAAATAGAAGGTGTGTTGAATTCAGGTGATATTAAATGGATAAATTCATTAGAAAATAGTACATTAATCATTGCAGAAAATACTATAGGTATGACAAGTGAATTTTTAAATAATATAACATCAGAATGTGTGATGTTTAGTGTTAAGGGTGGTTTAGACTACGAAACAAAAAAGAAATATGATGATGAGAGATATATTAAAAGAACTATGTTCTCACCTAAAGGATTGGTAAAAATATTAACCTATTTTGAGTATAATGAAAAATTTTTAGATCCAAATTGGACTGAAAGACAAACTGCGATGTTTCTTTATAATGCATTGGCTGTAGATATAGATTATGAAGAAAAATATGATGAAGTATTAAATAGGGGAATTATGGAAAGAAGTATGAATGGAATACTATTCGGAAAATTGGTTTGCTCTGGTTATGCATTAACTTTCCACGAAATGATGACTAGAGTCGGAATAAAATCATATTATCAAAATAAAAGAAATTCGCATTCTTTTAATGTAATAAATGTTGACAACAAACTTTTGGGTGTTGATATCACTTGGGATAGTTATAATAGAAATAAATTGGAAAACATGTGCCCTTTTTTACATTTTGGAACGGATGAAAATTTTTATAATAATAAAAGTCATTCTCTTTATATAGAAAAGCCTGCTTCCGATAAAAATTTTTTTGATTTTGAAAATTATCAACCAAAATTCGAATTTGATAATGATGAAACAAAATTAGAATTAACTGCAATATCTAAAGATGATGTGATTAATGATTTAAAAGTAATAGCCTCAGCAATAAATAATAGAAAAAAAGCAAAATATGATATAAATACTCTGAAAGAAGAAAAAAAATGGGAGTATTTGCCTGTAGATATAGTAAGAAAAAAATTAAACAAAGAATCAATAGATATTCTTAAATATTTAGATGCTCTAATACTTTTAGCGCAAAATGATATGCTTTCACTTACAGAAGCAGATGTTGCTGCTGCAAGAAAAATTTATGCTATATATGCTGATGTAAGAGGTAGGAAAGATATATTTAATGAAAATATAGCTAGTGAATTATTAAGTGATGTGCAAAGAAGTAAGGTATATGGTTTATCTATTGAAGAAGAGGAAAAAATAAGAATCAAAGCAGAATCTGTTAATGAAGAGCTTTCTAATTTTTTAGATAATTATTTGAAACAATGTCTTGATGAGATTAATACATTAACTAATAATTACTATAGAAGAAGTACAAACGATTTTGATGAGAATAAAAAAATAAAAAATGCTATTATTTATTCTAAACTAAATTTCATTTCTCTTTCAAAGAATCGTATGTTAAAAATAGGAATAAATGAAGAGCTAATTTCTCAAATATTAAGCAAAATTAATCTTGTCCTAACTCCTGAAAAACATGAAATAAAAAAACACCCTTCTGGAATAGAAAATTTAGAAGTTATTCTTTCAGATATAGAGGATATAAAAAAACGTGTAGTTGAAAAAATTGGTGAAAATATTTCGGATCATGAATTTTTTAGCACATATTATAATTCCGAATATTTAATGCAGCTATTTGATTTAGCTTCTGAAAATCTTGGAGTAAAAAAAGAAGATTTTGATATGGTTATTATGCAATATATAACAAAAAAAGACTTAAGTGATGCTTCATTTAAACAAAAATAATTTTTATTTATGATCTATTAAAATTAGTTAACGATTTTATATGAATTTAATAGACAGAATCGCTGTTAACCCTTGTGAAAAATATCCGTCATTTAATATAATTACGAGAAAAAATCAATCCTATAGATAATCTATTGTAGGTACTTGTATAAAAAATTCACAAATTATAAAATATTTTTAGAAGCACAAGGTACATATTATAATAATCAAAGAGACAATCACTGACTGGCAAATTAATAGATACTGTCTGTTAACTATACTAGATAAAAATTATCGTGGTAAAAAACAAGTGAACAAAATCAAGACTTTGAAGATTGTAACTGATGAATCTTGTAATTACAAATTTTACGGGATCCTTGGCTGTGTATTGAAAAAAACAAAAAGCTGCGGTAATGTGATATATGAAGAAGGTTAAATATTTTCTGAAAAATTGTAATATATTCATAGTAAAGATATTTAGTTAAATTTGAGTGTAATGAAATATTGTAAGATTTTAGATTATTGACAAAGTCAATAGTCTTTTATTTTTATTTAATAATGCATGTATTCTAAAAAAATTAAAAAAATGGATTAATTAATTTATCTATATCTTGAGAAATTAATTAAAGCAAGTAAAAAATAATAAAAGCTTTGTGTTTACTAGAAATTGAAACTAATAAGTGTTATACTTTTAATGTTGGTTTTATATATATATTAGAAAAGGTGAAATAAATGAAAAAAATTAGTCAAAAAATAAAAAATAGAAAGATATTAATCAAGTCTTTTTTACAGTTGTGGTCTTATTGCAGTTTGAAAGAAAAAATAGAGCAGATTTTACTGATAATATTCACTGTCTTTTCTTCAGTAGCTAAAATTTATCCTATTTTAATTTTAGCTATTATTACTGATAAAATAACAACAGGGAAAGTGGATATTTTAAATTTACATTTTTTTAATAGTCTTTCACTTTTACAAACAACGGTAGTTGCATTTTTAATAGCTATATTCTTATGGGGAATAGCTATGATTAATTGTACTTTGGTTGAAAATTTCGGTTATAAAATGCAAAATAAAATACATTCTATTGGACTACAATATATTTTCATACCTAGAAAAAATTCAGATTATTGTTTAAGCGAAGGTGAAATATCGTATAGTATTAAAACTGTTGCAGATAATATGTTAAGTTATTATTATTTATTTATATGCGATATAATTAGAAATATTGCTGCTGTTATATTATTATTTATAAGTGTTTTTAGTGAGGGATACATATTGGGTTTAATATGTATATTAGGAACTTTGTTAATTGCTCTTATAGTTTATATACGTATCAAATTAGAAGTTGAAATAAATATAAAAGCTGAAGAAAAAAATGGCAAAATACAAAATTTTATTACAAAAACAATACAGAATATCCCAATTATTATTAACTTTTCTTCGCATAATCATGAAAGTAATAGGTTAAATTATTTAAATCAGAAATTGTATAAACAAAATAGGAAAAAGGTAATAATTTCTTACTTTTATTGGATAATTATGATAGCGGTTGAATATAGCACGCAAATGATGGTAATAATAGCTTCTATTCTTCTTCAATCATCTGATAATTTAGATGTTGCATTAATCATATTAGTTGCAGGGTATGCATCTCGCATCTCTTCTGAAATGGAGTATTTTGGAGGAAGAATTACAACTATTCAAAATATTAGTATCAAAATTCATAACCTGAAAAAAATTATTCCTAATAAAGAACAATTTATGAATCATCATAAAATTAATAATATAGAAAATATTAAACAAATAAAAATAGAAGAGATTACTATTAAAAATTTAGAAATAGAAATTGACGAAAAAATCAAAACATATGATTGCAGTTTTAATAACAAAGAAGTTAATGTTATTAGTGGAAAGAGTGGTTCGGGTAAAACTACACTTATAAATGCTATATTAGGCTTTAAAGAATGTAATAAAGGTGAAATAATCTTAAATCAAAAGCATCTGATACCATCATTTTACTACATACAAGAAAAAATTAGCGTTGCTTACCAAAATGAAATGTTATTTGAAGATTCAATTGAAAATAATTTATTATATCCAAATGGTGCAGAGGGAAAAGACATTTTAAATCTTAATCATATGATCCAAAGATTTAAAATAGAACATTTGTTAATAAGAGAACAAGATTCCATTAATATTTTGAGTAAGTTATCTGGAGGAGAAAAAAAGAAAATATCCTTAATAAGGGCAATGCTAAAAAAATCAGATGTTTTAATTTTTGATGAACCAACTAATAATTTAGATAGTGATTCAGTTACAGTATTTATTGAACTAATAAATAATTTGAAAAATAATGGAAAAATGGTCATAATTATTAGTCATGATTCAAGAATATTAAATGTAGCAGATAATCTTATAAAAATATGATTATAAAATATAATAGGAGAGAAAATGGATAAATATATTATATCTTTAGATTTGGATGATACTTTATTAAATTCGAATCTAGAAATTACAGATCGAGCAAAAAAAGTATTAAGAAAATATCAAGACTTAGGTAATAAAATAGTTATAAATACTGCTAGAAATTTTTCTAGTACAAAAAGATTTATAGACCAAATAAATGCTGATTATATTTGCATGTGTAATGGAAATATAATAATGGATAAAAATCTGAATATACTTTATTACAATGAAATTGCATCTGATATTTATGCTGAACTACTAAAAAAGTTAACTTTAATTACGGATGAAATTATAATTGACAATAAGGATTATTCTTTTTGCCTAAATGAAAAAAATAAAAATGTAATAAATTCTATTGTAGTAAGTAATGAAAAGTTAATGAGAAGCTCTGCTTGTAAAATGTTTGTAATAAAAAATGAATTTAATTCTAAAGCAATTAGTGAAGTTATAAAAGATTTTAATATCAAAATATCTTGTTCTAGAGATGGAAAGAGAATAAGAATATTACCATTTAAAAGTGATAAAGTATTGGCTTTAAAATATATTAAAAACTTATTGGGAAACGAATACAAAACAATGGTTTTTGGTGATGATATAATTGATTTAAAATCTATGCTTTATGCAGATGTAGGAGTTTGTATGGAAAATTCAATCCCTATAGTTTTAGATAGTGTTAAATTAAAAACTACATCAAACGATAAAGAAGGAGTAGCGTTATTTTTGGAAAAGTTTCTAGAAAACCTTAAAATTAAATAAAATTTGATATGTTAAATTAATTTATTCTTTAAAAGAAAAAAAGTTAATTATTATCTTGGTAGATTTTAATTAACTTTTTTATTTGTGTGTTACCAATTTCATTAATGAATTTACTTTCTGATTCAAAACTTATACCTTTTGTAATTCCTTTACTAAAATTTATGTGATTTTTTATTTCGCTGAATATTTCTAAATTATAATATAATAATAATTTATTATTAATTTTATCGTAATCATCATATATTTCTTTATACCACTTTTCTAAATGATGATTATAATACATATAATCAGTTAGAAGATGAACTAAATATCCTTTGTAATAGTCATTTGTTTCTATCTCTTTTTCAAATAGTTTTAAAAATGCATTTATATCGGGATTATTACTAAAGCCAAAATGTGATATTAAACCATTTCCTCCTAATTCTTTTTCTTTATTTTTTAATAAATCTGGAGCTACTAAACCTAAATTATATTCTTTTGTATTTATTATATTCAAACTTTTGCTTTGCAGTGATCCTACAGCTAAATGTATTAAATGTGATGCCATATATTTCTCCTATAAATTTATTTTATCATTTTTTTGTCAAGAAGTGTTTTTTTATCATTGTTTTACTATAAAAAAATGATAATATATTATATAATTAAAAAAAATTAAATTTTTTGCAATAAAATGAAACTTTGAGTTGTTGTATATATGAAGGGAGAAAAAAATGAATATAAATATTAACTTAAAAACTATAGATGAACTTATCTTAGAAATTGATAATGGTAGTGATGCTGCTTTAGAAGAGTTATACAACTTAACTAGACTGGATGTATTTAAGCTTGCCTTTAGTTATCTTAAAAATAGTAATGATGCTGAAGATGTAATGCAAGATACTTATATTAATATAAAAAAATATGTTTACCAGTATAATTCTAGAAGTAAAGCTATTGCTTGGATACTTACTATTACTAAGAACTTATGTTTAAATAAAATAAAATCTAATAAAAATAAATTAGCAGTAGATGTAAGTGATTATGAAAATGAACTTAAAGTTTCTGAAAAAGGCTATAACAGTGTTTTAATTAAAACTATTTTAGATGAGTTTACTGAAGAAGAAAGAAAAATATTTATACTATCTACTGTTGAAAATTTTAAATTTAAAGAAATTGCGCAACTCTTAGATTTAAAGTTATCTACAGTTCTCTCAAAATATAATCGGGCTATTAAAAGAGTTCAAAATAAATATAAGGAAGGAAATATGGCATGAGAAAACAAATGAATGAAAAAATTAATGGTGAATTTGAAAACATGATTAAATCTGACTTTTCAGCCATAAAAAAGAAAATGAAAAATAATGAAGGAGTTATCTTAGAGATGGAAAATAAAAAAATGAGTAAAAAAAATATTGCACTATTTGCTGGTATGCCTGCTTTAGCAGCTGGTTTATTAACAGTAGTTTTAGTAACAAGTGGAAGTGCTGAAGTAGTAAGTAATGTTACTATAGATGTTAATCCAGGAATATCACTTTCACTTAATAAAAAAGGTGAAGTAGAAAAAGTTGAAGCTATTAACAAGGATGCTGAGGCTATATTAAAAGATGTTGATGTTATTGGTGATGATATAAAAGAAGCAACTGAGGAAATTGTTGAAGAAATGGTAGAACAAAATTATATTACTACTGAAAAAAATTCAATATTAATATCTACTAGTGGAGATAATGCTTCTCAAATTAAAATAGATTTAACTAACGAAGTAGAAAAATATTTAAATGAACAAAATATTGAAGGATCTATTATTAGTCAAACTGTTGATATTGATGATGATGCTTTAGAAGCTTTAGCTGAAAAATATAATGTTTCTGAAGGTAAAATGGAACTTATTAGTAAAATTTTAGAAGTTAATAATACATATTCAGTTGATAAATTAGTAACTTTAACTATTAATGAATTAAATATTATTTTAAATAACTCTAAAAATACAATTGAAAATGTTGAAACTTTAGGAAACGCTAGTGTATTTGGTTATATGTCTAGTGAAGAAGCTTTAGAAGTTGTGTTAAATGACTTAGGTGTTTCAAAAGAAACAATTACAAATTTAGATATTGAACTTGATTATGATAATAATCAAATGGTTTATGAAATAGAATTTGATATTAATAATACTGAATATGATTATGAATTAAATGCTAAAACTCTGGAAATCTTAAAATCTGAATTTAGTTTAGATGATGATAATGATAATGATTCAGATGATAATGATGACAACGACGATGATAATGATGATGAGTCTGATTATGATGATAACAATGACGATGATGACAACGACGATGATGACAACGACGATGATGACAATGATAATGATAATGATGATAATGACGACGACAACGATGATGATGACAACGACGATGATGACAACGACGAAGAAGAAGATGAATAATCATCTTTTTTTTGACATTTTGTATTTTTTTTGTTACAATACCCTTTATTGAAAGAAGGTTTATATGTCAAATTTACAAAAAGAATTGCATGGGAAATGTGCAACATGCACGCGTTATACTTTTAATGATTATGTTGAGAAAAAAGGATGTAAATGTACTGATAAGCATGATAGATTTATGCCTCTTGACAGTTGCAATTCTGGCTTTTTCGGTGGTGGTTATAACGAAAACCGTTATGTTAGTGATAAAGAAATATTAGATATGCTTGCTAAATTCAAAGACGATACTGCAGTTGCTTCTATTTTAAAAAAATATGAGTCACCAGTATGCTTTATAACTACGGCTATTGTTGATATTTTGAAATTATCTGATGACTGTGAAATTTTAAAAACGTTACGAAATTTTAGAGAAAAATTTTTGAAGGTTTCGGATGAGTATAAAAGTATTCTTGCTAACTATGATATTGTTGGTCCTAAAATTGCTACTGCTTTAAAAGAAGATGAATATAATGAAGAAGTATCTATGGATTTATATATGAATTATCTTTGTCCTTGTGTAAATGCTCTTACTATTGAAGAACCAAATTATCTTGCTGCGATAAATATATATACTAAAATGGTTGAATATTTAATTTTTAAATATTCGGTTAGTTATGATGTTCAAGAAGTTGCTGATTATCAAATGCAGTGTTCCTCTGATTATATGGGACATGGAAAGCATGAACGAAAAAGACGTTATGAAATATAAGTCTTTTTTATTTACTTATAAGTTTATAAATGTTACAATTATTAAGCAATAAGGATGATAATATGTTTCGAAAAATTTTGTTTTTTATTATAGGTTTTATTACTATTTGTATCACTTTAGTAGTGTCTATTAATTTTTATGTTGCTTTTAGTGTTAGTGATAAGATTGTTGAAATTAGTGATCTTCCAAATCAAAAATTTGATGCTATTTTAGTTTTAGGTGCCTCAGTTAGAGGTGATGAACCTAGTCCAATGCTTGAAAACAGAATAAAAAAAGGTGTTGAACTTTATTATGCAGGGTATGCTAATAAAATAATTATGAGTGGTGATAACAGTACTCTTTATTATGATGAAGTTAATGTCATGAAAGATTATGCAATTGAAGAAGGTGTTCCATCTGAGGATATTTTTATGGATCATGCTGGACTTTCTACTTATGATAGTATTTATAGAGCTAAAGAAATATTTGGTGTTGAGTCTGTATTAATTGTTAGTCAAGAATATCATTTATATAGAGCAGTTTATATAGCTGAAGATTTTGATATGTCTGCTTATGGAGTTTATAGTGCGGGTGATGATTATTCTGGTCAATTAAGTCGTGATTTTAGAGAAGTATTTGCTAGAAATAAAGATTTTGTATTTACTTTAGTAAAACCTGAGCCTGAAATATTTGATGATAAAGAAGTTATTCCTGTAAGTGGTAATGGAGACGTTACTAATGATAACTAATATTGTGAAAGTTTAGTGAAAAATATTGTTGTGTATAATAATTTGATGAATTTTGTGTTATTATTTTTTAGAAAGGAATTTATATGTTTAAATTAATTAAAAGAATTAAAAAGAAAGAAGTTTTACTTTTAATACCTGTTGTTGCACTTATTGTGCTTCAAGTATGGCTTGATTTGAAACTTCCTGATTATATGTCTGATATGACTATGGTACTGCAAACGCCTGGTAGCGCTGTATCAGATATTATAGAACCTGGAGCAATGATGATACTATGTGCTCTTGGATCTTTTGCTGCTGCTGTTGCAACAGGTTATTTTGTTGCTTACATTGCAGCTTCGTTTTGTCAAAGGGTTCGTAACGATTTATTTGATAAAGCAACTGACTTTGGAATGGAAGAAGTTAAGAAATTTTCTGTAAGTAGTTTAATAGTAAGAACTACAAATGACGTTTTAAATGTTCAAAGATTTGTTTCAATGGGGCTTCAAGTTATTATAAAAGCTCCAATACTTGCAATATGGGCTGTTACTAAGATAGCTTCTACTTCAACTGATTGGTCTATTTTAACAGCTATAGCAGTTGGAGTATTATTTGTCTTTGTGGTTGTTTGTATTACTCTTGCTCTTCCTAGAACTAAAGTTTTACAAAAATTAACTGATAAACTAAATACCACAGTTAGAGAAAATATTACTGGTGTTAGAGTTATTAAAGCTTTTAATGCTAAAGAGTATCAAACTGATAAATTTGAAGAAAGTAATCACTTACTTACTAATGCAAATTTATTTATTAATAAACTAATGGCTATTTTAATGCCTTGGATGACACTTATAATGTCTAGTTTATCATTAGGAATTTATTTAACAGGTGCTTATATTATTAATAATGCAGACATGCTGGATAAATTTGGTTTATTTAGTGATATGGTTGTTTTCTCGTCATACGCTATTCAAGTTATAATGGCATTTATTATGCTTGTTATTGTTATTATAATATATCCTAGATCTGCTGTATCTGCTAATAGAATTGTTGAGGTGTTAAATACTACTTCAAATATAAAAAGTGGTAAACATAAATCTGGTGAAAAATTAAAAGGTAGTCTAGAATTTAAAAATGTTACTTTTAAATATCCAGACGCTGAAGAAAGTGCTCTAGAGAATATTAATTTTACTATTAATAAAGGTGAGACTATAGCAATTATTGGTGGTACTGCCTCTGGCAAGACATCACTTATAAATCTAATTCCAAGATTTTATGATGTTACTGAAGGCGAAGTTTTAATAAATGGAAAAAATGTTAAAGATTTTGATTTAGAATATTTATATAGTAAGTTCGGTTTTGTTCCTCAACGATCTGTTATTTTTGGAGGTAGCATTAAATCAAATGTAAGTTATGGCAGCAGTGGTATTACTGAAGAAGATTTGATAAAAGCTATTGAAGTTGCACAGGCTAGTGAATTTGTTTCTTCTATGGAAAATGGTATTGATTCAAAACTTTCTGCTAGAGGAACAAATATTTCTGGTGGACAAAAACAAAGAGTATCTATTGCAAGAGCAATTGCTAGAAAACCTGAATTTTTCATATTTGATGATTCATTTAGTGCACTTGACTATAAAACGGATTCTCTTTTAAGAAAAGCTTTAAAAAAATATACAAAAGATACTACTTCGATAATTGTTGCTCAAAGAGTTGGAACAATTATGAATGCTGATAAAATAATTGTAATGGAAGAAGGAAAAATTATCGATATTGGGTCACATAAAGAATTACTTAAATCTTGTGAACTTTATAAAGAAATTGCAACTTCTCAGTTATCAGAAAAGGAGCTTGAAAATGAATAGAGGACCCGGAGCTACTAAAAATAGTACTGAAAAACCTAAAGATTTTAAAAATGCATTAAAAAGATTAATCAAAAGTTTAAGTTCTTTTAAAAAAGCACTTATTATTTCAATTTTATTTGCTCTTGTTGGTTCGATTTTACAAATTGTTGGGCCTAATCAAATTACTAAAATAACAGATGCTATTGGAGAAGGTATACTCACTGGTATTGATACTAATTATGTACTTGGAATTGCAATCATGTTATTTATTATATATGGCTTTAGTTTTATCTTTTCTAGTGTTCAAGGATTTATTACTGCTACTGTTACTCAAAGATATTGTGAAAATTTAAGAACTAAAATATCTGCAAAATTAAATAATGTACCTTTGAAGTTTTATGACAAAAATAAAACTGGAGATATATTATCTATTGCTACTAATGATATTGATACTATAAGTCAATCTTTAAATCAAAGTTTAGGTTCTTTAATATCTGCTGTATTCTTACTCATTTCAGTTCTAATTATGATGTTTTATACAAATGTTTTAATGAGTATTACTGCTATTGTAGCTTCAATAATTGGATTTATGGTAATGGGTTTAATTTTATCTAAATCACAAAAATACTTTGAAAGACAGCAAAAAGAATTAGGTGTTTTAAATGGACATATTGAAGAAATATTTTCTTCACATTTAGTTGTTAAAGTATATAACGCTACTGATGATGCAAAAGAAGATTTTAAAAAATACAATGATGATTTATTCGATAGTGCATTTAAGAGTCAATTTTTATCTGGTCTTATGATGCCACTTATGAATTTTATTGGTAACTTTGGATATGCTGCTGTATGTGTAGTAGGTGCATATCTTACTTTTGAAGGTCATATAACTATTGGAGTTATAATTGCGTATATGATTTACATTAGATTATTTACTCAACCTTTATCAAGTATTGCGCAAGCTGCATCATCACTTCAATCACTTACTGCTGCTTCTGAAAGAGTATTTAACTTTTTAGAAGAAGAAGAGCTAAGTGATGAATCAAATAAAAAAGAAGTGTTGGAACTTGCTGATGCAAGTGGTAATATTAGCTTTGAAAATGTTAAATTTGGTTATGATGAAAATAAAATGATTATAGATAATTTTACACTTGATGTAAAAGCTGGACAAAAAATTGCTATAGTAGGACCTACCGGAGCTGGTAAAACTACACTTGTAAATTTATTAATGAGATTTTATGAAATTAATGAAGGAAGCATTAAAATAGATAGTCATGATATTAAAGACTTAACGCGTGAAAATGTTTATTCACTATTTTGTATGGTTTTACAAGATACTTGGTTATTCGAAGGAACTATACTAGAAAATGTTAGGTATAACCAGGAAAATGTTAGTGATGAAGATGCTAAGGCAGCTTGTAAAAAAGTAGGGATAGATCACTTAATTAAAGCTTTACCAAATGGTTATAATACTATTTTAGCTGATGCAGAAAGTTTATCTGCTGGTGAAAAACAACTTTTAACTATTGCAAGAGGTATGCTCAAAATTTCTCCGTTCTTAATTTTAGATGAAGCTACTAGTAATGTAGATACTCGAACTGAGCAGTTAGTTCAGGAAGCTATGAATAAACTTACTGTTGGCAAAACTTCATTTATAATTGCTCATAGATTATCGACTATTAAAAATGCTGATATTATTCTAGTGTTAAAAGACGGAAATATTTTAGAACAAGGAAATCATGAATCTTTACTTAAGAAAAAAGGATTTTATTCTGAACTTTACAATTCACAGTTCGACATGTAAAAAGGTTTTATACCTTTTTTTTTTGCATATAATGTGTTATTCTTATATAGTAAAGGAGAATGATAAAATGTTTATAGGTGAAAATCCAATACACATTAAATGTGATAATAGAAGTGATATAGCAGATGTAGTTATTATGCCAGGAGATCCTTTGAGAGCTAAATATGTGGCAGATAATTTTTTAACTAATGCTAAAGAAGTAACTAGTGTAAGAAATATGTTAGGTTTTACTGGTGAATATAAGGGTAAAAAAGTTACAGTTATGGCACATGGAATGGGTATGGCATCTGCAGGAATATATGTTTTTGAATTAATACATTTTTTTGGAGTTAAGAAAATAATTAGATTTGGTACATGCGGGGTAGTTGATCCAAGTGTAAAAGTTCCTGAAATTATTTTAGCAGATAACTGTTATAGTGAATCTAATTTTGCTTTTCAATATAATGGATTTGCTGGAAGAGAAGTTAAACCAAGCAAATCTTTAAATGAAAGTATTATAAAAAGTGCTAAGGAACTTAATTTAGATGTACATGTAGGGACAATGATGACGATGGATGTTTTTGGTCCATATGTAGACTCTGATGCTGCACTTTCAAGAGTACCTAAAAATATCAAACCAATTGGAGAAGAAATGGAAGCTTATGGTATTGTTCATATAGCAAATTCGATGGGAATTGATGCAACTGCAATGGCTACTGCTGTAGATTCTAAATTTTCTGATGTAGTTTTATCAATTGAAGATAGAGAGAAATCTTTAAATGATATGATTAAACTTGCACTAGAGGCTATTATTAAGTAAATGTAAAAGTCATTTACTTTTTTTTTTTGATTTGATATACTTAGATAGTAATTGCTTGGAGGTTATCATGGATTTAAGGGAAGTTACCGAATTTTTTAAAGATACATTTAAATATATTATAGTAATAGCTGTAGTATTTTTGATAGTTATGTACGTTGTAAGTTTTTCTCAAGTTTCAGGAAACTCAATGTTACCTAATTATAATGATAAAGACCTTATGGTTTTAAGTAAGTTTCATTATAATATTTTTGATGTTGAGCGTAGTGATGTAATTGCTTTTGAAAGTGAAGGCGTTAGAATGCTAGTTAAAAGAGTTATAGGTTTACCTGGTGATCACATTGAATACAAAGATAATATTTTATTTATAAATGGTGAAAGTTTTAAAGAAACTTATGTTGGTGAATTTGTAACTGAGGACTTTAAACTTGAGGATCTAGTTGGCAATTATAGTGTTATACCTGATGATATGTATTTGGTTTTAGGAGATAATAGAGAAGATTCTTACGATAGTAGAAATTTTGGTCTTGTTCCTAAAGATGATATATTAGGTAAATGTTTATTAACTGTATGGCCTTTTAGTAGTTTCGGTGTAGTTTCTTAAAAAAAGATTTACTTATTTACTAATTGTGTTATAATTTAAGTATAGAAATTGGAGGATTAATATGGAAGAAGGAAAAACAAAAAAGAATGTTTTGAAAATTATAGGTAATGTAGTTTTTTGGACAGTGTTTGCTGTGCTTCTTGTAATAGCAGGAATTGCTTTTTTAAACTTTACTAAAGTAGAAAAAGGTGAAGAAGCTTCTATGTATTCTAGTAAAGAACAATATGAAGAGGATGGAACTAATGTAACAGTATATAATTACTTTTTATATAAAGTTGTTGAATTAAATTCAAATGATCAATCTTCAGTTAGTTTAAAACTATGGTTCTTAGATGATATGAATAACTAAGCATGCAAATGCTTTTTTTTTTGCATAAAAAAAACTAATTTTGATTATAAATTTCAATTAGTTTTCTAAAATAATTTTCTAGCTGCAACATATCTTTTTCAGTATCTGCCTCAGCTCTTAATATAAGATTTGGTCCTGTGTTGCTTGCTCTAACAAGTGCCCATCCACCTTTAAAATAAACTTTAACACCATCTATATCATTGAACATGAACTTTTCTTTAATGCAGTGATTTTTAATATTTGTCATTACTGTTTTTTTAGTTTCATCAGGACAATGGATTTTTATTTCTTCAGTCAAATGATATTTTGGAATGTCACTTGTTAACTGAGATATACTTTTTTCAGTGTTTGATAATACTTCGATTAATCTAAGAGATGCATATATAGCACTTCCCATATCACTTACTTTATCCCTGAAATATACGTGACCTGAAAACTCTCCACCAAATGGTAAATTTTCTTCTGCTGTTTTCATTTGTGTATAACTAGCTCCAGTTTTATACATGTAAGGAGTAGCACCAATTTTTTTAAGTTCTTCTTCAACTACTTTTGAACATTTTACATCGTATAAAAATGTTTTATTTCTAACCTTTGGAGTAATATCCCTTGCCATTACTATCATAAATTCTTCTGTAGACATATATTCACCGTTTTCTTTTACGAATCCGATTCTATCTCCATCGCCATCATATGCTATACCTAAATCAGCTTTGTTTTTTAATACTGCTTCTTTTAACTGTTTTAAATTTGCTTTATCTGCTGGATCAGGGTGATGATTTGGAAATGTTCCATCTAAATCGCCATTAATAATGTCATAATCTATGTTGAAGCTTCCAAATATTTTATTTACTATAACTGCTGCTGCTCCATTTCCTGGGTCTACTACAACTTTTCTTTTTCTTTTCCCAAGAGTTATACCATTTTTCATGTATTCAATGTATCTTTCTGAAATGTTATTTATTTCATATCTACCAAGTGCAGCAGGCTTGTTAAAATTGCCAGCGTAAGTATAGTTTTTAAAGTCTTCGATAGCTTTTCCTGATGCATTTGAAGAAGTTCCGAATGAAAACTTAAATCCATTATCATCTTTTGGGTTGTGACTAGCTGTTATCATAATACCAAATAAATTATTTACGAATCTTGCATAAAAATTCATTGGAGTAGTAGTTAGTCCATAATCTATTACTGAAACACCACTTTCTAAAATTCCTTTTATTAACTGTGCTGATAAGCTTTCACTTGATAATCTATTATCTCTAGATACTATGCACTTTTTTTGACCAAATTTTTCTGCTATATAAGAACCGTAACTTCTACCAACTGTATAAGCTACTGTTTCATTTATCTCTGTAGGGTAGGTACCCCTTATATCATATTCTCTAAATATATTTTCTTTCATAATTTCACCTAGTATAATTTTATCACGGTTGTAATGTAAAATATACATAAAAATATGGTATTTACATAATTTTGTTGTATAATTAGTACAAGAGGTATTGTTATGAATAAAGTTGAAAAGAAAAAAGTTAGGAATTTAACGGTTTATGTTGTTTTAAGATTTTTAGTTATACTTACTGCAGTGTTCGCATTTTTAAGAAGAGACTTTGATAATTTTTTTGGATGTATTTTAGTACTTGCAATGTTTACTGTTCCTAGTTTAGTTGAAGGTAAATTAAAGATAGATTTACCAGATGTTTTAGAATCTATTATCTATCTATTTATATTTAGTTCTCAAATATTAGGAGAGATGCGTAACTTTTATACTATTTTTCCTTTTTGGGATACGATGTTACATACTATAAATGGTTTTATATTTGCAGGGATTGGATTTGCACTTATTGATTTACTTAATAAAAATGATAAAGTCAAAGTTTATTTATCACCTATTTATGTAGTTATAGTAGCACTTAGTTTTTCTATTACTATAGGAACATGTTGGGAATTTTTTGAATATGCAATGGATGAGTATACTAATATAGATATGCAAAAAGATGATTTGATTACTGATTTAGAATCTGTATATCTGCATCCTGATAAAGAAAATATACCAATAGAGATTAATGATATTGAATATACTAAAATTGTTTATGATGGTGGAAAAGAAATTGTAATCGATGATGGCTATTTAGATGTAGGTCTTAAAGATACTATGAAAGATATGATTGTTAATGCTATAGGGGCTGTAATTTTCTCGTTTTTTGGATACTTTTATGTAAAAAGTGAAGAGAATTATAAGTTTGCTAAACATTTTATACCAAAGAAGAAAAAATAATCTTCTTTTTTATTTTATTGAAATTAAGCTATAAAGTTGTTATTATATTTAAGAGGAGTAAAATATATGAATTTATTTGTGCCTGATATGTATCAGCAAAGTGTATATAAAATTGATTATAAAAAATTAAAAAAGAAAGGTATTAAATGCTTAGTATTTGATTTGGATAATACTTTAGTTTCTTATCAAGAAATGGAGCCTGGTAAAAAGTTAAAAGAATTTTTTGCTATACTTGGAGAAGATTTTAAAGTTGTTTTAATGTCTAATAATAAAAAAGATAGAGTTAGACCTTTTAAAGAAGGACTTAATATTGATGCTTCACATAGTAGTAAAAAACCTCTTAAAACAAAATATAAAAAAGTTTTATCTTTATATAGGTTAAAAGCTTCAGAAGTTGCTTGTGTAGGTGATCAAATTATGACTGATGTTTTAGGAGCAAATAGAATGAATATGTATTCTATACTTGTAAACTCAGTTGGTAGCGAAGAACCTGTTACTACTAAGTTTAATCGTAAACTTGAAAATTTTATTTTAAAAAAATTACAGAAAAAAGGAATTTTACATAAAGGGGAATATTATGACTAAAATTAAAGTCATGAGTGAACATTTAGCAAATAAAATTGCAGCTGGTGAAGTTATTGAAAAAACTTCTTCGGTTGTTAAAGAACTTGTAGAAAACTCTATAGATGCTAAAGCTCATACTATTAAAATTAATTTAGTTGATGGTGGACTTAAAGAAATTACTATAATTGATGATGGAATTGGTATGGATGAAGTTGACGCTAAACTTTGTTTTGAAAGGCATGCTACAAGTAAAATAAAAAAAGATGAAGATTTATTTTTTATTGGTACACTTGGATTTAGAGGGGAAGCTCTTCCTTCTATTGCATCAGTTTCAGAAGTTTTGCTTGTTACTAGTCAAGGTGATAAAGGCACTAGTGTCCATATCAAAGGTGGTAATGTACTTGAAGTAATTTCTTCTGATGCTAGAAAAGGTACATTAATAACTATTACTAATTTATTTTATAATACACCTGCTAGGCTCAAATTTTTAAAAAGTGAAGTTGGTGAACTTAAAGAAACTACTACTTTGATCGAAAAACTTGCTTTGTCACATCCTGATATTTCATTTCATTTAATAAATAATGGAAAAGATTATGTTAAAACTAGCGGATCTGATAATTTACATAAAACTATTCATGAAATATATGGTCTTAATGTTTCAAGTAATATGATGCATCTTAGCATTCACAATGATGATTATATTATTAATGGATTTATTTCAAAACCTATAGTTTTAAAAACTAACAGAAATGATATGACAACGTTTGTAAATGATAGATTAGTTAAGAATCTTGATATTAATAGAGCTATTAATGATGCTTATTATACTTATAAACCGCATGATAGATTTCCAATTGTAGTTTTAAATATTGAAACTGATCCAACACTTATGGATGTTAATATTCATCCTACTAAGCAAGATATTAAATTATCTAAAATGGAAGAACTTTATAATTTAATTTATAAAGGTATAAAAGATTTACTTTATTCTAATATGTTAGTTCCAAGAGTTGAGCTTACTTCTGAAAATGAAATAAATAAAGCAGAAGAATGTTACGAGGAAATTGAAATTAAACAAGTAGCTATGGATTTTTCCTCATCTTTAAATGATGTAATAATAAATGAAGAAATAAAAGAATTAAAATTGTATCCAGTAGGGCTTGTTCATGGAACTTATATTATTGCAGAAAATGAAGATGGAATGTATATCTTGGATCAACATGCTGCAGCAGAAAGAATTAATTATGAAAAATATTTAAATGCTCTTAGAGAAAAAAATATTAATATAAAAAGTATGATGTTTCCTGTTACAATTGAATTTTTAGGTAGTGAATATATTAAATTTGAAGAAAAGAAATTTGAGTTTGCTAATTTAGGTTTTGAATTTGAAGAATTTGGTATTAATACTATCATAGTTAAATCGCATCCTGATTATTTACTTCTAGGATATGAAGAAGAATCAATTAGAAAGATTATAGATTTAGTGATTAACTTGGATAAAAATTTTGATCCAATTAAATTCGAAGAAAAATTAGCTATTACACTTGCTTGTAAAATGAGTATTAAAGCTAATCACAAAATTAGTGTTTTAGAACAAGAATATTTTTTAAGTGAATTAGTTAAGTGTGATAATCCTTACACTTGTCCTCATGGAAGACCAACAATAATTACGTATTCAAATTATGATTTAGAAAAACTTTTTAAAAGATCGATTTAAAGGAGGAATAATATGTTTTGTAATAAATGTGGTGGGGCACTACCTAGTAAAGGAATTGTTTGTCCGCACTGCGGAACTTTAATGAGTAAAGACCAAGTGGAAATAAATAAGTCTTTAGAGGAAGAAAATAGAAAAAAAGGCTTTAAACCAGAATACTTAAGTGATAAATTTGGCGTGAAAAAAAATATAGAATTTAGAAAAGTTAGCAGTGGAAACTATGTTGCTATTGTTATAGTATTGCTTATGTTAATTTTTCTTGGAGTTTTATTAATGGTTTTATAACCATTTTTTTATTTTTAGTAACTTTTTTTATTTTTTTAAATATATTGTATTAATGTAATTGATATGCTATAATAATTTCATTATTTGGGAGGGAAATATATGAGTAAGAAAAAAATTGTTGCAATAGTATTATTCTTATTTATCAGTATGTACGTAACTACGTTTGCGGGTTCTGGTGATGGATTAATTAATACTAATAATGCAAATAATCAACTTGATGGTGATCAAGGTGATAACTCAACTGGTACTGGTGGTACTGCTGGTACTACTGGTGGTGATACTGGTTCTACTGGTGGAAACACTGGATCTACTGGTGGAAACACTAGTTCTACAGGTGGTGACTTAACACCAGAAAGTGATACTGTTGTTCTTGGTGATTTAGAACTTACAACTTCTGTTGAAGCTGGAATTTTAAATAACTTAGGTTGGACAAATAAAGATTATAGTTTTAATGTAGATTTAAATGAATTATCTACTAATACAATTACATCTATTTCTTATTGTTTAACTGATTTAGCTGAATGTACACCAAACACTAGTACTTTAAATCAAAATTTTGATATTCCGCTTAATACAGACGGAAGTTATAAAGTATGTGTTGTTGTAAATTATGCTAATGGAACTACTAGTGAACTTATTTGTAGTTCATCATATAACTTAGACAAAACTGCTCCAGAAGCAGGAAATGTTTTAGTTACTGGTGTACTTGGTAACAATGGATGGTTTATATCTAATGTTGATTTAGAAGCTGCTAATGGATCTGATAGTTTAAGTGGTCATGCTACTACTACTATTGATTTTGATAGTATTACTGAATCTACTACTGGAACTACTGTTACTGTTACAACTACTGATAACGCTGGAAATGTTTCAACTAGAGAAATTGAAATTAAAGTTGATCAATTAAAACCTGAATTAAGTTTTAATGATGAAATTATAACTACTGTTGGTGTAAATCAAGATATTGATTTAACACTTGGTGCTATTTATAGTGATTTACATTCTGGAATTGATACTGACAAAGGTTTAGTAATTGATTCTAGTAAATTAGATTTAACAACTCCAGGAGTTTATGAAGTAACATATACTGTTTATGACAATGCTGGACATGTTACAACTATTAAAAGAAATGTAACTGTTGTTGGTTTACCTGTAATTGAATTTACTAATTTAAGTGCAGATAAAGTTAATGCAAATGGATGGATGAATAAAAATTTCGCTTATGATATTACTGCTACTGATGGTTTAGGTAATGAAATTACTAACATTTTATTCTGTAAATCAAATGGTTCTGATTGTACTCCGGACAATATATTTGCAACTGATGTAAATATTAAAACAAATAGTGCGGATAACAGAATTTGTGCAATTGCATATGACATGTATGGAAATAGCACTACTTCTTGTGAAAGAGATATTAAATTAGATAAAAATAAACCTATTATAGAAGGACATACTTCTCATGATGGTATGGTATTTGAAGTAGGAACTGATTTAGAAGTTGTTAAAGAAGCTCTTTTAAATGGTGTTACTACTGAAGAAAATTATAATAAAGCTGATGCTGCAAATGTTTCAGGATTAAATGGAGAAGGAATTAATCTAGTTACAAGAAACTTAGATTTAACAACTCCAGGTACTTATGCAGTTAAATACAAATCTACTGATAACGCTGGTAATACTAAAACAGTTACTATTAACGTTGTTGTTGCTTACGCACCTGATTTTGAATTAACTACAAATATTATAAGAAATCCTGAAGGATGGGTAAAATATGACTTTACTTTCCAAGTAGAAGGTATGAACGACACTGACACTGCTAAATATTGTTTAACAAGTGAAGAGTCTTGTGAACCTACTACTGAAGTTAATGGTCAAAAATTTAAAATGACTTTAGAGTCTGCATCTAGTAAAGCTTGTGTAACTGTAACTAATGAGTATGGTTTAAGCACTACTAAATGTTCTGAAGTTTATAAAATTGATAAACAAGAACCAACATTAACTGGAACTGAAACTCATGATGGTGATGTGTTCTTAGTTGGTTTAAGTAGTAATGAATTACTTAATAGTTTACTAGAAAATGTAATTGCTACTGAAAATACTGATGCTGGTATTGATGAAGTTTCAGGACTTGATTCAAAAGGTATCAAAATTAAATTCTATGATAAAGATGATAATGAAGTAAGTGCTTTAGTTGTAGCTTCTACTACTGGAACATATACTGCTAAATACATTGTAAATGATAATGCTGGACATTATGTTTATAGTGATTTAATTACAATTAATGTAACATCTATGCCTGAGTTTGAAATTACAGATAATGCTAATACAAATGATGCTGGATGGGCTAGAAAAGATTTTGACATCATTATAACTGGTGCAAATTCAACTGATGTAATTAAATATTGTATGACTACTGAGGAAACTTGTGTTCCTTCTGTAGAAACTACTGGAACATTCGAATTTACAAAAAATACTGCTACTACAAAAGTTTGTGTATCAGTAACTAATAAATTTGGATATGCTACTACTAAATGTTCTTCTAATTATAAATTAGATAAAGACGGTGTAGTATTCAGTGGAGCTTCAGCTCATGATGGTTCTAAATTCGAAATTGGAACTACTCTTGAAGAAATTACAGCTGCGCTTTTAAAAAATGTATCTGTTAGAGATAATGATAAAAATGCATCTGGAATTGATATTTCTGGTGTAACTAGTGATGGTATAACTTTTAATACTAGTAAATTGGATTTAACTACTCCAGGAACATATGAAATTATGTATGTTGCTAGAGATAATGCAGGAAATAAAGATGATGTTACAATTTCTATTGAAATTGTAGCTCCTAAACCTGAAATAACATTAACTACTGATGCTTCTTCAAATGCTGCAGGATGGGTTAATGAAAACATTAATGTTACAATTAATGGTTTAGAATCAACTGACACTGTTAAAACTTGCTTAACTGATGGTTTAGCTTGCACACCGACTACTGATGAAGGAAGAGTTATTTCAAATGAATCTTCTTCTTCGAAAATGTGTGTTGTAGTTACAAACGAATATGGAGTTGACTCTGATGTAGTTTGTACTGATCCTTATAAATTAGATACAACTGCTCCAACTGCTGGTGAAATTGTTTTAACTGGTGATAGACTAAGTGAAACTATTACTACTAAAGCATGTCCTGATGGTTATGAATCTTATAATAGCTGGGGAAGTTTAGCTGATGATTGCCGTAAACAAACGGGTACATCTTGGGGATTTCCAAAATACGATTATAAAGATTATGTAACAACTACTGAAACTTTAAATAGTGATTGGTTTAAAGGAGATATAACAATATCTCATGATAATTCATCTGATAACTTATCTGGTGTAGTATCATTTAATACTAATTTTGATGCTAATGTAATATCTGTTGATGGTGATAATATTACTGTTGAACTTACTGTTACTGATGCAGCTGGAAATGTTAGTGCTCCTATAACAGTTACTACTAAAAAAGATGCAGTTAACCCTGTTATTGATTTAGACGTAATTGCTAGAGAAGGTGTAGAAGGTTGGTTTTCATACCTAGATGGTAATGAACCTACTTGTATTGATATACCTTTTGTAGGAACGCAGTGTACTTCTTCATTTGCTGTTAATGCAAAAAATACTGAAGATGCATTAAGTGGATTAAAATCTATTACTATTAATGGTACTAATATTGATTTAACTAATCCACAAAATATTAATATAACTACTACAAGCATTACTACTGAATATGATGTTGAAGTTGTAGCTGTAGATAATGCAGGTAATACTATTACTGAAACTGTAACTATTAAATTTGATAGTTCTAAACCAGAAATTAACTTTGAAGGGTTATTTGATACTGAAAAATGGTACAATACTGACTTTACTTTATCTGGTGTAGACACTACTCCTTATTTAGGACAAATATTTGATCCTCAATCTGGAATTTTAAGTTATACTACTAATCCAACTGTGATTACTGCAGAAGGAATTCACACTGTTGAAGTTGTAGCTACTAATAAAGCTGGTTTAACTGCTACTAGTACTATGACAGTTAGAATTGATAAAACAGCTCCTACTATTAGTGGAATTGAAGATGTTGAAATCTTAGTTGGTGAAACATTTGATATTAATGCGGGTGTTTTATTCGAAGATAACTTAAGTGGAAAAGGACCTTTAACTAATGTTTCTGGTATCTTAAGTAGCTTTGGTGTAGATATTCCTGGACTTGATGGTGTTTTAGGAGAAGTTGGAAATATTCCTGGACTTGGAGATTTAGTTACTCCTGAAAATGGATATATTACAATTATTCCTTCACTAAATGGTGATGAACTTGGAATTCTTGATTCTATAGATACTTCTAAACCTGGTATTTATACTGTTTATTATATTGCTGCTGATAAAGCTGGTAACTATGTAGTTGATTCTAGACAAGTTACTGTTAAAGCTGATGCTCCAACAATTGAACTTGGATTTAATTTAAAAGATCCATCTAAACCGTTAGGATTAGATAACTTTGAACTTGATTTAAATTTTGCAGACAGTACTGATGGAAAAATTGAAAATTTCACTTTCTGTATGCCTGGTCAAGAAAAATGTGAATTAAACATTGAACTTGATTCAAATTTAATTAATTCTTTAATTACTGATTATATACCAGAAGATTTCGTTGGTTTAGCTCCAAGTATTGATAGCATTTATGCTGTTGCTGAAGCTACTAATGAAGATATTTGTATCACTGTTCATACTGGTTTATTCTCATTTGCTATAACTGAATGTGTTGGATATAATCCGGTTGCTGATGGTTATAATGATGTAGTAACTGCTCTTGAAGAGTTAGAAGCTAAAATTCAAGCTAAAATTGAAGAAGAAATTCAAAAAATAACTGACGCTAGAGATGCTGCATTTGAAGCTATTGAAGCTGAAGTTGATAAATTAGAAGCTGAACTTCTTGAGCTTAGAAATTCTTTAGTAGTTGCTACTGAAGAAGCTAAAGCTGCTATAGAAGCAGAAATAGCTCTTATAGAAGCAGAAATAGCTAGAATACAAACTGCTATTGAAACTGCTACTATTAATACTTTAACTCAAATTCAAACTGAAATAGATGCTGTTAAAGCTGAAATTGAAGAAGTTAGAACTGATGTTAAAACTGTTATTGATTCAATAACTAATGTTATTGATGAAGCTCAAAACAAAATTTCTGAAACTAAAGAAAATGTAAAAAATACAGTTGAAGACATTAAAAATTTATTTAATTAAGTTAAAACGAAAGTTTTAACTTTTTTTTTGTGAGCATACTATAAATGAGGTTTTTATGTTTATTATATGTTTGAATATATTTTTAGCTAGACTTGTAGATGTATCTATTGGAACTGTCAGAACAATTTTAATGGTTAGAGGAAGAAGAAATATAACTTTTATTTTGTCTTTTTTTGAAGTTTTAATATGGTTTGTTGTTGTTAGGGAAGCTTTAGTAAATATTTCTGATAGTATAATGGTTCCTATTAGTTATGCTGGTGGTTATGCATGTGGTACTTATATAGGGTCTTTTTTTACTAATAAATTTATAAATGGCTATAATAGTGTACAAATTATTACTAAAAGAGATAATGAGAGATTAATAGATAACTTACGCAAAGCAGGATATGGGGTATCTATTGTAAATTTAAAAAAAGAAAAGAATGAAGATAAAAAAGATATGCTTTTTGTTGAAATTAAAAATAAAAATTTAAATGAACTTATGAAACTTGTAAAAAAAATAGATAATAAGGCTTTTATTGTTGTTAATGAAACTAAGATTGTTCAAAACGGGTTAATTAAATAATTGATTTGTTAATATTTTATAGTTATTTTCATTATAAATGTTGTATGTATATAGACTTTAAGAAAATAAATCCTTTGAATTTAAGGTAAAATGTGGTATAATTGTTATGTCTTTAAAGAAGTGGGCGCCCTATGGTTCCTGCTTTTGTTTATAAGTGGGAGGAAATATGAACGAAGCTATTGAAAAATTAAAAGATAAATTAACTGATGAATTAAAATCTATGGAAATAGTTGTTGATGAAGTTATTTTTTATGAAAAAGACAAGTATAAATTTTTAAATGTTGTACTTGATAAAGTTGGGGGTATTGATTTAGATACTATAGTAGAAGCAAGTGGAATTGTAAATAAAGTTGCTGATAAAATAGATATCCCATGTGATGATTACATTTTAGATGTTATTAGTAAGGAAAGAGGTTAATATGAATACTAAAGAATTAGTTAAAGCAATTAATATGATAGTTGAAGAAAAAGGAATTGATGCGGATTTTGTATATGATTCATTAGAACTTGCTCTTCAAACTGCATACAAAAAGAACTTTGATTCTAAAACTAATGTAAGAGTATATATTAATAGAGATAATGGTGCTATTAAAGTATATTCATATTTAGTTGTAGTTGATGATTATGATGATGGGGAAGAAGAAGTTGATGAAGAAGGAAATATCACTTATTTACCTCCAGCAATTAATAAAGATGCTCAAATATTATTAGAAGAAGCTCAAGAATACAAAAAAGATGCTAAAATTGGTGATGAAATTGAAATCGAAGTAACTCCTGATGATTTTGGTAGAGTTGCAGCTGGAACAGCTAAACAAGTTATGGTACAAAAAATTCGTGAAGCGGAAAAAGATATTATAATTGGTGAATTCGAAGATAAATGTTTCGAAATGATGATTGGTATGGTAGCTCTTGAAGATGCTCAAAATTATTATGTTGATTTAGGAAAAGCTAGAGGGCTTTTATCAAAAGAAGAAATTATTCCTGGTGAAGAAATTGAAATGGGTTCAAATATCAAAGTATATGTTACTAAAATAGATCAAAATAATAAAGGACCATTAATACTTGTTTCTAGAAAACATTATGGTTTTGTTAAAAGATTATTTGAACAAGAAATTCCTGAAATGGTTAATGGAGATGTAGTTATAGCATCTGTTGTTAGAGAAGCTGGTGTTAGAAGTAAAGTAGCTGTTTATTCTACTAATCCTAAAATTGATCCAATTGGTGCTTGTATAGGTGAACGTGGTTCTAGAATTGCTAATATTCTTAAAGAACTTAAAGGTGAAAAAATTGATTTAGTTTTACATAGTGAAGATGATGCTGAATATATTAAAAATGCAATGTCTCCGGCTAAAGATGTAATTGTAAATATAACTGATGATGTTAAAAAAGAAGCACTTATAATTGTAAATAATGATAATTTAAGTTTAGCTATAGGTAAAAAGGGAAGTAATATTAAACTAGCTTCTAGATTAACTAGATATAGATTATCAATTAAAACATTAGAGGAAATACAATCAGACGGAAATAAATAGGAGGTTTTATGAAACAAAGAAAAATACCTATGAGAATGTGCTCTGTAACTAGAGAAAGATTTGAGAAAAAAGATCTTCTTAGAATAGTTAAAACTCCAGAAGGTGAATTTAAAGTTGATTTAACTGGTAAACTTAATGGTAGAGGAGTATCTGTAAAAAAAGATAAAGAAGTTTTTGAAAAAGCTAAAGTCAGAAAAGTTTTTGATAAAACATTTGAAATGGAAGTTGATCCTAGTATATATGATGAACTTCTAAATTTAGAAATTTAAATAAATATTATTGTTAATGAAACAAATTAAGAAAGGTGGAATTAAAATGACAGTAAAAGATTATGCAGAAGAAACTAGTTTATCCATTGCGGAAATATTAAAAGAATGTAAATTATTAGACATTAAAGTATCAAATGGAGAAGATTTTTTAGATGATGATAGTATTATTATGCTTGATAGTGCTATAAATTTAATTAGTACTGAATCAGAAATGTCTTATGATGAAGATGAAGTTATAGATGAAAAAATAGATGAAATTATAACAGAGTCACGCATTGAGAAAAGTATGAAAACTGGTGCTTCTAAACAAAAGCTTAAGAAAAGAGATAGTGTAGAAGTAAGTAAAACGCTTTTTAAAAATCAAAAAAAGGAAATGTATAAGAACAAAAGTAAACTTAAAGGAAATGATGATCAAGAAAATTTAATTATTTTTAAAGAAGGAATGAGTTTATATTCGTTAGCTGAGGCTATGAAAGTAAATCCTGCTGAACTTATTAAAAAGTTAATTACATTAGGTTTAATGATAGGAATAAATGATGCAATTGAATATGATATTGCTGAAATGCTTGCTAGTGAATATAGTAAAGTTTTAAAAACTGAAGACACACAAAACGTTGCTGACTTTGAATCTTTCGAAGTTGTTGATAGCGAAAGTGATTTAGTTAAAAGACCTCCAATTGTTACAATCATGGGTCATGTTGATCATGGTAAAACTAGTTTACTTGATTATATTAGAAAAACAAATGTTGTAAGTGGTGAAGCTGGAGGAATTACTCAAGCTATTGGTGCTTATCAAGTTGAACATAACAATGACAAAATTACATTTATTGATACTCCAGGACATGCTGCATTTACTGGAATGAGAGCAAGAGGAGCAAGCGTTACTGATATAGTAATTATTATTGTTGCTGCTGATGATGGTGTTATGCCTCAAACTAAGGAAGCTGTAGATCATGCTCTTAGTGCAAATGTTCCTATAATTGTTGCTATTAATAAAATTGATAAACCGGCTGCAAATCCTGAAAAAGTAATGACTGAACTTGCTGAGCTTAATATTACTCCAGAGGCTTGGGGTGGTAAATATCCATTTATAAATATATCTGCACATACTGGTGAAGGAATTGATTATTTACTTGAAACTATTTCACTAATTGCAGAAGTTAATGAGTGGAAAGCAAATCCATCTAGATATGCTACTGGTGCAGTAATTGAGTCTAGACATGACAAAAATGTTGGTGGCGTTGCATCATTCTTAATTCAAAATGGTACACTTAGAATTGGAGACCCTTTAGTAGTTGGTACTAGTTATGCTAAAGTAAGAAGTATGAAAAACTCTTTAGGTGAATCTATTTTAGAAGCTGGTCCTTCAACTCCTGTTGAAATTACTGGTTTATCTGCTAATCCTTCTGCTGGTGATAAGTTCATGGCATTTGAAGCTGATGCAGAAGCTAAAAAAATTGCAGCTGAAAGACTTGAAATTCAAAAAGCAGGAGAAAAAGTTAAAAAAGCTGTTACTTTAGATGATTTATTTGCAAATGTAAAAAAAGATGGTCAAAAAGAAGTAAATATTGTTTTAAAAACTGATGTAAGAGGTTCTGAAGAAGCTGTTAAAGGTGCTTTAGAAAAAATTGCAGTTGAAGATGTTAAAATTAAAATAGTTAGAAGTGGTATTGGAGCTATTACTGAAAGTGATGTAGTACTTGCTAGTGCTTCAAATGCAATAATTATTGGATTTAACGTAGTTGAAAATAATGGTGTTAAAGAATATGCTAAAGATCAAAATATTGAAATTAGATTATATTCTATAATATATAAAGTAGTAGAAGATATTGAAAGTGCTATGAAAGGGATGCTTGATCCTGAATTTGAAGAAAAAGAACTTGGTAAAGCTGAAATTAGAAGAATATTTAAATTTTCTAAAATCGGTAATATTGCTGGATCATACATTACTGATGGTTTAGTTAAAAGTGGAGCTCAAGCTAGAATTGTTCGTGATGGCATTGTTATTGCTGAAACTAAAATTTCTAGTATTCAAAGAGAAAAAGATACTACTAAAGAAGTTAAAAAAGGATTCGAATGTGGTATTACACTTGATACATTTAATGATATTAAAGAAAATGACATAATTGTTTGTTTTGAACTTGTTGAGGTGAAAAAGTAATATGCCTAGTTTTAAAGATAAAAAAATAGCATCAGAAATTCAAAGACATTTAGGAACTATTATTTTAACTGAAGCTAGAGATGAAATATTAAAAAGTATTACTGTTACTGGTTGTTCTGTTACTAAAGATTTGAGTTTTGCAACTGTATACTTCACTTCAGTTATGGATATGCCAGAAGCTACTTTAGAAAAAGAAGTAAATCAGGCTGCTTCTTTTCTAAGAGGTAGATTATCTGAAGTTTTAGATGTAAGACATACTCCTAGTTTGAGATTTAGATTTGATAAATCTGTTGAATATGGTCAAAATATCGAGAAAATAATTACTACTCTTCATAAAGAAGATTAATTTATGAATGGATTTATTGTTGTAAATAAAGAAGCTGGTATGACTAGTAGAGATGTTGTAAATAAACTTAATCGTTTACTTGGAACAAAGAAAATTGGTCATACTGGTACTTTAGATCCTATGGCTACTGGAGTTTTAGTAATGTGCACTGGTAAATATACTAAACTTGTTTTAGATATTACTGGTTATGATAAAACATATGTAGCTGGGGTTAAACTTGGTATTAAAACTGATACACTTGATACTACAGGTACTGTTTTAGAAACTAAAGATTACAATTTTACTAAACAGATGCTTGAAGAAGTTTTAAATAGTTTTGTTGGTTCATATGATCAAGAAGTTCCTATTTATTCTTCAGTTAAAATTAATGGTAAAAAACTATATGAATATGCTAGAGCTAATGAAAGTATTGAACTACCTAAAAGAGAAGTAACTATTAATAAAATTAAACTTATAAGTTTTGAAAATGACTCTTTTGAGTTTGAAGTAAATGTTTCTAAAGGAACTTATATAAGAAGTTTGATTAATGATATTTGTTTTAAACTTAACACTGTAGGTTCTATGAGTAGTTTGGTTAGAACTGAGCAAGGAAACTTCACTTTAGATAATAGTTACTTTTTAAAAGATATCGAAAGTAATAATTATAAAATGTTATCTATAGATGATGTAATAGATTATGAAGTATTTGATTTGTCTGATGATGAATATTTCAAAGTGAAAAATGGAGCTAAACTTAATGTTTCAATTAATGATGGTAGATATATTATGAAGTATCAAAATGATACTATTGCTATATATGAATTTCTTGATAATGTTGGGAAAATTCACGTCATGCTTTAAACACATAATTTTATGTGTTTTTTTCTTTGTTTATATTTTCTAATATATTGCTTGCTAAAAAGGGGTTTTTTGAGGTATAATGTTTAGTAGGAATAATAGGAGATTAAAGTATGCGCAAAATAATAGCTAGTTTAGATGTTGGTAGTAGTTATATTAAGCTAATTGTAGGCGAAATTTATCGCGGTAAACTAAATATTTTGGCATGTGTAGATAATCCTGCTAGAGGGATAAAAAACGGATATGTTGTTAATCCTGAGAGTGCAATCGAATCATTTAAAGAAACTTTTCATAAAGCTAATGAACTTTTAGGGTTAACTTTAAACAAAGTAGTAGTAACTGTACCTAGTTTTGGTGCTGAGTGTTTTTATACCGAAGGGAGCACTACTATAACTAGTGAAGACAAAATTGTTAAACATGCTGATGTGATTAGATCTATGCAAGCTAGTGTTTACAACAAAGTTATGCCTAATCAAGAGTTAATTAGTATTTTACCCACATCGTTTGTAGTAAATGATATGGATAAAGTTGCTAGTCCAATAGGAATGCATGCTGAAAAGATTACAGTTAAAGCTATTGGTATTGTTGCTCCTCAAAAAAATGTTGTTCCAACGGTTAAATGTTTAGAGAAAATAGGAATAGAAGTTGTAGATACGGTTGTAGGTCCTCTTGCAGATTATTATGAGTTTAAAAATAATAGTACTGCAGATAAAATAGGAGCTATAATTAATATAGGAGCTTCTAAAACAGAAATTTCAATAATCAATAAGGGGATACTTACAAGTACTGCAACACTTGATGTTGGTGGTAATAATGTTGAAGCTGACCTTGCTTATGTTTATAAACTTATGAGAAAAGATGCAATGTATATTAAAGAAAATATTGCACTTGCTCATAAAGGTATGGCTCAAGCTGAAGAATCTATTACTGTTACCAATAAAATTGGAGATTTAGTTAAAGTTAATCAATACGATGCAACTGAAATTGCTTATACTAGGTTAGTAGAAATACTAAATTTAGCAAAAAAACAAATAAATCTCTTAACAAAAAAGGAAATTAGTTATATAATAGTTACAGGGGGAGTTACGGAGACTAGTGATTTTCAAATTTTACTTGAAGAGCAGTTTAATAGACTTGCAAAAATCGGTAATGTAAATGAAATAGGTATACGTAACAACAAATTTTCAACAGGCGCTGGATTAATTAAATATTATTATAGTAGATTAAAATTAAGAAATGCTGATTTTTCTATATTCAATTTAGAAGAATTAGAAGAATTAAGTGGTTATCATAAAAAAATAAATATATCTGACAATTCAATTGTTGGGAAAATATTTGGATACTTTTTTGATAGTTAGGGAGGATATATAAATGAACGGATTAGAATTAGATCAAATAGCAAAAATTAAAGTAATAGGTGTCGGTGGAGGCGGATGTAACGCAGTAAACCGAATGGTTAGTGAAGGAGTTAAGAGTGTTGAGTTTTATGTAGTAAATACAGATCTTCAAGTTCTTAAAGTTTCTAAATCAGAAAATAGAATTCAAATTGGTAAAACAATTACAGGTGGAAGAGGAGCAGGAGCTAATCCAGAAGTTGGAAGAGCATCTGCGCTTGAATCTAAAACTGAAATAGAAGAAGCAGTAAAAGGTGCTGATATGGTATTTGTTGCTTGTGGTCTTGGTGGTGGAACTGGTACAGGAGCTGCACCAGTAATTGCTGAAATAGCTCAAGAAAGTGGAGCTTTAACAGTAGGTATTGTTACTAAACCATTTAGATTCGAAGGTAAAAGAAGAATGGAAAATGCTTTAATAGGTCTTGAAGAGTTAAGAAAGCATGTTGATACATTAATCATTATACCTAATGATAGACTTAGAGATATTATTGACAAAACTACAGGTTTTGAAGATGCATTTAAAGAAGTTGATAATGTTCTTCATAGAGGTGTTCAATCTATATCAGATTTAATAGCTGTAACTGGTATAATCAACCTTGACTTTGCAGATGTTAAAACAGTTATGGAAAAAAGTGGTACTGCAATTATTGGTATCGGGTGTAACGCTGGTGAAAATAGAGCTATTGAAGCTGCTAGACAAGCTGTTGCTAACTCGCTTCTTGAAGCTACAATTGATGGTGCTAAAAATGCAATTGTCAATGTAACAGGTGGAAGTAACTTAACATTATTCGAAATAGAAGATGCTGTTGAAACAGTTAGAGAAGCTGCTAATACTGATGTAAATATTATATTTGGGGCTATTAAAAATGAAAACTTAACTGATGAAGTTATTGTAACTGTAATTGCAACTGGATTTGATGATGAAACTGGAGAAGAAGCTTTATTTAGTAATGAACTTCCTAAAAGAAGAACTCCACCAGTAAGTGAAGATTATGATATTCCTCCATTTTTAAGAAATAATGATTTTTAAGAAGATTTAAATCTTCTTTTTTTTATGAAATTTTGTTATAATGAATACTAGAAGAGGTGCAAAATGGAGAATAAAAAAATATTACTTGGAATTTGTTCAATAATTGTAGTGATGTTATTAGTAGTTAGTATTTTTGATGAAATAGATAGTAGAAATGTTAAAGTAGAAAATGTTTTCGAATATACTGAAAGTATTAAACTTAATTTAAATAAAAATTTTGTTAACAAAAATGGTGAACTTGAAATTAAATTAGCTAATCAAGAAAAAACAACTAAAAATTATAGTATTTATTTATATATTGATGAAAATGATTTTTATACTGAAGCAGGAGAAAAATTATATTTTCAACTTACTAATGAAAAAATAGAGTTAATTGAAAGTTTCAAATTAGTTGGTAGTGATGAATATATTGAGTATGAAGAAGTAACGCTAGATGGTGGAGAAACTGCTAATGCATATGACATTACTAATTTAACTGGTCTATATGAACTTGTTTTAAATGAAGAAATAACAGTAGAAGCTAATAGTGAAACTATAGCAAATTATTTGTATAATTTTTTAGTTTTAAGTGAATATGAAATAGTTAATGAAAGTAATTTTAATGCTACTTTATTTATTACTGATAAAGAGCTTGATAGTTTTACTAGTTATTTTTCTTCTTTGGATTCTAGTAGTATAGTTTTAAGTGAAATTAACAACACAAGTTATTTTACTGGAGAAAAAGCTGATAATTATATTATGTTTGATGATGAACTTTATAGAATACTTAACTTTGATTCAAGTGGTAATGTAAGATTAATTAAAAATGATTTTGAAACACCTATGATATATGATGATGATAATTATAACTGGGAAGGAAGTGATCCTGAAGATAGTAGTGATGATGCTAATATAAACACTTATTTAAATAATGACTATTATAATCAGTTTAGTCAATTATCAAAAAGTATAATAGTAAAAAAAGAGGTTAACACAACTAAATATACTTCAAATATAAATGATGCATTCGATACAAAATCTTATAATGAGTATAATGTATCTTTGTTAGATGTTACTGATTATTATAGTTCTCTTAATAATAATTCTAGCTGGCTAAATATAGCTGAAGAGTATACTTTGACTCTTGATGCTAGTGATAACTTATATATATTAGACCAAAGTGGCTTTTCTAAATCACTTTCAATAAGTAATAATATTAGTTATGGTTTTAGACCAGTAATTAATATTAATTCAAATAATATTTTTCTTGTAAGTGGTGATGGAACACTTAACGATCCTTTTGAATTTTTAATACTGTAATTAGACAAAAATTTTAATATAATGCATTTATAATAAAATTAGGTGATGCTATGATTTATTTAGATTTATTAGTTTTACTTAATTTTTTTTATGACTTTATATTACTATGGACTATAGGAATTGCTCTTAAAAGAATAATTAAGTTTAAAAGAATTTTTTTATCTGCTATTATTGGAGCTATTAGTTTTTTAATTGTTTTAGCCGATATTAATTTATTTTTACTTCTTATTTATAAACTTCTTTTTGCTATAATTATGGTTATATTTGCTTTTGGTTATAAAAATTTTAAATATACTATTTCTAATTTAACTTATTTGTATATGTGTAGTGTAATCTTAGCTGGTTTTTTACTTTTTTTAGATAATGAGATAAATGCTAATTATATCTTTCTTTTATTTTTTGCTCCTTTAATTTTACTCCTTTATATTTATCAAACTAAAAAACTTAGACAAAAACAAAATTTAATGTACTGCGTTAAAATAGTTTTAAAAAATAATAAAATACTTAATTTAAATGGGTTTGTAGATTCTGGAAACAGATTAAAAGATCCAGTAACTAATAAATCAATAATTATTGTTAATAAAAATATTTATAATAATAAAGATCCCATATATGTGCCTTATAAAACACTTAATAAAACTAGTTTAATGAAATGTTTTTCTCTTAAATATATAGAAATAAATAATCAGAAATATAATAATTATTTGTTAGGTGTTAGTGATGAAGTAATAAATATAGAAGGAGCTGATTGCCTTCTTAATTATAAAATATTGGAGGATATAAATGTTTAAAAAAATACTTTTGATTTTAAAACTTAAATATAATGAACTTTTCTTTGTAGGTGCTACTGATAAATTACCACCACCTTTATCTAAAGAAGATGAACTTAAATATTTAATTAAAGCTAAAGCTGGTGATATAGAAGCTAAAAATATATTAATCGAACATAACTTAAGATTAGTTGTTTTTTTAGCTAAAAAGTTCGAAACTACTAATTATGATCTTGAAGATTTAGTTTCTATTGGTTCGATAGGTTTAATTAAAGGAATTAATACTTATAAAATAGATAAAAACATACGACTTGCAACATATGCTTCAAGATGTATATCTAATGAAATATTGATGTTTCTAAGAAAAAATAAAAAAAAGAAAATTGAAGTAAGTTTTGATGAAGCTTTAAATTATGATGCTGAAGGTAATGAACTTCATTTAGAAGATATACTTGGAACGGATGTTAATTTAGTTCCAGATGAGTTTGAAAGGAAAATGAATAAAGAACTTCTATCTGAGGAAATTAAAGATTTAAAAGATAGAGATAAAGAAATAATGACACTTAGATACGGACTTAACAATACTAAAGAATATACCCAAAAAGAAGTTGCTGAAATGCTTGCTATTAGTCAGTCTTATATTTCTAGAATAGAAAAGAAAGTTATTAGAAAGCTAAAATCTACTATGAATACATAAAACTAGTTAAAAAAACTAGTTTTTAATTTGAGATAATGATATAATTTGTATGTAGGTGAATAAATAATGAGAAAAAATATATATTTGTTATTATCTTTTGCATTACTTTTTTGTTTAAATGTAAGAGTAGTTGAGGCTGATGAAACAGAGGTTAAAATTTGTGAGTATACCAATAGTAGTGATGATGCAACTATTTATCTATTTGCATCCATTACTGAAAAAGGTAACTTTAATTATAGATTTGAGCCTGCTGGAGATGTTGTTAAATGGCTTAAACAAGATTTACCATATGGAGATTATTTTTATGGTATGTATGATAATGATAATCTATTAATAGATAGTAATATTAGTATGTCTGCTTTTACTTGTCCAAAATATTTAGGACTAGATGTTTGGCATCATGCTGAAGTGTGCATTTCTGACAATGCAAATTTTTGTGAAAATAATAATAATTTTTTAACGTCTTATTCGCAGGAATTTACTTTATACTCTTCTTATGAAGATACTTTAAAAACTGTTTATGATAGTTATACTGTTGGAAAAGATAAGTTAGTTGAGATGAGTGATAACATTAGAGAAGACCTTTTAAATGGTTCTACTGAGGAAGAAATTGTTGCTAGAGAAAAAGCTATCTTAGAATCTCAGTTATCTAGGTACATGGAAAATGGGGAACTTACTCAGTTTATTGTAAATAATGATATTTACGAAAAACTATATAATGAAATTATACCTGATACTATTTCGGAAATAGTTGAAGAAGAAAGAGTTAAAATTAATAATAATCCAAGTTATAGTGAAGAAGTGAAAAATACAGTAAATGAAAATGCTGAAAATATTCAAAGTGGTATATACTCTGCTTTTGCAAATGAGTTAGATGCTCTTCAAGGAAATTCTTTTTATCAAAGAGTTGATTGTGCTTCACTTTTAGGTGATACTGATAATCCTGATCATACAGCTTACTGGCTTAATTTAATTTTAGATATTATGAAATATCTAGCTATAATTGCTTTAGTTGTCTTATCTGTTTTAGATTATGTAACTGCTGTAACTTCTAATGATGGAGATGCTATAAAAAAGGCAACTGGCAAAACAGTTAAAAGAGCAATTTATACTGTAGTAATATTCTTTGTTCCTATTATTTTAAACTTTGTTCTTAGTTTAGTAGGGCTTACATCTAATTGTCCTATTTTAACAGACAATAATGAAGTAATTAATTATGGAGAGTAATTAGCTTTTTATAAAATTTAATACACTTAAAGTTTAAGTGTATTTTTTTGTATAAAAATTTTATTTTTGAATCAATATATTTTTGAGGAGATAATAATGAATTATAAAGTAGAATTAACAGGTATAAATACTGCTGATCTTAAAGTTTTAACTAATAAAGAAACTATTGAACTTTTCAAGAAGTTTAATGAAGGTGATTTACTTGCAAAAGAATTACTCATAAATGGTAACTTAAAGTTAGTATTAAGTATATTAAAAAGATTTAAAAAAAATAATGTTAACATAGATGATTTATTTCAAGTTGGTGTTATTGGTCTTATTAAAGCAATAGATAACTTTGATGTAAGTTATGGTTTGCAGCTTAGTACGTATGCAGTTCCTCTTATAATAGGAGAAGTTAAAAGATATTTAAGAGACAATACTGCTCTTAGAGTTAGCCGCAGTATTAAAGACCTTGCTTATCAAGCTATTAAGTATAGTGATGAGTATTTAGTAGAACATGGGCATATTTCTTCTACATTTGAAATTGCTTCTTTTTTAGGCGTTGATGAATTTAGTGTATCGTTTGCTCTTGATTCTCTAAAAGACCCGGTTTCTATTTTTGAACCTATTTATAGTGATGGAGGAGATACGATATACCTTCAAGATAAGCTTGCAGATATTAAAGAAACTAGTCAAAGTAGAGATATGCTTTTGTCAATGAAAAAGGCTCTTAATGAAATTAAACCTCGTGAGCGAGATGTTTTAGTTAATAGATATATTATTGGTATGACTCAAACTGAAATAGCTGATGCACTTGATATTTCACAAGCACAAGTTTCTAGAATTGAAAAAACTGCGATGAATAATGTAAAAAAATTGATAAAATAAATATAATTAAATAGGTGGTTGTATGAACTTGAGTGAACTTCAAAGAAAAGATATTATTAATATGGAAAGTGGAAATAATTTAGGAAGGATTGTCGATGTTGAAATTGATAGTTCTGGGAAGATTTTAAGAATATCGACCGAACCTAAAAAGTTTTTTAGAAAAATGGTAAGATCTGGTGATAATACAATAGAATTTTCTTCAATTGTAAAAATAGGATCTGATGTTATTTTGGTTAAATAACTGGCTTCAAACTTAAAAGTGTGATATAATATTTTCATGAAAAAAAAGATTGCTATAATTAGTTTAATAATAATTTTAATAGATCAAATTATAAAAATTATAGTTGATAACTATTTAACTAGTTTGACTGTAATTGATAATTTTTTTGTTTTAAAAAAGGTTTATAACGATGGAGCTGCATTTAGTTTTTTTACAGGACAAACTGTGTTTCTTGTTCTTGTAAGTATTGTTATATTAGGTTATTTAATTCATGAAATTAAAAATTTTAAAACTAATAAAAGAAATATATTTGCTTTTTCGCTTTTAATAGGTGGATTAGTAGGTAATTTAATTGATAGGATTATATATGGTCATGTAATTGACTATTTAAAAGTTGAACTTTTTAATTTTCCTATTTTTAATATTGCTGATATGTGTATATTTTTTGGAGTATGTTTACTTATAGTTGCAATAATAAAGAAAGAAGATGTATATGGAAATAGTAGTAAAAGAAACTAGTGTAAGATTAGATAAATTTTTAGCTGATAATACTGAGTATTCTAGAAGTTTAATTGAAAAAATGCTTAAAGGTGGAGCCGTGCTTGTTAATAGTAATATGCAGAAAGGTTCATATAAAGTAAATATTGATGATTTAATATCAGTTGATGAGTCTTTTCAAAAAGAAGTTAATATAGAGGCTGAGGATATTGCTCTTGATATTGTTTATGAAGATGATGATATTATAGTTTTAAATAAGCAAAGTGGTTTAGTTGTTCACCCAGGTAGTGGTAACTACTCTGGTACACTTGTGAATGCGCTTATGCATCATACAGATGATTTATCAGATGAGGCAGGTGCAGCAAGAGCTGGTATTGTTCACAGACTTGATAAAGATACTAGTGGTTTAATGTTAGTAGCTAAAACAAATAAAGCTCACGAAATTTTATCAGATGATTTTAAAGAAAAAAGAGTAAAAAGAGAATATTTAGCACTTGTTAACGGGGTTTTTCCTAGTCAATCTGCTAAAATTAATGCACCTGTAGGTAAAAGTAATAAGGATTTTAAAAAACAAGAAGTATGTGATAATGGTAAAGAAGCTGTTACAAACTTACAAGTTATTGAAAGATTTAAAAAATATACATTAGTAAGATTATCTTTAGAAACAGGTAGAACTCATCAAATTAGAGTTCACATGCAGTATATTGGCTATCCAGTATTTAATGATCCAATATATTCTGCTAATAAAGCTACTGATTTTGGACAATTCTTACATTCTACTAGTGTAGATTTTATTCATCCAATCACAAAAAAACCAATGCATTTTGAAATTGGTTTACCTGAAGAAATGGAAAAATTTATAAGTGATTTAGATTAATTGCTAGTAAATAGCAAAACATTATATAGCTAAAAGTACAAAAAGGAATAGTATATAAAATACTGTTTTTTTTATGTTTTAATAAGTATGATGATAATATGGCGGATAATGCAAATATTAAAACACTTATTAAACTACTTATATTATATGAAGTAAATTTAAATACATAAATGGGTAAGACTAGCAATAATAAATATATAGTTGTATAATAAAATAAATAATCATATCTTTTGTTTTTATTTTCATAAATGCTGTTTAAACATGTATATGAAAATAATGAAAAACTTATAATGTAAAGTATTATGTAAGTCATCAAGCAACACTCCTTTACTAATAATATGATTTATAGTAAAATATATGTTGGAGGCAATATGAATAATATAACAATTAGTAAGAAAGATCAAATTGTAATGACACTAGTACATTATTTTGTTACTAAAGAGAATTATTCTCCTATAGTAGTTAAAGGTGCTAAGGATGAAATTTGGCTTGAAAACTTAGATGGTCCATATAAAATAATTAGAATTAATACTGGATATATTCATAACGAGGAACAATTCGATTATGATATTTTAAAAACTAAACACGTTTTAAAACAAATTAAAAAGAAGACTTTAACATTTAAAATGAATGCTTTGAACATTTGTTTAGATTTAGCTGATAGGGTTAAAATTAAAGAAAATAAAAATGTTGATACTGTAAGTCTAACATCTTATCAAGAAATAAGAGAAAATGAAAATTTGAAATCTATTTTTCCTGCGATTACAACAGAATTGATTGATAATGCTACTGATTTAGATTTATTTATTAATGTTACTAATGATGTTAATAGTAAAACTGAAAAAGATAATGAAATTTATAATAAGATTTTTAAAGAAAAAAAAATTATTATGACTTATGTTTTTATCGCTATTTCATCTATAATGTTTTTACTTATGTATTTAATAGGTGATGGTTCTACATTTGTTCATACTTTACTTGAATTTGGTGGTAATAATATTGATTTAGTTAGAGGTGGTCAAGTTTACAGACTTCTTACTTCAGTATTTTTACATATTGGTATAATTCACTTTTTTGTTAATATGTATTCTTTAAAAATAGTTGGAACTCAATTGGAAAAATTTATTGGTAAATGGAAATTCTTAGCTATATATTTAATAAGTGGTATAGTAGGATCTATGTTATCTCTTGTAATGAATCAAGATGTATTAGTATCAGTAGGTGCTAGTGGGGCTATCTTTGGTATACTTGGAGCATTACTTTATTTTGGTAATACTTTTAGAGTTTATTTAAATGATGTATTAAGAAAGCAAATATTGCCAATAATAATTTTAAACCTTGCTGTTGGCTTTATGATTGAAGGGATAGATAATGCTGCTCATATAGGTGGGCTTATTGCTGGTTATCTAGCCGCTATGATATTTAGTATCGAAGGTAAGAATAATAAATCAGATATAATTAAATCTTCAATTGCTCTTCTTGTATTTGTAGGTTTTCTTGCTTATATGATTTTTAGATAGGAAAAAATTTATGTTAGTTAATATTTTATTATTGATACTTGGCTTTGTAATACTTATAAAAGCAGCAGATGTATTTGTTGATCATGCAAGTGAGGTGGCTCTTCATTTTAACGTTTCTAAAATGGTGATAGGGCTTACTATCGTTGCTTTTGGTACTAGTGCTCCAGAGTTTGCTGTAAGTGTTCAATCTCTTCTAAATGATTCATCAGAAATGCTTTTAGGAAATGTAATAGGTAGTAATATAATCAATATCTTACTTATTGTTGGATGTTGTAGTTTGATAGTACCTATTAAAGTTAAAAGTTCTACGGTTAGTAAAGAAATACCAATTTGTTTACTTTTAACAACTCTTTTGACTGTTTTATTTTTAGATGTTTGGATAGATGGAGCAGCTGAAAATAGTATTACTAGATCTGATGGGGTAGTCATTGTTCTAGTGTTTATGGTATTTATTTATTATTTATTTAGAATGATTCGTAACAAAACTGAGGAAAATGACAAACCAACAGGCTCTTTAGTTAAATCAATTATTTTTATAGTTTTAGGTATAACTGCTATTGTTTTATCTTCAGATTTAGTAGTTAATCAAGCAATTATGATTGCTACTAAATTAAACATAAGTGATCGCGTTATTTCTTTAACTGTAATCGCTCTTGGTACTAGTTTACCGGAACTTGTTACATCAATTACTGCTGCTAGAAAAAAAGAACTTGATATTTTAGTTGGTAATATAATAGGATCTAATATATTTAATATATGCATTGTTCTTGGTCTTCCTGTTGCAATATTTGGAACAGTAACACCTGCAAGTTTTCAAATACTGGACTTTATCGTTGTATTAGTTGCTACAATATTTTTATATATTTTTTCTAGGAGAAGACATCAAATTGATTGGTATGAAGGTGCTTTTATGTTAGGCATTTTCGTTTCATATTATTTATATATCTTATTATTTTAAAAAGACTTAAGGATTTTTTTTCCTTAAGTCTTTTATAATTTTCTAAATATTCCTACTGCAATTCCTAATATTTTTACATTAGGTAATATAATAGGATTCATATAATCATTTTCTGGTTGTAACCTTATGTGATCACTTTCTTTGTAAAATGTTTTAAGAGTAACTTCATCTTCTTCAGTCATTGCTACTACTATGTCACCATTTTTAGCTACGTTTTGTTTTTTTACTATAACATAATCATTATTGTATATTCCCTTATTTACCATTGAATCACCTGAAACATGTAAAGTAAATACTTCTGAGTTTTTAGGAATTAGTAAGGTTGGTAAATCAAAAAATTCGTTTGGATTTTCAATTGCAGTAATTGGGTCACCTGCAGTAATTTTTCCTAAAAGAGGAACTTTTACAACATTATCGCTTTTTTCTAAATATTCATTTTCTACTAATAACTCTATAGTTCTAGATTTATTATTTGATGTTTTTAAATAATTTAAACTTTCTAAGTTTTTTATGTGACTAAAAACTGTAGCAGGACTGTTTAGTCCAAGTCCTGAGCCAATCTCTCTAATAGATGGGGGAAACCCATTTTTGGCTATATATTTTTTTATGTAAGTTAATACATCATTTTGTCTTTTTGTTAACACCTTAAATCACCTAAATATATTTTATAATAAATACTTCTTTTAGTCAAACAAATGTTTTTATTTTATTTATTTTATTTACTTATTATTAATTTATGGTATACTTTTTATATATGATATAGAGGTATATATGAAGATCACATGTATTAATAATAAAGGTAAAACTAAATTTGTTGACGAGAAATACAACATGTATAATGTTAAAGAAATTGTTGAATATTTACTAGATTCAAATAGTAAAATTATGAAAGCTACTAAAAGTAATAAAAATGGTTTATCTTTTGTTTTTAATGATTGTGAACTTTTTATTAATGACGTGGCAGTTTACAATAAATTAGCTACTGAATATCCTGCCTTATACGAAAAACTTCAATCTATTTTTTCTAAAAGAAAAAGAAAGAAAAAAATCGTTAAAAAAGGTAGTATTAAATATTGTATTAATAAAAAATTACTTGCTACTTTAATTGTTTCTGGTATTACAACTGGTGCAATTTTTAAAGTTTTATCTTCAAATGATTTACCTGAAGATATAAAAGATGATCCTACAAAAAAAAGTACTTTAGCTACTACTGAAACTTTACAAGAAAAAGTTGATGAATATATTAAATTAAATTCACATTCTATGGAAGAAGATATAATTACCCTTTTTAAAGAAGGGGATGCATATTTGGATTTTTATGCTCAACATGAAAAGAATGATTTAACCGAATACAATTCTAATTATCACTTAAGAGAAAATAATAAAGAAACTATAAACGCCATTATGAAAGTAAGTATTGAATCAAATATTGATCCTTATTTAATACTTGCATTGTGTTTTAGGGAAAGTAATATAGGTAATGCTTCTACTGATGAAGCATTTGGAATTATGCAAATTGAAGATGTCCATCTTGGAGAACAAGTTACTTACAAAAACGTATTGAATGATACTATAGAAGTCATTGATTTAACTGCTGAAAATTTACTAGATCATGAAACTAATCTTAAAGTAGGAATAACATTTTTTAAAGAAAGACTAGAAAGTTATAATTATAATGTCGATTTAGCTTTGTACGCTTATAATATGGGGGAAGGTGCTGTTGATATTGTTTTAAGTGAATATGCGCTTAAAAATGGTATCACTTATGATTATCTTTGCACATTGCCGGTTGATGATAAGTTAATTGAAGAATTTATTACTTTTTCTGATGAACCTAATCTTTATTTATCTAAATTATCTGAAGAGAATAAAGAAAAATATAAATTTACTATTAATTGGTTTTATACTTCATATTTTGTTGAACACGGAATTAATAGTAATTATGGAGATGGGAATTATGTTAATAATGTTCGTCAATATGAAATAACTAATCTTAATGATTATTTAAATACTGAAGAAGAAATTGTTAGGTAAAATTTCTTGATTATTTAAATTAATTATGATAATCTTATTTATGAAAGGATTATATGAAAAAAATATTATTGGGAATTCTTATTTGCTCACTTTTTGTAACAGGATGTGGCGCTGATGAGAAGCAAGAAAATATTACAGAAGGGAATGTGGAAAATATGAGTTTTAAAGAAACTACAGAAGTAACTAATCATGTAAAAATTGTTATGGAAGATGGAGGAATAATTTTAGTAGAATTATTACCTGAATATGCTCCCATTACAGTTGAAAACTTTCAAAAGTTAGTTAGTGAAAACTTTTATGACGGTATTATATTTCACCGTATAGTAGAGGACTTTGTAATACAAGGAGGAGATCCTACTGGAACAGGTATGGGTGGTTCTGAAGAAAATATAACTGGTGAATTTTCAGAAAATGGAATAGATAATACTTTATCTCATGATAGAGGAGTCTTATCAATGGCTAGAAGTTATGAAATGGACTCAGCTTCTTCACAATTTTTCATTTGTTTATTATCTGAAACTTGTAAGCAACTTGATGGATCTTATGCAGGGTTTGGAAGAGTAATTGCTGGAATGGATGTTGTTGATAGTATAGCAGCTGTTACAGTAGATGCTAATGATAAACCATTAACTGAACAAAAAATGTTAACTGTTCGCTTTGTCGAAATTGAAGAAAATTAACGAATAACTCTAGTGTTATTCGTTTTTCTTTGTTATAATTTTTATTAGGATGGTAACAATAATGGCTAAACAAGATACTAAAATAATTAATGAAACTAAAGCACTTGCACTTGATATGATAAATAATGCTGGGAGTGGACATCCTGGAATTGCAATTGATATTGCACCCCTTTTATATACTTTATATAATAAAATCATGCATATAAATCCTAAAGAAAGTAACTGGATTAATAGAGATAGATTAGTATTGTCTTCAGGTCATGGCTCTAGCATCTTGTATTCTTCACTGCACGTTAGTGGTTATGATTTATCTTTAGAAGATTTAAAATCATTTAGAAAAATTAATTCTAAGACTCCTGGGCATCCTGAAGTCGATAAAACTCCTGGTGTAGATGTTTCTACTGGCCTTTTGGGAAGTGGTGCTGGAAATGCTGTTGGCATAGCGCTTGCTGAGAGATATTATAGAAATTTAGTACTTGAGTCAAAACCTAAAAGTAAACTTATTAATTTTAATACATACTGCATATGTGGTGAAGGCGATTTAATGGAAGGTGCATCTTATGAAGCTTTTTCTTTTGCAGGTGCACAAAAACTTAGTAAACTTACTGTATTTTATATTAAAAACAAAATGAGTTCTGATGGGGAAACTGATTTTACATTTAATGAAGATATAATTGATAGATTTGAATCTATGCATTTTAATGTAGTAGAGGCAAAAAGAAATTCTGTTGAAGGAATAGTCGAAGCAATAGGTTTATCTAAAAAAAGTAAAAAACCTTCACTTATAATTATTGATACTTTAATAGGTAAAGATTTACTAGGCGAGGGAAGTTCTAAAGTTCATGGTGGAGTTATAGATAAAGATGATTTACTTCAATTTAAAACTAAGCTTAAAGTATCGCAAGAAGCATTTAATTTAAGTGATGATATTGCTATAAATAAAAAGTTAAATGAAATTAGATGTGATAAAATTTATAAAACATGGCTTAAGGAATATGAAGAAGTAGTACACGATAAAAGTCAAAAAGTAATAGATATTCTTGAATATATGAAAAATCCTGAAATTAAATTGAATTTTGAAAAAGTCGATTTTAAATTTGGAGATGATTATGCTGAAGAACTTAGAATAAGTAATCATAAAATTCTTAATTTAATAGCTACAAAAAATAAATTTTTCTTAGGTGGTTCTGCAGATTTACAAAATTCATGCAAAACTTATTTAAAAAAAACTGGTTATAACACATATTTAACTCCCTTAGATAGAAATATTGCTTTTGGCGTTAGAGAAGAGGCTATGGGTAATATTTTAAATGGTATGGCACTGTGCAGCTTAAATGTGTTTGGTAGTACTATGCTTGCTTTTAGTGATCATGCTAAGCCTGCTATTAGAATGAGTGCGATGATGAATTTACCTGTAAATTATATTTTCACTCATGATTCTATTTCAATTGGTTATGATGGTCCTACTCATGAGCCAGTAGAGCAGTTGGCAACACTTAGAATGATCCCTAATTTATTTTCTTTTAGGCCTGCTGATATTAACGAAGTAATTGGATCTTGGGACTTTATATTAAAAAACAAATATGCATCGTCTTTAGTACTTAGTAAAGAAAAGTTACCTAAACTAGAAAATACTAATCATAAATATGTTAAATATGGAGCTTATATGGTTAGAAAAGAAAAAGGCAAATTAGATGGAATAATTATATCATCTGGTGAAGATTTACATTTAGCTTTAGAAGTTGCAAGTAAATTATCTTTAAATAATAAAGAGTTTAGAGTAGTATCAATGCCTTCTATGGAACTGTTTTTAAAGCAGCATCCTAAATATGAAGCTCAGTTACTTCCTAAGGAAACCCAGACATTTGTTATAGAAGCATCTAACCCATTAATTTGGTCGAGATTTGCAACTTCTGAAAAACATATTTTTGGAGTGGAATCTTTTGGTAAAAGTGGTAGTAGTGAAGATGTTAAGAATGCTTTTGGTTTTAACTGCGATAAAATATATTTAAAAATTATGAGTAATTTAGAAATTAATGATGAATTAGAATTTTTGTAGATTTTTTTATTCGACAAAAATTTTAGTTTTTTTTTGTTACAATAATTTTGGGTGATATAGTGAGAACATTTTATATTTTTAATATAAATAAAGAATTTAGAATTTTAACAAAAGAAAATCCTTATAACTTATATAAGACATTAGAGGATATGTATTATTTAGAAAAGTGTGACTTAGATATAGGATTAAATATTTTTGAACAAGTTGCAATTCCATTTGATAAATATAGTGTAAATACATTTATTTTTAATAATTTTAAAGAAGATGATTTTTATACTATGAATAGAAATAGTCATAAACTTTATAATAAATATCGTGATGAAAAATTTAATATTGAAACTAAACTAGCTTACATTAAATTAAAAACAAATATATCAGGGAAAAAAGTTTTTAGTAATTTACAATATAATTCAAATATGTTTGTTTGTGATTTTAAAAATAAAGATTATTTCTGGCTAGATAAAGTTTTGAGTTATAATTAGTTGAGAAAATAATTCTTTTGTAGTACAATTATAAAGAAGGAGATAATGTATATGTTAGATCAAGTTTTATATATAGGATTAGGACTAATTATTGGTTTAGTTATTGGTTTTTTTGTAGCTAGATTTGTAATGAAAAAAGCTTTAGAAAAAAATCCTCCAATAAATGAAAAAATGATTGAGGCTATGATGAGTAGCATGGGGAGAAAACCAAGTCAAAAACAAGTTAAACAAGTAATGAATCAAATGAATAGACATAAATAATTGTCTATTCTTTTTCTTTGTGTTAAACTTATTATGGAGGGAGCTATGGCTAATTTAATTTTTAAATATTCACCTATGAATAGTGGGAAGACTTTAAGTATTCTTCAAACTGCTTATAGTTATGAAGAAAATAATTTGAAATGCGTTATCGTAAAATCAAAAACTGATACTAAAGGTAAAGATTATATTGTTTCTAGAAATAAAATGAGTAGAAAAGTAGATATTTTACTTGCAGAAAATGAATCTTTATTAATTAGTAAATATTACAAAAAATATTATGGAGCTAGTGTGATACTAGTAGATGAGGTAGAACTTCTTACAAGTGAACAAATAGAAGAACTTTGGACTATTGCTCATTTAATAAAAATTCCTGTGATTACATTTGGTCTTAAAAGTAATTTTAAAGGAGATATTTTCTCTGAGGCTACTCAAAAGCTTATTGCACTTGCAGATGTAATTGAAGAAATAGGTTCTATTAGTTTATGTGCTTGTGGGGCTAAAGCTACTTTAAATGCTAGAAAAGTTAATGGTAATTTTACTGATGAAGGTAAACTTGTAGTAATAGATGGAGAAAATAGTGAAGTTGAGTATGTTCCTTTATGTGGTGATTGTTTTTTGAAATATGTTAAATTAAAAAGTGATAAAGTAAAAAAACTTACTGATTTAGTAAAAAATATTAAATAAAAAATAGAATTATTTCTATTTTTTTTGTATAATAGTATGGAAGGAGTTATTTATGAAAACGACAATGGAAGAAATAGTTAATTATGCTAAGAATTATGGATTTGTATTTCAAGGCAGTGAAATATATAATGGTTTAGCTAATTCATGGGATTACGGTCCTTTAGGTACACTTTTAAAAGAAAATGTAAGAAGTACTTGGAAGAAAAAGTTTATTCAGGAAAATCCTTATAATCACGGTATTGACGCTGCGATTATTATGAATCCTAAAGTATGGGAAGCATCAGGTCATGTTTCATCATTTGCAGATCCTTTAATAGATTGTAAAAAATGTAAATCTAGACATCGTGCTGATAAATTAGTAGAAGAAGCTACTGAAGGAAAAGAAACTGGAGATGGTTGGGAAAATGCTAGATTAGAAAAATTCATTATAGATAATAATATAGTTTGTCCTAAATGTGGAGCACTTGAATATACTGATATTCGTAAATTCAATTTATTATTTGAAACTAGTATCGGTGTAACTGAAGGAAGTAAAAATATTGCATATTTAAGAGGAGAAACTGCTCAAGGAATTTTTGTTAATTTTAAAAATGTAGAAAGAGCTCTTAGACTTAAAGTACCATTTGGTATTGCTCAAACTGGTAAAGCTTTTAGAAACGAAATAACACCAGGAAACTTTACTTTTAGAACTCGTGAATTTGAACAAATGGAACTTGAATTTTTCTGTAAGCCAGGAGAAGATTTAGAATGGTTTGGATACTGGAAAAATTATTGTTTAGATTTCTTAAAAACTATTGGTCTTAATAAAGATAATATTAGATTTAGAGATCATGCTGAAGATGAACTAAGCTTTTACTCTAAAGCTACTACTGATATAGAATTTTTATATCCAATGGGTTGGGGAGAACTTTGGGGAATTGCTGATAGAACTGATTATGATTTAGGTGTTCATATGAATGCATCAGGAAATGATTTAAGAGTAATTGATCCTGAGACTAATGAAAAATACTTACCATATGTAATAGAACCATCAGTTGGTCTTGATCGACTTATTTTAGCACTTTTAGTAGATGCTTATAAAAAAGAAGTTTTAGAAAACGGTGAAGAAAGAGAAGTTTTAAAATTACATCCAGCTTTAGCGCCTTATAAAGTTACAATTCTTCCTTTAATTAAGAAAATTCATGCTTCTAAAGCTAATGATGTATATGCTATTTTATGTAAAAAATTTGCATGTTCTTATGATGAGGCAGCTTCAATTGGAAAACGTTACAGAAGAAGTGATGCAGTGGGTACACCTTTTGCTGTTACTATTGATGATGATACAATTGAAAATGAAGTAGTTACTGTTAGATTTAGAGATACAATGGAGCAAGAAAAAGTTAATTTAACTGATTTAGAAAACTTTATTGAATCTAGAATTAATATTTAATTATATTATATATAACGGTCGAATGATCGTTTTTTCTTTGTGACATAAAAAAAACTAGTAAAACTAGTTATTTCATTATGGTGTTCCCAGAAGGATTCGAACCTTCGACCGTACGCTTAGAAGGCGTATGCTCTATCCAGCTGAGCTATGGAAAC
>CAYJFJ010000005.1:0-57307 GCA_964369845.1 uncultured Muribaculaceae bacterium | reverse complement strand
TTATCCCACCTAATTCCCCACTAAATTTATAATTTTATAATAAGGTGGGATTTCTTCCCCACCTGTATTTCTAGGTGGGATTATTTTCCCCACCTAAATTTACAAGAGCCCTTATTTTTCCTATAAAAATTGGTGCAAGAGATGGGACTTGAACCCACACATACAGAGTATAAAGGTGTTTGAGACCTTCGCGTCTACCATTCCGCCACACTTGCATAAATAAATTATATCATATTATAATTTATTTTCATATACATATTAAAATAAAAAAGAAATTTAAAAAAATTTCTCATCAAACATATTAGCTGCACTATCCTCATCTGTATTTGTTGAATGAGTATAAGTGTTTAATGTTGTATAGACATTGCTATGACCTAACATTTTACTTACAGTAGCAATAGGTATATTATTACTTATTAGCATAGTAGCACATGTATGTCTTAAATCATGTAATCTTACTTTTTTTATATTGTTCTTCGCAACAAACTTTTTCCAATTGAAAGTTAGCCATGAAGGATACATATAACCACCAGTAACTGATTTAAACACATAGGACTTTTCCATTTCCTTAATATATGCTTGTCCAAATTGATATAATTGATAGTCTTTATATTCATTTAACATTTTCATTATATTACTAGGTAACTTTATTGTTCTAACACTTTTTAATGTCTTAGTAGTATCTTCTGTTAACCCTTCTCTACCTCTTAATTCCAGTAAGTTTCTTTTAACTGATGCTGTCATATTTTCAAAATCAATATCTTCCCAATATAGTCCAAGTAATTCAGCTCTTCTAAACCCTCCCATTATTAGCATAGTAATCGCTGTTCTAAAACCAATTTGTTCATACTCTAATAATCTTAAAACCTCTTCAATCTCTTTTTCTTCAAAGAAACTCATTTCAGGACTTTGTTGTGTTGGTGGTTTTATAACTTTTAAACATGGATTACTATCTAAAAAATCCCATTTAATTGCGCAGTTAAATATTAATGATAATTGTCTATGTTGCTTTTGAATTGTTGTCGATGATAGTTGTTTATAACTTCCATCTAAATTTGGTCTCTTAGTATTTCTCTTTTTTAACTTATTATAAAATCTTTCTAAATGTATAGATTTTATTTCATTCAATTTCATATCTTTAAATTCTGGGAGTATATAAGCATTTAGATTACATCTATATCCATATAGTGTTGATGCCTTAACGTTAGCCTCAGCATAATCAACTAGCCAAATCTTTGCAAATTCATAAAATCCGATATTGCCTTTTGATTTTATTTTATCATTTCTAATATTATATAATATATCGTCTCTGATTATTCTTGCCTCTTTCATCGATTCTGCATATTTTACAATTCTATTTCTTTCACCATTATGTTTTTTACCTGCTTCAATATCAATACGATATTTTTTTTTAGGTATCAACTCTGTAATGTTTTTTTCTTTTGTTGTCATTGGTACTCCTTTTATACATATTTTATAGTTTGTTGAACAGCATTATCCTTATTATTAATCCAATCATCTATTTCACTTTTTTTAAAAAAGTATTTACTACCTCTTTTATGAAATGGTATCTCTTTTTTATTAATTGCTTGATTTAATCCATATTGAGTGAATAAAGGGTAATACAAACTAATTATTTCTTTTCTTGTTAAATATTTTTCTTCTTCATTAGCATTACAAATTGTGTTTTCATTTTCTATATCTTGCTCCTCATTTATTAATAAGTACACATTTAATAAATGCATTAATATATTATTTTTAATAGTTACATTATCTTTTAGTTCTTTTAAAGTTGTAGTTGAAAAATACGCTCCTATTGTTATCAATTGTTTACTAATTTGGTTTAAACGATTTTCTTTCATTTTGCTCCTCTACTATTTGAAAACCTTACCGGTTTAAAATGTTACCACATTTAAAATCTAATTACAAACACTATTAACTTATAGTAATTAAATCATACATAATTTTTAGTAATTCTTCATTGTTATATTGCCCTATTACACAATTACTTATATAATCAATAACTATATTTATTTCTAAACCATTAGTATTGTTACTATAAATCTGTTTTACTCCCTTTTCTTTAAGAACAGTTAGTTTATCTAATAGTTCCTTTTTGTCTTGTATATTTATCATTATTTTTCTATAATCCATTTTTCTTCTTTCTCCTTATTTTTATATTTAGATTTATTTGAAATAAGAATCGACCTACCCGTAAGGGTAGGTCTTCTTACCCTTGTTGTAAATAATCATCACTACTACGTTCTGATTATTTACAATTTCATTTGTTGTTTTGTTATTTTGAAGGGATTTTATGGCTACTTGTATTGCCCTTACAATCAAGTTCATTATAGAACTCTAGCACTTAATCTATATTAGAATAATATTGAATAATATGTTTTTCATAAACCTTATAAATATGATTAATTTTCCCTTCACATTCTTCCAAAAAGTTATTTACTCCATTTCCTTTAATAATATCTGTTTCTAAAACAAGACTATAATATGTTCCATTTACTTCAATAATCTTAGTATCTAGTAATGCAGATAATATGTTAAAACCAGTATCCATTCCATTTTTATAGCAAATTTTTGTTATAAAGGAACAAGGTTTATTATTATTGTTTTTTTCAATTTCTAGATTACACAATATACCTGCACCTCCATAACTAGAGAATATATGGTCACTCTTTTTCTTAGTAGACTTTTTTTCTTTTGTTATAGTTATTATTTTTTTCAAACTCAACACAATATCACATGAAGACAATAAATTTTTAGGTCCATATGGTTTAAGTGATGTTGAATAATTAACTTTAATATCACTTCTATATTGATTAGAAAATAGTAAAATCAAATTATACTTATTTACTAATGCTCTATATTTATTCAAAAACATACATAATGGTTTTGAATTGTGATAACTACCAAAGTCATTAACTGATATTCTATTATTCCCTTCAACATAACCTTTATTTATTAAACCTGGTAAACTATCAATAATAATGATATCTAATTGTTTAGTGTCTATTAATTCATCTAAAAACTTTTCCACTTCATCAAATGTATTACACCTTTTATAAATAAAATGGTTACTCTCAGCTAAGTATTTTCCTATTTCCATATTTAAATTTACTTTTCCATCGGTGTCTATATAAACTACATTCTTAGAATTCATTACCATGTTCTTTGCAATTTGAAGAAGCAATAAAGTTTTTCCAGTATTTGACTCTCCTAAAATTTGCACTATAGACCCTTGTTCTATTCCACCATCGAAAATAAAATCTAATGTAGTAAGAGTTTTCACTTTTTCTAATTTGTAATTTGATAAACTATCATTTCTTAAATCATCGAATTTTTTGATTTTTACAGGATTAATTTTATTCATTAAATATTCAAACCTCCTAGTAAATCTTCTAGTGTCTGAATTAAGGTTTCCTCATCTACTTCCACTTGTGGTTCAACATTTACATCCTCATAAGAATAATTTGTAAAATCTTGAACTTCCACTTCTCCTACTTGGTAATATTGTCCATCGGCAAAAACATTCACTGCATCTAATGGTAGTGCTGCACCTCTTAATTTTATTGCACCCATCTTTAATAGTTTAGATGCTTGAACCATACCATCGGTGTATAGAGATATAATATAAGAACTAGCTCTTTCTAACTCTGAGGCTTCTGCGATGTGTTGCATTTTATACAATCCATCATGCTTTTGAGCATAAGCCATTCCTTCTCTATTTACTTGGCTCAATAGAATAATTAACACTTCCTTATTAGTATCCAAGAAATTCTTTGCTTGTTTTCTAAAGTAAGAAACATACGAATTCATGATTTCAAATTCATTTTTAGTATCAATTGAACAGAAACGAAAAATTTGAAGATGATCAACTATTACGATATCTATACCTTGTGTTTCATCATTAGTATCTTGTTTAATTTTTTCTTCTATCTCTTTTAATCGATTAGTGATTTCCATTTGACTCATACTACCCAAATGTTCTTCCCCTAGGATATAAAGATTTCCTTTGAGTTCTTTAAAAGATTTTTCTATTGTATTAAATAGAATTTCTTCTTCATTAGTGTTTAACTTTTTTTGTAATATACTTTGTGTTGTAAAGTTATTCCCAGTAGTTCTACTATGTCTAGATAATATCTTAGAATAAATATCATAAACAGGCTCTTCTAAAGACAAGAATACTACATTACTCCCTTTTTTAACTTCATTATAAGCAATATTTAAAACTGTTGTAGTTTTCATACATCCACTTGCTCCTACAAAACTAGCAATTTTACCTTTTCTCATACCACCTATTCTTTTATCCAATTCTACACATAGTGTAGATATTCCACCATCAAGTTTTTTATCCTTATATAGTTCCTGATACTTATCACCTATAAAGTCGATAGTTTCTTTTTCTATATCTCTTGTAGAAATATCATTTAATAAACTTAATTGATATTGGAAATTATCGCTAAGTCCCTCATTGAGTAACAACTTCGTTAATTTGTATATCATTTCTTGAACATCTTTGTTAATGAACTTTTTACATATATCAGTAACTTCGATTAATTTCTTTCCGATATCATTTAAATTACTTTCTTCGTTTAAATTTACCATATAATTAAGTTCCCTTAATAATAATTCAAAATTATCCTTATCTTCTTTCTTAATCGTTGTATTGTATTTGATCATAATTTTCTAAATTCCTTTCTTCGTTTTTACTTTTAATTGTTTTATAACACAAATAACATAGGCCCTTATTATCATATTCTTTATCGTTTCCACACAATAGACAATAATCGTACTTAACTTTTAACTTATAATTATCGTAACAATTTTCGCAACTTCTAAAATTATTAATTTCTTTCTCCTTACCACAAGTAATACAATAATAGTGTTTTAATTTTCTGTACTTATCTTTTTCTAATACTGAATCAACAACTAGACTATTAAAAAAGTGCCTTATTTCATCTTGCATATAATCACCTCCTCTACAACACTTCTATATAACTTTAGTAAAAAATACTTGCAAACCTTTGATTTATAAGGTTTATTCAGCACAATATACAAAAAAAATCTGTAAATTCATAGGTTTATTTTACACACTATGGTATAATTTTAACTAAAAGGAGGTCTTATGAATAATTTCAAAAATAAATTAAAGATTTCAAGCATGTCAAAATTTAAAATTGATTATATATTAAAAAAAGAAAATGAAAAATCAAAACTTTATACCAAGGCTATTGTCATCAATTCAGTAGCTAATGGATATAAAATAAAAAATATATGTGATGAACTTAAAATCTCTAGAAAAACAATATATAATTATTTAAATAACTTTATTAAATATGATTACAAATATTTTGAGAAACCAGAAAGTAAAGCACGATTGAATAAAATTAAAGATGAACTTAAATCTGAGTTCAGTAATTCTTCTATTCCAGAAACTTATGTTGATGCAAAAAAAAGAATATACAATAAATTCGGTATCAAAATAAGTGAAACTCAGATAAGAGAATTTTTCATAAAAAATAATATAGATACTCAAAGATCAAAATGTAAAATTAAAATTAATGAAAGCCTAAATAATAGAAAAATTAAAAGTGGAATAATTAACGGATACAAATCTATTAAAAAACTAAAAAAAAATATAGATGCTCCTATATTTAACGAATTAGATAAGTCTTTTATATTGTGGTTATCTAATACAAATTTAGATAACATGAGAAATAAAAATCACCATAAAAATTACGGTTATAGAAGTTATGACAATTTTAATGAATTATCATATATTCAAATAAAAAACAGAATTTATTATCGCACTAATAAATTAACAAAATATATTAAGACTCAATAATTTTAATATAACTATAAGTAGTATTTCTACTAATACAAGATAAGCGACTTAATTCAAGCAATGTTATTTGCTTATTTTTGTATTGTGTATAATATTTAAAAAAATCAGGATTTTTATCAAACAATCTATCTTTAGTTAATTTTGGTTGCCCTCCTACTCTTCCTTGTTCTTTTGCATGAGCTAATCCATCTTTAACTGATTCAACTATTAATAGTCTTGTTAATTCATTTACCAAACCTAACATCAATAATTGGCCTTGCGTAAATACATTAAGTTCCTTACGACAATCTATTTCAAAATCACCTAACACCAATTTTAATTTCTTTTCTTTTGCTTCATCTATTATCTCGATAAGATGTTTAAGTGATCTAGTCAGTCTCGAAACATCACTTGCATATATAGTATCCCCAGACTTCACAACTGCCATCAACTTTTTGAATTCTACTCTATCTGACTTAGCTCCACTTGCATATTCTTTATAAATGTTTTCTTCTTTTATTCCTTTCAACTTTCCAAATCTTAATTGTCTTCCCATGTTTTGTTTGTCTTCGTTCGTACTACAACGAACATATAAATATTCCATATTGTATCCTTTCTGAATAGTCCAAAGAAACCTATAATTTGTACTTTGAACATATATGCATTATTTTCGTGCATATTTTAATATATTTGAGACGTTTTATTGTATCCGATTTAACAGTTGTTTCTTTGAACACTCCGCTACTTTACCATGTAAACACAATAACATTTATAATACAACCTTTAATAAAAAGTTAATCGAACGTGTAACAATTCGGCAAACACTTTTACCATCAACACCCCATCTTTTGAAATTTAAACAAACAAAAACAACCTAGTTGGTTGTCTTAGATACATTTTTTAATTCTTCTATACACACATTTTTTTTATTAGTTAACAATTCTAAATAATTGTCCCATACATAAGTCCTACTTCCATCAGCATTAATTCTAATATCAGTATGTACTCCTACTACATTTTCTATATCTGTTATTTTCTCTCCAATAAAATCTATTCCATCAAGTAAGTTCAATATTTCTTTTTCTCTAGCAGCTTTTTGTATACCAAGTGCAATCGATGTTGCAATAAGCACTCCTGGTCCACCTATAAATATTGCTAAAAATACTTGACCTGATAAAATTAAAAATGTCATTATAAGAAAGAATACTATAAATATTATTGCTATCATATTATAAATACCACCTTAATCATTAACACAATTAATTGCAGCTTCCACTTGCCATTTTGCTAAGGGTTCACCTGATGAATACTTTGAATTTGCCATAGATAAAACTATCTCATTATTAGTAACTCCTAGAGGTGTTGAATAATCACCAAATCTAATATATATTTTACTATCTCCACCTACTGAAGTACCTTCGTCTATTTCGTGGTCTCCAGGCCAAAGTTCTTTTAGACTTTGTCCTAGTGTTGTATTTTTACAATGCGATAAATTCATATCATAATATTTATCATAAATTGATGTACTTGGCATAAAGAACTCATATATATTAACAAATATTCCTCCAATTATAGCTAACACTACAATAGCTACACCAATTTTCTCGATTGTTTTTAATGGTCTATTTATTACATGACCACATTTTTCACATTCATTTTTACTTTCATCTGTTAATTTCTTACAAGCTGGACATTTGATTTTACTCATAACTACACTCCTTTAAACATACAACAGTATACTTCTAGTATCATTATATAACTTTCTAGTGTATATTACAATACCTCTGGTGTACTTTTTATTTCTTTGTAGTTGGTAAAATTTGTATAGGTGGAATATATGAGAGTAAATGATAAAGAAAACTATAATTTAATTAAAGATTCAATTAGTATGAATAACTTGAAAAAGATTATCAATGAAAAAGGTTTTATAATTACAAAAGTAGCTGTGAATTCTAAAGTTAGTGATACTACAATTAAATCTTATATGAATGGTTCTAAAATCCCTAGTTTACCTACATTAGTAAGTATGGCTAATTTTTTAAACTGTAACTTAGACTATTTAATTGATAGAACTGATAACCCAATGCGTTATGAAGAAATGGAAAGTATAAGTAATAACAAAGACTTAGCTATTTTAATTCAAACTATTAATAACTTACCTAATGATAAATTAGAACTTGTAAAAGCATATATACAAGGAATTGAGAACAAGTAAAAAGACATCCCAAAATGTCTTTTTTATTACCAATTTAAAACAAGCTGTGGAACTTTATTTGCTATATACATATAAACACCCACAATAATTTTATTAACTTTGTTTTAACAATTATAGAACTTCAATATTTCTGACATCTGTTGTTAAGACACTACCAATATAAATATCACTTAATTCATCAGGTTCACCTTTGAACTTGAACTCTATATCATTTACATCAATTGAAACTATATATGCATAAATAACTTTTTCATCATGAAGTGTTATTTTACAATTTTGATATAAGTAAGAAGCATCTATAAACTTTAATAAACTACTTATTTCAAGTTTTCTTAATCCTTTAAGTTGATTGTAGTTGTAGGTTTTAAGACTACTATTCAAATTACTTTCATCAGTAAACTTTAATCCATTATCATATTCGATTAAATTTATTATATCAGGTAAATCCCTAGCTGAATTATCAAATATATCTATTGTAATATTTTCTTTATCAACATTTATTAGTTTTCCAAATCTATCAGTTAATAATTCATCTTGGATATTAAACTCATAATAAGCAATAAACTTCCCTTCAAGCGCTTTCACAGTATCATAAGTTACTTCAATAGAGGGTGATGGTTCACTTTTAGGTAATTTTAACAGTTGCTCTTCTTCTGTATTTTTTGTTTCTTTTAGAGTAACATCAAAAACCTTTATGTAATCAACTTCAGTATTTTCAAAAGTAAGTACACCTTCTTTAACTTCTTTTAAAACACCATCAGTGATAAATAAAGATTCATCTAGTATTGATACAATAATGTCTTTACCAATAAACTCTTTTAATGTATCTACGTCATAAACCTTACTATCTTTTTTGTAGTTATCTAAAATTGTTTTAATATTATTTTTCATATTCATTCTCCTTAAGTCATATTACCTTATCAAAGAAAATGATTTTTTACAATGGATTTAACAATATTTATATATTAAATTAATAAACACATTACTAACCTCTACTCTTACTAGTAGTGGTAGTAGTGTTGTTTTTTTTTGAAAACGATTGTTAATTGTAATGTAACAAATTTAAACTCAAATTGCAACACTTATAAAACAAATACAAACTATTCTAACCAATTATCTATATTTATTTCTACTTCATTATCAGAACTTTCTTTATTAACATTCCATCTTTCTAATATCTTATTGATATATCTAAAACTTACTACTCCATTAAAAACTGATTCTTTAAGTGCAGAAAATATTTGAGATATTTCATATTTTACTGTCCATTCTTCTATTATTTCTTTTTCATACGGAGTTAGCAAACGTCCGTATTCTCTCTCGAAAGTATAAAATAGGTTAGTCAATTCCATTGGTTCACCTCATTTCTTTTTTGGAAGTGTGAAAGTAAAAGTTGCACCAATATATTTGCACCATTTTAAACAAGTGTGAGCAGTTTTGAAAAGTTATAAGAGCAATATACCTTAATAGCATATTTGGAAAAGCTAATGCTTGTTAATAAACAGGCGTGTGGTATTCATCCATTTAGCCTTTCCTCCTTCTAATAATACTAATATGAATCTTTTATTTATTTATCTCAACTATTTAGCACTATTTAGAAAATTTCTTTTTTAAAATGATAATTAATGAGTTTTTAAAGTTATTTATTTCTAATTTTTAATCTAAATGGTTTAATAGATACTAGTTTTAATCCATAATTTTTGAATAAATCTTTTTTAACTAAATATTTAAATTTTTGTTTTTCACCAAAAGTCCAATTATACTCATCAAATGTATCAGCCAATAAGAAACTCCATTCATAATCTTTATAGTCTTTATAAGACTCATTTAATGAATTAATATTAGCCGCCATTAACTTAGCAAGATAAACCACATTATTTACTCTCAATTTTTTAGAATAGATTTTATCTTCTCTTGTAAATTTATAATCCATATTCTTTACCTAACTTTCTTTCTTCCCATCTTTTAATAAATGTATCTTCTTTTTTAGATACTTCCATATTTCTTTTTCCTTTGCATTGATAAACTTTATTATCAATAACTTCAATAGTAACTAATGATTTTTCTAATTCTTCAATTTTTCTCATAAAATATATATCACATTTTGCAGAAGCATATCTTTCTGTATAAGTTTTAACACAATTTTCTTGTTGCCTACTTTCCTCAATTAAAGATTCAACACTATTAGCAGGAAAAATAATGTATTCTTTATTCTTGTATACATATTCATTTAAACATTTAACTCTTTCTTTGATTAACATATTATTCTTTTCATCTTTAATAACTTCTAACATATTCTCTAACCTATCATGCTCGATTTGAAGATTATTAGGAAATGCTATTTTTTTACTCTTCAAGTTATATCCTAGTTCAACTGCAAACCTTAAATAGTCTAAATATATATGCTCATCATTTTTCTTATTACTTAATATGTTTTTATAAGCACTCTCAACATCTATATAATTATTGATTTCACTTAAAGTATTAAATCTTGTTAATTTATTTATTAACTTAATATCTTTCTTTTTTAATAATCTTAAAACTTTAAGCTGTTCGTAATTGATGTTATGTTTTTGCATAAATGGTAGATAATCTTTTGTAACTCCAAAGCGTTCTTCAAACGTTCCTTTTAAATAAAATTTGTTATATGCTTTTGCCAAATTATATAACTTCAACTTTACTAGAAGTTCAAAACTTTGATAATACTTAGCATTTACTAAGTACTTCTCAATATCTATATAATTAATAACCTTTAAAAACTTATGCAACATCATATACTGATAAACACTATTCTTAAATATTTGTTTTAAGTTTTGATAATCAACTATCGCTTGTATATTTTGATAACTCCATCTTAAATTTCTTTTTTTCCAATTTGTTCTACTTCTAAAATGATTGATATACATATAACCCATATTATTATTTACCGTATCACTAATAAAGTGTTGCACTTCATCACCAATTATAAAACTTCTCATAAATTCAGTGTAATGATTAGTAAAATGATTATCTTTCATAGATGAATATATTTCAAAAGTTCTTATTACGAAGTGATCTTCTATTTTATCAATAAGTTGAACATAGTCCTTAAATATCCAATACTTTAGTTTACTTGATTTAACACGTAATTCAACTTTACAAATCGGACACTTACAATTTTCATTTATTTTTTTATTATTCTTAAAACTACTATTACAATGAGTACAATAGTATTGTTTATCTTTTTTCTTTATTATTAGATTATGTGTCCTACAAACTTTTTCTATAAACTTAGTAAAGTGTGTTGGTATGATAAACTTAGTATCTGTTAAATTTAAAAGTCTAACATATTCTTTTTTGATATAAGACATATTACACTTCTAATTCAAGCTGCTTTCTACTTTCGTCATCAATTTTTTTAACAGTTGTAATACCTAGTTCATCATTAGTAAGATTAAAATAATCAAAGGCTAATTTAAAAACATCATCATCTTTTACTGTAGCAACATTATTAATTGCAAACTCTTTAACTTTACTTGTAATATATTGATACATTCCATCTAATGTTTTTTCACAATTCAAATACTTTTCATTCATACCTTCTTTTGAAAATAAATATTTGATTATAGGAATTAAATGTTTGTTATCTTCTTTATTTTCTAAATACATTCCTTTTAATCTATTATAACCGTCCATATCACTTACACCTCAATTCATCTTCATATACTAATCTTCTTAATGAATTAATTGTAGTTTTCATTATTTTACTATTAAATCTAATTTCTTTTTTTAAATTAAAATATATACAAGGTGCAATTTCTATTGCTCTTAATATATTTTCATAATCATCTGTGATTAAATTTACTAATTCACTTGGAACATACCTTATAGTTGTATTCTTGCTCATCACTTCTAAATACTTTATTACATCATCTGGACTTATACATATAACTGGATCACCAAAACTTTTCTTAGGTAAACTTTTGCTCATAAACACCTCCACCTGCTATGTAACCACAATGTAATATTATTACAACCCATAATAACAATTTATACCAAAAAAAATATAGTTAGACTATATTTTGTATGTACTCTTTAGCAAAGAACTTGCCACTTATATTTGAAGTGTTAAACACTAGGGATATATTGATTTTAATATTAATTACAATGTTAGTTATAATTTCCATTAGCATCACTCCTTTAATTTCTGTTTGAATCACAGGATTTGAACCTATTAATTCTCTGCTCAGAACGGTTAACAATAACAGAATAAAAAATGTTAAAGTTCCTTGCTAAAAAGTACATGATTGATTATGCTGTTCAAGTCTTTAAAAAACACAAGACTCCGTTATAATAATAGCGCCTCTAATGATATCACGCCTCCTCACATATTACATTATAAGCCTAAATCATCAAAAATTCAATATTTTCAACAACATTTGTTCGTAATAATGTTAAAAAACGTTAAAACAACTCTTATATGATGTATTTACATTGTAATACCCTGATAGCCAGTTACATAATTTAAAGCTGTATAATGCTTTAAAACACGAAAATAACTATGATAAGGTTTGACTTTTATTGAATTCAGGAGTATAATAAATATATCAAGTGTAGCAGAGTTTATAATCGCTTAGATGTAGACACTGATTTTTATAACATTTGATAAAAAAAGTTAATTTTGTTCGAGCAAAATTAACTTATATGGTATATTAATACTTATTTTCCCAACGACTTATGTCTTTTTCTTATATTAATATAGTAGTATTATACTATATTATTAATATATTATCAATATTTATTTTAGATATTCATTTAACTATAATAAACATTATGTAAAGGCATAAGTCATATTCAATGAAAGGAGATGGCAATATGGCTTTACTAAAAGTAATAAAAGAAAGACCTAGTGGACTTAATGAAGTTTTCCAAAATCAAGGAAACAATGAAGTTATCACTAGACAAGAATTGGTTAATAGACTAAAAACTGGCAATTCTTCATACAATGAAAATTATTACTACAAAAGAATGAATGACAAAGATGTTGTTTGTTCAAAACCAAATAGTAGTAAAAGAGATAATTTAAACTAAATTATTTAATAACAATATAATAAGTATTAACTATACCTTTTAAAGGAGGTATAAAAATGACTAAATGTAGAAAAACAGTTAAAGTGGTTTCACATAAACGTAGACCGCCAAAATGTAAAAAGTAAACAAAAAAACACGACATTGATCGTGTTTTTATTTTGCTGTTTTTTCTATCAGTTTTAACATCCTGTTATTAAAGTCTGTGACATAATTTGTTAAAGAAATTGATTTATAATAATTAATAGCATTTTCACATACATCAATAGCCTTTTGGTATTTTTTTTGTTTTTCATAAATTATAGCAAGCCTTTCGAAAGCTGGTATTCTACCTTCAAATGATGTAATGTTACTCATTTCTTTATTTAATTCTTCTTTTGTATATATCTCTTTATACATCAATATTCTAGATTTTTCTTCTTCAATATAATCACTTTGAACTTTTGGTAATAAGTCTATATCTAAATTACAATACTGTATGCACTTTTCTAAATATACTTCATCTATATTTCTACATTTATAATAGAAATTTTGAATCTCAATTAATATAAAATGTTTATCTAATGTTCGAGTAGAATTTTCCAGTCTCTCTATTAAATTTTGCTCCATTGCTACATCAAAATTTTCAATAACTTTTCTTTTATTAGTATTTTCTTTAACAATAGGTACTTCACCACTTTTACGTAATTCAGATAATTTTCTTTTAACATCTTCATGAGTTTTGCTTAATAAGTCATAAACTACTTTTTTAAGTTTAAAATTACTAGATATAGCTGGTATTTCAATTTCTTTATCTCTTATTGAAGTGTTTGCAAATATAGGGTATTTAACATTATATAATTTTCTAAAATCATCTTTATTGAAATAATTACTTAATAAAATTTCTTTATCTCCAATTTGTTCTTGTAAGTTATCATCCAATGTTTCTGAAAATAAATCAGGATATTTTTTTATGTAATTATTATTTTCAAACGAAAAAGTTTTAGACATTCTCATAATATCTTTAGAATTAATAGGTATATTCAATGAAAACTTACACATTAAATATAATTCATCAGGAAAGACACTTTCATAATCCTTATCTATTGATTCATAAAATTTTATAGCCATGTCTGGGCGTTGCTTTACAATACAAGATAATATCAGTGCACATGCTGAATAACTTTGAAAAGATCCATTAGAATGTACATCTCTTAATTTAAGAATAACATTAAATGCTTCATCAAATTTACCTTCTAACAACTGTCTTTCTAATCCATAATACAATATAAAAACATAACCTATATTAAATTTATTATCATACGGATTTTCTAAAAATTTCCAGTAAACACCTCTTTGTTCATTAGTTAAATTTAGATAAGTTGGATAATATGGCGGTCGTTCTATATCTGTTATATTTTCTACATATTCAATTGGTAGTTTCACTGACATTAGACTTGGTTCGTAAGATGAGAACGATGGTAAGTAAAATTTTATTCCATTCACATCTATGTATTGTCTATTATCTTGTTGTACATAATTCTTTTTATCACCATCAATAATCCAAAGTAAATCAGTAATGTCTGGATGAACTTTTAAAACATTAAAATATGATTGAACACTATTATTAGTTACAGCTAACTTATTATTTGTTTCATTATCGTTCTTAAAAAGATTAAGGATTTTATTAAACATAATTCACACCTCTTTCAACTATTTCAATTATATCAAATTATATAAGTTTAGTATACATCAATAAATTTAAATAAAATTTGAAACACACACTTTCTTCCCCACCTATTTCCCCACCTAACACACTTTTGAGACAAATAAAAAGAGTTCTAGATATACTATAAACCCTTGTATTTATTGACTTTGTTTAACAACTATAAATTAGATTTTGAATCTTGCACGCACGCGTTTGAGACCTTCGCGTCTACCATTCCGCCACACTTGCATAAACTAATTATATCATACAAACATTTGAAAAAGATATAAATAATTTAAAAATTTTATCAATATATAATAATTCAATTAAAAATACAAAAAAAATAAAATATCACATAAAATTTTAATATGAATGAGGACTTAGAAGCAATTAGAAGTATTAATACAGAAAAGATTTTATCTATTATATTTATTTTAATAGGTGTTTTTAATATTTATGGCGATAACTTATTAATTAAATCAATAATGAACGGAAACGAAAATGAAGAAGCAAGAGCATCACAAATATTCTTATTCGGACTAATAGTTTCATTTATATTATATATATTTATCGTATCAAGAAATTATAGATTTTATACAGAAAAAAAAGCATCTGGTGAAGATGCTACTAATGAATTAACTCGCTTTTATGGAAGTGTATTAGTTCTAATTGGATTTGGTATGATATTTTATTATTTTCTCCAAAGTGATATATCTACAGATAATCCACCAGTACTTTAATTTTCTTTATAAATTGAAGTGAAAAGTTCTTTTTCATCATCACTTTTAACACTAAAATGTAGCTCAGGCAAATCACTAATAGAAGCAAGACCAAAATAATCTAAAAATTCTTTAGTAGTTTTATACATATTGGGATTTCCTGGTAAATCACTTTTGCCACTTACTTTAATTAAATCTTTCGCAAGTAGTTTTCTAATTACATGTGCACTTTCAATACCACGTAATTCATTTATTTCATACCTAGTAATAGGTTGATTATAAGCTACGATAGCAAGTGTTTCTAAAGCTGCATTACTTAAAACTTCATCTTTTGTTGAAGAAAGCAATTTTTGATAATATTCTTTATGTTCTTTTTTAGTTGTCATTTTAAAAGATTCACCAATAAATGAAATTCTAATACCTCTATCTTCTTTATCATAAAATTCTTTTAATTCTTTTAATAATTTTTGAACTTCTTTTTTTTCAAGATCTAGTATATCAGTAATTTTATCAATTGTTAAACCATCATCGCCAACAGCAAAAAGTAAACCTTCTAATACTGCACAATTATTCATTAATTACTCCTTCCAAATATATTTTTTCAAAGTTTTTACTTTGTGAAATTTTTATTATTTTTTCTTTAGACAAATTTAAAATAGATAAAAATGTTACTATTAATTCCTCTTTAGTATTACTAACAAATAAATCCTCGATTAAAACTTTATTTCTACTTTTAATAAATTCCTTTATATAAGTAGTTTTATCTTCAACACTAAGTTCTTTTCTTGTTATCCTAGTATTTATTGGCTTGTGAAAATCTTCTCTTTTTTTCATACTCAAAAAAGCAGTTACTAAATCATCTAAACTAACATCAGAAGACAGTTTTCTTTCTTCTGAATAAATCAAAATATTTTCAGGAGATTTTGTAAAATAGTCTTTTCTATTATCTTCAAATGTTCTGAATTTTTCACAAACAGCTTTATACTTTTCATATTCAATCAATTTGTTTTTCAAATCTTCTTCAGAATTAATTTCATATTCACCTGATGAGTCTTCATCTTTACTGTTAATAAGCAATCTACTTTTTAAATGTATTAATTCAGCTGCCATAACAAGGTACTCACTTGCATTATCTAAGTTTTTTTTATCAATCGTATTTATGAAATTCAAATATTCTTCTATTATCTTTTTTATATCTATTTCATAAATATCCATTTTAGCAGTTTTAACAAAATGAAGGAGTAAATCCAGTGGCCCTTCAAAATCATTAATTGTTAAATTCATATTTTCCCCCTATTCACATTTGTAATCTAATAACTCTAATTTAAAAGCTATTTCATTCGGTCCAGTATCTTTAGCGAACGAATATTCATCATTTGTTAAAATCGAATTATCAAATACATTTAAATCAAAATATACTTTATAAGAAAATAAAGATGAATTACTACCGATAGTAGCATTTACTCCGTTATAACTATTATAAGTATCTGCTAGTGAAGTATATTTTGCTAGTAAAGAATCATAATCAGCACTATCACTAGTATAAGTAGCAGTAGATTCAAAAGATGTTAACTTACTACTAGTAAAGTGATATTTAATCTCTTCTTCTTTAACACATATCATAGTAGCCACATTATTTTCATTTTCAGATAATGAAACTTCTGGATAATCATTTGAAGTAATAACCACTAATTTAAAATACATGATTGCTTCAACATTAAGTTCGAAAAATAGCTGCAATTCTTCATTAGCAAGTAAAGTAATATCATTAAATGAAATTCTATCTACCAAAGTTTCGTTAGTGTCGTATACATCTAGATAATAATTATATTTTTCTAAAGAAGTTTCGTAAGCTAAATTATTTTTTAAAGTAAAGTATAAACCATCTGAGTAAGTTATATTAGATAATGTAATTTCAGTTACTCCTATTGACATATTTTCAACATAAGGATATTCATTTTCAGTAACTTCTTCTTCCTCTTCTTCTTCATTTTCTTCAGGCTGCGCTGGAACTGTTTCAGGTTCAATAAAATATCCATTTTCTAAATACTCAGTTAAATAAGGCATAAATACAACAAACCCTATTAACATAAAGAATATAAGTATAAGAGGAATATATCCAGTTTTCTTTGCTTTTATAGCACCAATAGTAGTTGATTTTAATTCTACATTTTCAATTTTTACATTTTTATATTTATTTGCCATTGTCTTCACCTTTTTATTTCTAACCAAATTATACAATATTTTCTTGATTTTAACAATAAATTACCTTGCATTTTCGAAAAGTTTTTGATATAATCATATTGCTGGAACAAATGGCGATGTAGCTCAGCTGGCTAGAGCGACCGGTTCATACCCGGTAGGTCGGGGGTTCGACTCCCTCCGTCGCTACCAATTTTGTAATAGTAAGTAAGTATTTAGGTACTTGCTTTTTTTTATGCAAAAAAAAGTAAGCTTAGCTCACTTTATAATTCTTGCATAGTTTCAAGTAAATTAGGAAGCATTTGTTTTTTTCTAGAAACTAACCCTTCAACAAATATACCTTGATGAATTTCATTTAAACTAAACGCATCTTTAACGATATCAACACTATTATCATCATAAATAATATGAGACCCGTTTTTAATTATATCAGTTACAAATAATACTGATAAGTCAAAACCATTTTCTACTTTTATATTTAGATACTCAACAATTTCAGAAATTTTACTAGACATACCTTCAAAATCCATTGTAGTAATTTGAGATAAACCTAATTGTTTTTCACCTAAATTAAATGCTTTGAAATCTGCATATACTAAATCTTTAATACTCATACCTTCAATAGAACTAGCTGCTTTGAACATTTCTTTTCCATAAACAATAGGATCAACGTCAGCTATTTTAGCTAGAATTTCTGCTGCTTCTTTATCTTTTTGAGTAGTTGTAGGACTAGTAAATAATAAAGTATCAGATAAAATTGCAGATAACATCAACCCAGCAATATCTTTGGGTATATCTACTTTACTTTCACCATACATTTTAGTAATAATAGTAGATGTGCACCCTACTGGCATGCTTCTAAAATTAATAGGACTATTAGTACCTATTGCTCCTAAGTTATGGTGATCAATAATTTCTACAATATTAGCTTCTTCTAAACCTACAACAGATTGAGAAAAACTATTGTGATCAACTAAAATAACTTCTTTTTTTTCAAAAGCGTTATCACCAGTAAGTCTAATTAAACCTAGACATTTACCCTTTTTATTAACTACTGGATAATTAGTATGATTAATTTTGTGCATTTTTTCTTTAAAGTCAACAAAATAATCTTCATCATGAACTACCACAGGACTAAAGTTTACATTAATAGCATCAATAAAATTAGCTGTACCAATATGATTAGCTACATTAAAACTATCATATGCTGTTTTGATAATTGTTACGTTATTTGCAGTAGCAAGTTTAACTAGTTCATCAGAAATATCATTATCACAAGTAATTACGATTAAACTAACATTTGATTTAATAGCATGTTCAATAATTCTAGGTCTATCTCCTACTACTAAAATATCATTTTCACTTAATCTATTTTCTTCTGTAATTGTAGAAGTTTGAAGTCCAGCAACCAAAACGTTTCCTTCAATAATTGATTTGAAACTAGTAATTATTTCACCATCTAATACCTCGATAATATTATTAAGTGTAGAAGTAACTAATTGTTTATTTCCTACAGTTAAATATTTAGCTATTTCTTTTAACGTTACATAGCCAGTTAAAATTTCTTTATCATCTACAAGGGGTATAGCCGTTGTATTATATTTATTCATTTTACTAAATGCTGCATAAATTGAAGCATCTTTATTTATAAATACACCTTTCTCATAAGAAACATCTTTGATTCTAATTTTAACATCATTTAAATATGTTGGTAATGAAACATTAAAATAATCAAGTACAAACGTTGTTTCTTTATTAATATCACTCAAAATTTTTGGTACTACATTAAAACCTAACTGTTTTTTCAAATGCGCTAAAGCAATGCTTGAACAAACACTATCAGTATCAGGATTTCTATGACCAAAAACAAATATCTCTTTCATAAAATCACCAACATAAGTTTACCAAACTTTAACAAAAAAATCCATTAAAACACAGAAAAAAAGACGAAAATTCTATTTTTTCATCTCTAAAAGTATATCTCTAAGCTCCATTGCTCTTTCAAAATCCATTGCTCTAGCAGCTTCGTGCATTTCCTCTTCAATTTTTTCTATCATGACTTTTGCTTCTTTTTTAGTTAATTTTTTGTTAACATCTTTTTTATCAACTTCATTAGAAATAACTTCTTTTATTTCTTTTTGAACTGTTTTAGGAGTAATACCATGTTTTTCATTATATTCAATTTGTATTTCTCTTCTTCTTTCAGTTTCACCAATGGCTGCTTTCATAGCATCAGAAATAGAATCAGCATACATAATAACATGACCTTCTTCATTTCTAGCCGCTCTACCAATTGTTTGAATTAAACTTCTAGAACTTCTTAAAAAGCCTTGTTTATCAGCGTCTAAAATACATATTAAACTAACTTCAGGAATATCTAAACCTTCTCTTAAAAGATTTATACCAACAACGCAGTCATAAACTCCTTGTCTTAACTCTTTAATAATTTTAAGTCTATCAAGTGATTTTATTTCACTATGTAAATAAGCTACTTTAATATTCATACCTTTTAAATAGTTAGTTAATTCTTCACTCATTCTAATAGTTAAAGCAGTAATTAATACTCGTTCATTTTTTTCTTTTCTAATATTTATTTCATTAATAATATCGTCAATTTGACCTTCACTTTTACGAATTTCAATAGTCGGATCTAATAGACCTGTTGGACGAATAATTTGCTCAGCAACTACTCCACCAGTTTTTTCAAGTTCATAGTCACCTGGCGTTGCAGATACAAAAACTACTTGATTATCAACATTTTCAAATTCTTCAAATTTAAGCGGTCTATTATCAAGTGCACTAGGAAGCCTGAAACCATAATTAACAAGTGTTTCTTTTCTCATTCTATCACCATTATACATTGCTCTTACTTGAGGAAGAGTCACATGTGATTCATCTATAAATAAAAGAAAATCTTTTGGAAAAAAATGCATTAACGTAGATGGTGTTTCACCAGCTTCTCTTAAAGCTAAATGTCTTGAATAATTTTCAACTCCAGAGCAAAAACCAGTTTCTTTTAGTAGTTCTAAATCGTAATTTGTACGCTCCTTAATTCTCTGTGCTTCAAGAAGTTTTCCATTATTTTCAAAATGATTAAGTTGAGTAGCTAGTTCATCTTCAATTCTCTTGATAGCAATTTCCATTTTCTCAGGAGAAGTTACAAAGTGTGAAGCTGGAGAGATTACTACTGTTTTTTTTCTAGTGACAATTGCCCCAGTTAAAGGATCAAATGTACATATTTCATCAACAACATCGTCTTCTAGTATAACTCTTATAGCATTTTCTTTTTCATTGATTGGTACTATGTCGATAGTATTACCTCTAACTCTAAAGGTTCCTCTATGAAAATCCAAATCATTTCTTTCATAAGTCATATCAACAAGTTTATGAATAATAAAATTTCTATCAGCTTTATCTCCTAGATTTAAAACAAGCATACCTTTAGCATATTCTTCTTTTTCACCTATACCATAAATACAAGATACAGAAGCAACTACTATTACATCATCATAGTTAATTAAATCACTAGTTGCAGCATGTCTCATTTCATCGATTTCATCGTTAATAGATGAATCTTTTTCTATATAAGTATCTCTTGATGGAACATATGCTTCTGGTTGATAATAATCGTAATATGATATAAAAAAAGTAACATGATTATTTGGAAATAACTCTTTAAATTCAGCATAAAGTTGACCTGCTAAAGTTTTATTATGAGCAAGCACCAAAGCAGGTTTGCCAACTTCTTTTATAACATTAGCCATCGTAAAAGTTTTCCCCGTTCCAGTAGCTCCGAGTAATGTTTGATATTTATCACCATTATTAATACCATCAACTAATTCTTTTATAGCTGTAGGTTGATCGCCACTAGGTTTATATTTTGATTTTAGTTCGAACATATTTTCTCCTTTTTGTACAACTAATATAACATTTAAGCTTAAAAAAAACAAGATTTTAATCTTATCTTTTATATGTATAGTTTACTCATTACCTAGTCAAACATACAGTTAATAATTTTATTTATCCTTTATATATATTAAAGAAGCTAATATAATTAACGAAGGATAAATTGGAGTAGTATATCTAGGACTAACTTCAACTATTAAGGTTGCAAGTATTAACCCAATTGCAAATAAAGAATAAATAAGATAATTTATGTTTTTACTTTTAAATAAGTTAAAACTATTAATTAGGTTTAAAAAAGAAATAAAAGTAATAAAAATAACATTTATAAAAATTAACAAATAACTAATTTTTAATGATGAATAATTTGTAAATTCATTTGCAACATATATAGCATTATCTCCTAATAATATATGTGATTTTTTTATAAAATGAAGAACATTTCCAGCACCATTATTAATATATCTTTCAATACCAAGTTCTTTCATTGTTTGATGAACAACATCAGGATTATCGTTTACAGAAATTACTTCATTTAATATAGAGGCATCACCTTGATTCCAGCTTCCATCATGTTCCATATTAGATCCAACATAAATCGACCAACCAGAATCAAAACTTGTTTCAGTACCTAATACATTAGTTAATATATTTATTATAAAAAAATTTGTAAGCAAATATGAAATTATTATTAAGATTAAATTAATATAATTTAATCTTTTTAACACAGTATAAATAACTAAAGCAATAATTAATATAATAAGTATCGGTCTAAAAGAATTAAATAAAGATATTAAAATACCGATTAATAAAGAAATCCAAGAAAACTTTTTAGTAAGAAATGTAGATAAGTAAAATAAAATGATAATACCCACGTTTACTATAATAACTGGTGATGGAAACGCAAGAAATAATATTGATAAAGGGTTCAAAGTATAAAGAGCTATACCTAAAAATTTATTTTCTTTATTAGTGATTTTAGCAAGTAATTTATATAAAAATATACCTCCTATTATATCTAAAAGTATATTTAATAAAACAGCAGAAATATATGTGGTTCCAAATATTTTCATAAATATACCAAGTAAAAATGTATATGGATATAAATATGGAAATAACGAATAATACGAAGTATTTACACCTTCGTTATTAGCTATATTTATAGCATTTTCAAAAAAAGTCGTATAATCACTTATAACATTAAAATTAAAATCAAAGAATAATAAAGATAATCTTAAAACAAGACCTATTATAAGTATAATAATCAAACTCTTTTTAGTTATTATAAAGTTATTTTTAAATTTAATAAACAAAAAAGATAATATGCCACCAAGTATTATAGAAACATAATTAAGAAGTGATACATTAAGTAGTGGCATGCAAATTAAAGTTATAATAAATAATAAGTACGAAATTAAAAAGAATATATTTAATTTTTTCATAATTAGCACCACCTTACTATGTAAGTATACCATTTTATATAATAAATTAAAATAAAAAAATTAAACTATAATATAGTTCAATTTATTTTAATTTTCTTATTTTTTCATAAGTTTCTGTTAAAGCTATTTTTCTAGCACTTATTTCATTTTTAACTTCAGGTTCTAGCTGAGCTACAGTTAAATTATTATCAAGTTCTAAAATTTTATCAAATGCAAAGCCATTTTCTCCTCTTTCATCAAAAGAAATATTACCATATAAATTTCCATAGGAAATTAGTTTATTTACTCCATCATAATATGCAATTACAGTAACAAATTTTGCTCTTCTATTTTCTATATCTTTAAGTCTAGAAATTAAATCTAAATTTCTATCACTATCTGTCTTATTTTCGCCTAAAAATCTATGACTTAAAACTCCAGGAAAGTCACTTAAAGCTTCTATACATAAGCCAGAGTCATCAGCAATAACCGGTTTTTTACATAGTTCATATATTTCCACAGCTTTTTTCATTGCATTTCCTTCGAATGTATCTTGATCTTCTACAACATCAACATCTAAATTGATATCTTTTAATGAAAGAATTTTATACCCTTTTAAAATTTCTCTTATTTCTTTTAATTTTCCTTTATTATTAGTAGCAACAACTATTTCTTCATATTTTTCCATAATTTCTCCTTAAATCCAAACATCATTTTCATCGACATGAAACTTATATAATTTTGTTGGTCTATAACCAACGCTCGTTTGCACCTCGTTTGTTTCAGTGCAATATTTAATAATTTTTTTTCTAAAATTAGCTTTATCTAATTCAGTATCTAAAATATTTTGATATAAAATTCTAGCTTCTTCCAAAGTGAATTTTTGAGGTAATAGTTTAAATAAAATATCTGTGTATTTAGATCTAATTCTAATATATTTATAGCAAGTGATAATCTGAATACACTTTTTTTCAATTAAATCATCAGCAGTATTAACATCATGTATATATTCAATATTATTAACTGTAACGTTTTTAATAGTTTTAAAATCATAACTATCACTGGCTAAAAATAATTTATTATTATTAATTGCTATATCTATCATTTTATAATTTTTTTTCATTTTAGAAATATATTCACTATTAATTAAAGCAACAAATATAACATCTACAGCTTTTTCATATTTGTAATATTTCTCTTCTCCAAATGTATAAACTTGTTCTAAATGAAAAATATCGTTTGTTTCACTACCAATAATAGATTTAATTTTATTTCTTGCTTCTACTTTAATATCAGCATTAAAACTATATTTTTCTTTTATTAAATTACAATCATTATCTACTACTAATTTCAAATCAATTATTTTATTTTTTTTATTATTTTCATTTTCTTTAAAATCTGCAACAAATAAACAAATTACTATATTCATATAATCCTTTCTTTTTAATATATAAATACTTTATCACATTTATCTTTATCAAAATTTTTATACATCTGTTTTTTTATTAATTCTATCCCAAGCGCATCTGTCTTTTTATTATCCATTACGCATTTAGTTAATTCAAGTATATCAAGAAGTAATTCACCTTCTATATTTTCTTTAGCAAAATTTGAAACCCAAACATCAGAGTTAGCAGTAACAGCCAAAACTTTAATTTGAGGATTTTCTATATATTTTTTTATAATATTAACTAATTTAATAACAGAGTTACCACTACCCAAAATATCTTCTATTATTAAAAATTTATTACCATTAAGTTTATCTTTAATTCCTAAAATTTCATTTTTATTACCATCAACCTTTTCATAGTTTCTAATAAATATATAAGAAGTATCTGGAAATAAATTTTTTAAATCTATTAACCCCATTCCTCCCATCGGGGCAAATGTTATATAATCAAAATCATTACCAAACTTTTCGATGATTTTTTTATACATAGCTATATTTAACATATTTTGTAATTCTTTAGAGTAGGCAAACAAATCTCTAATATGAATATGATTATAAATTTTTCCAAATCTCATATTATATCCAGTGCTATTTACTACATATAAATCTTCTTCTACAATTTTATTAATCAAATCTAAGTTATGCAATTAAATACACCCCCAAGAAAGTAAGTACTATAGCTACAGTATAAATTAACCAATGTTTTTTATAATCAATTTCTTTAAATACAAATAATCCTAATACAAAAATCACTATAGCATCACACTGATTAACAAGCCACACCTCAGTACCTAATGCTCTTGAAAAACCTAAGAACAAACATAAATTACCAAATGAATAAATTATTCCTGATAGTAAAGAGTGCTTATTAACATTAAAATTAAAAGTAAAACTCTTCTTTGATAATTTCATTACGATAATCATAGATATTAAAACGGTAATACTTTTAATAATTAACTGAGTATAAATAACTCCATCAGTAGAAATCATTTTAGATAATAAAGCATTTGTGCCAAAGATAGTAGCAGCAGCAAGTGCAAGTACTATTCCCATAATTTTTTGTTTTTTAGATAACTCTTCTACTTTATCCATACTGAAAATAAATGCACCTAAAGTAATACATATAGTAGATGCTATTACAACAAATACATTAACAGCTAAGTATTCTTGTAAAAATATAAGAGGCAAAATAACACCTAAAACATTATCTGCATTTTTCCATAAATTAGCACGTATTAAACCAATCATTTGAATAGATTTAATGTAACAAATGAAAGCAAATGTCCAAATCAAACCAGTTAATGATGATAAAACTAAATTTAAAATACTAGAAGACTCATTTAAACCGTTAATTAAATATAATATTAATGACATAAGTGTAAATGTAACACTCATCCAAAAAGTAAATGTAATATTGTCCTCTTTTGAAAGTTTCCTTGGGACAACATAAAGCGCAAAACCAAGTGCACTTCCTAAAGAAAATAGTAAAGCTAATATATCCATTTTAATTCCTCCTAAATATATTTTTTTATTTTTTGTATATTTTTTTCTAAAATATTATCTTCTAAAAAAATGTACTCAACATTTTTTAAAGAAAGTTTTTCAGCAACGATTTTGAAATTCTCATTGTATTTAGAAGCAAAATCAATACAAAAGTTTAACATCGCATTACTCATTTCATGATCTCTTCCACGTTTTATCAAATTACTTCTTAAAACATTTTCATAAGAATTTAAAACTAAAATTTTATTTACTTTAATTAAATCAGCAGAATACTTTGTATAAAGTAAATAAAGCGCAGACAATTCTTCATTATTTAAATAACCTTTAGAAAAACTATATTCAGCATAAACATACAAATCTGCAATATGTTTATCAAAAATAGAATTATCTATATCTTGATTACTAAGTATTTCTATTTCTAAAAGAATTCTTTCTATAATAAATTGACTATGAACTATAAATGCAAAATAAGCTTGATTATCATAATACCATTTAACTGATTTTGGAAAAACTCTGAGTTCTCCACCTTTTTCATAACCATTTAAAATTAAGTTTTCTGTAAAAGTAGTTTTTCCAATTCCCATTGGTCCATTTAAAGATATAATCACTAACATCATCTCCTTTAATACAAGTTATCCTCACATATAGTATTATATACTATATGTAGGTTATTGTCAATAAAACAAAAAAAAGAATTGATTATAATTTCAATTCTTTAATTCTATTTATAGCTTCGATTGTATTTTCTTTACTTCCAAATGCAGTAAGTCTAAAATAACCTTCACCATTTTTTCCAAAGCCTGCTCCTGGAGTTCCTACAACATTTGCATTTTCTAATAAATAATCGAAAAATTCCCACGATTTCATATTATTAGGACATTCAAGCCAAATATAAGGTGAATTTTTTCCTCCAGTAAACTTAATTCCTATTTCCGTTAATCCTTCTGATATTATTTTAGCATTTTCTTGATAATAAGAAATATTTTCTTTAACTTCTCTTTGACCATTTTCAGTAAATACTGCTGCTGCTGCTTTTTGAACCGGATAAGATACACCATTAAATTTACTTGATTGTCTTCTGTACCATAATTTATAAATATTAATTCCATTTCTATTAAGTTCTTTTGGAATTACTGTATAACCACATCTAAGACCAGTAAAACCAGCAGTTTTAGATAACGAACACATTTCTATTGCACAAGTTCTAGATCCTTCAATTTCAAAAATAGATTTTGGTAAATCTTCAGTAATGAAAGCTTCATAAGCAGCATCAAATAAAATTATAGCATCATTTTCATTAGCATAATCTACCCACTCTTGAAGTTGATCCTTATTATAAGCAGTACCAGTTGGATTATTAGGTGAACATAAATAAATTATATCAGCTTTTACATTTTTATCAGGCATAGATAAAAAATCATTATCTTTAGTAGCGTTTGAAAAAATAATTTTTCTACCAGACATAATATTAGTATCAACATATACTGGATATACTGGATCAGTTACTAAAACTGTATTATCAGCATCAAATATGTCACCAATATTACCACAATCTTCTTTTGCACCATTATTAACCATAATTTCATCAATACTAATAGTTACACCATTCTTTTTGTAATAATCACTTATAGCAGTTCTTAGAAAAACATATCCCTCATAATCAGGATAACCTTTGAAAGTTTCTGCTTTTCCCATTTCTTTAATTCCTTGAATCATTTCTTCTATTACAATATTAGAAAGAGGTCTTGTAACATCTCCTATACCTAACTTAATTATTTTCTTATCTGGATTTTTTTTTGAAAAATCATTGACTCTAGAATTTATTTCTGCAAATAAATAACTAGGTACTAAATTATCATAATTATTATTTAATTTCATATTTCCTTCTTTCTTATAAATTAATTATACCCTCAAAAACATTTTCGGCAGGCCCAGTCATAAAAACTGTATCATCAGTATAATTTATAATTAAATCTCCACCTCTTAGTTTAATAGTGATATCCTCACCTTTTTTAGCTAAGCTGTTTAAAGTTGCTGCAACCGCTACAGCGCACGCTCCTGTTCCACACGCAAGAGTTTCTCCACTTCCACGTTCCCATACTCTCATTTTAAATGTATTATTTCCTAAAATTTCTACAAATTCTGTATTAATTCTTTCAGGAAAAATTTCGTAATTTTCAAAGTATGGACCAATAACATCTAATTTTAAATCATCAATATTCTTAGTGAAAATAACAGCATGAGGATTTCCCATAGATACACAAGTAACATCATAAGCATGACCATTAATAATTAAATTTTTATTTATAAATGTTTCATCATTAGATTTAACCGGAATATTTTTTGAAGTTAAAATAGCACTTCCCATATCAACTTTAACTAAATTAACCACTCCATTTTCTTTAAAAACTTTAAGGGTTTTAATACCACTTAATGTTTCAATAGTAACATACTCTCTATCTTGATTAACAATATTGTGGTCAAATAAGAACTTACCAACACATCTAATACCATTACCACACATTTTACCCTCAGACCCATCAAGGTTAAACATACGCATTTTAGCATCTGCAACTACAGAAGGACAAACCAAAATTATACCATCCCCACCAATACTGAAATTTCTATCCGAAAGTTTTATACTTAACTCTTCTGGATTAATAATTTCTTGCTCAAAACAGTTAAAGTATATATAATCATTTCCTGCTCCATGCATCTTTGTAAATTTATATTTCATAGTCATCTCCTTACATAAAATAAAATTTTATATACAAATTATACCAATAACTCAATATATTATCAAATCGTAAATTATTTAAAATATTTAATTATAAATTCTGTACCTTCATTTTCTTTAGATACTAGATAAATATATCCATTACCTTTAGTAATAATAGTTTTAGCTAAATTAAGACCTATTCCTATACTATTATCATTAGAGTTCTCACTTTTATAAAACCTATCAAATATATATTTCAAATCTTTAGTTTTAATACCTTTACCATAATCTTTAATATTAATCTGTGTAAAAAAATTATTTTCACTAGACACAATTTCTATTTTAGAGTTATATTCAGAATGTTCTATAGCATTTTTTAAAATATTTTTTATGGCTTCACTTTGCCATTTTAAATCTCCAGAAAAACATATTTTTTTATTAGAATTTATAGTAATATCTATATTTTTTTCAATACTTAAATAACTTAAACTATTAGTAATATTTTCTAAAAATGAAGAAACATTTATATTTTTTTCTTCAAAACTAATAACGTCTGCATCAAATTTAGAAAGTTTTAGTAAACTTTCAATTAAAAATTCAATACTTTCAGTTTTCATTTTAATATCGGTTAAAAATTCACTTTTGATTTCATCACTCATATCACTATCATTTAAAATATTATCAAGAAGGACATTTATACCGGTAAGAGGAGTTTTTAACTGATGAGATATATCGTTAATATTATCTTTTATTTGTTTTTTTTCTTTAAATAATTTTTCACTTTTCTCTTTCAACTTAAGAGTTATATTATATATTTCATTTTTAAGCAAAGAACTTTTTCCTTCTTTGAATTCTTTTATATCTAAATTATAATCTAAGTTATCTATTTTTTTTAACTGCTTAGAAATATTTTTATATTCAGCATTTTTTAAATACAAATAATAATTACAAAACAAAAATATTACAGAAACTAGCAAATTGACAATACATAAATTAAATATTAAATTATTTATAAATAATTCATCAGTGCTTTTTAAAGTAAAATCACTTAATTCATTGTAACCATAATTCACAAAAAAATCATAGTCAAAAGTTTCGTTACTTTGTAAAAAAGCTAATATTTCTTGTTCAGAAAGTTCACCACTTTGACTCAAAGCTAAAATATTTGCTGTAAAATAATTATAGTTGTTTAAATATTTTTGATAGTTATAAGCAGTTATAAAGTAAGTTATGCTAGAGAAAAAAAGTAACAAAAAGATATAAACCAATATTTTTTTAATCATTTAAACTCACCATATAACCTATACCTTTAATTGTCTTTATATAATTATAATTAAATTTTTCTCTTATTCTTTTAATGTAAACAGAAAGTGTATTATCATTTACAAATTTATTATTCGAGTCCCATATTAGTGAAATAATTTTATCTCTAGTAACAACTTTATCATGATTTTCAAAAAGAAGTTTTAATATATCAAATTCAAGAGGAGTAACTTCCAAAATATTATTATCGACACTAATTAAATATTTTTCATAATCTATAATAACTTTATCATAGCAAAAAATATTTTTTTCAAATCTTTTTAAAACTTTTTCAATGCGCATAACTAGTTCAGCATTTTTAAAAGGTTTATGAATATAATCTTCACCTATTGATAAACCCTTAACAATATCTTCTTCATTATCATTAGCAGTTAAAAATATAACAGGTACATTTTTAAAACTATTTTCTACCACATCATAGCCATAGCCATCTGGTAAAAACAGATCTAAAAGAAGTAAATCAAAATACTCTTTATCAAAACTTATAGCTTCTTTTACAGATTTAGCAACTAAAACTTCATATTTTGAAGAAAGTAAATATGATAAACCCTTTGATATAATTTTATCATCTTCAACTATTAAAATTTTTTTCATTTTTTCCTCCAAGTATTAAGAATCTCTTGAGAAATAGCTAAATCACCATATCCATTACCAATAAAAATCCCAGGTTTTCTCTTTCCATGAAAATCAGATCCTCCAGAGACACTTAATTTATTTTCTTTACATAATTCATTTAAATAAAATATTTGTTCGTTACTAAAAGTACTATGAAAACATTCTAATCCATCAATATCATAATTCTTTATGAATTTCTCTAAAATAATTTCATAGTTCTTATAAATAAAAGGATGAGCCAAAAATATAAGACCACCAGTTTTTCTAATTTCTAAAATAAGTACATCCAGCGAAGGTACAATAGCATCAGGATTTATAAAAAATATACTACTTTTTTCTGAAATGCATTTACGATAAAAAGTCCTGAAGTCTATTAAGTATGAAGGATCAATATTTAATTTACTAATATCAATATTTTTTAAATAAGATAACAAATACTCAGAAGCATACCCATTACTATCAAAATTTTCTAAAAAATCATTAGGTAAAGCTATATCATTTTCCATACATACATTATATAAAATATTAAGTTCTAAAATATTTCTACTATTTCTAGACATATATAATTTATTAAGTAAATTTTGCATTTTATCAATATCAAAATTGTAAACCAACACTTCTATATTATATCCTAAAATACTGGTATTAAGTTCTACACCAGTAATTATTTTTCCTTTAAATATATTACTTTTTAAAGCTTTCAATTCATAATAAGCATCTATATTATTATGATCAGTAATTGATATAACCTCTAAATTTTTATTATTTGCAAAAGATAAAACTTCTTTTAAAGAGCAAGAACCATCAGAATATTTAGTATGTATATGTAAATCTATCACTCAAATCACCTATAATAAGTATACCATAAAAAAAAGCAAATAATTATTTATTTACTTTCATAACCACAAGAAACAGTAGCTTCAAGTGTGTAATCATCTACACCAAAAGGACTTTTTGGATAAATAATTATTTTAGTTTCTTCGAAATCACATACCTCTTCAGTTAAATTATTTACAAAAATTTCATCAAAACCATCTTCAGAAAAATAAGTCTCTAAATTGTCTAAATCAATTTTAATACCTATATCAGTATAATTTGATAAAAATGAAGATTTAGTTTCAGTATGTAAAGAAGTAAAATAATATTCTTCATAAAATTTCTCTCCATACTCAACTAAAGATTCATGCAAAATATCTTCGTTTGATTTTTCTTTAAATAAAATTGGTAAAATAATAAAAGAAGAAATTAATACAAGTATAACTAAAATTCCTACTAATACTATATATTTATATTTAAAAATTATTTTTTTCATCTACTACCACCATAATAATGGTATCATTTATTATTAATTTATACAAGAAAAAAAGAAACTAAATGTTTCCTTTTTACTATAATTCAGTTTTTCTTAAATAGAAATTAACTAAAATCATTGCATCAGCTAAGTCAACCGAACCATTATTATTAAGATCTGCTGCTATCTCAAATATTTCAGATACCGTAGTTTTACCTAAATATATATTAACAACAATCATAACGTCAGATAAGTTAACTCCACCGCCACCAGATACATCACCTTTAACAATTAAAGTTTTTTGATCCATCTCAATATCACTTTTAATTAATTTAATAATCATACCAGTTTCAATAAACGAATCATCAGATAATAAAGTTATTCCATCAGCTGAGTAAACATATAAATTTTCATTATCATTTTCTAACATGTTTTTAAATTGTAAAACTGTTGTATTTGGTGAAACAGTACTAATATATTTTTCACCAATTACTTGATTACTTCCAGCCTTAGCAGTTAATAATTCATTATCAACTTCTAATCTATCAATTGAAACATGATAAGTTTTAGTAGTGATTTTATCATGTGCAAGTACGCTAATTTCAAAAATATTATTACCTAAATTCAAATTTTTAATACCTAATCCTGATACAACCGTAGCATCTACATCAGTTAAATTTAGAGATAAATCAACAGTATCAGTACTATAACCTACAGTATAACTATAAGTAGATGTAGCTTCATCATAAGTTAAAATTTCTTTATCATTTGCAAATAAACTTGCAATAGTAACATCATTTTTAAAAGGTCTATTAATTACTACATTATATATTTTAATATTTCCATTTTGTGCTGTTACATTTATTTGATAATTATTTTCACCATATACTAAATTCATACCACTGCCAACATTTATAATTGCTGTTTCATGAACACTAGCAGCAATATCAAGCGAAGTAAATACTTCATCACTAGAGCTTACATTAACTTCGAATCTAGTTTCTTCATCATTCCATGTAGCTTCGTTATTAAGAATTGTTAAACTAGTTAATTCATTATTAGTATTTTTTTCTCTTGTAATATTTAACGTATAAACATTTGAAGTGCTACTATCATGAGCAGTTACATTAATAGTAAAAGTATTAAGGCCTAAATCTAAATTTTTATTTCCTAAATCACTTGATAATATAGTAGCATCCACATCGGTAGTAATACCATTAATAGTAATATTAGTAGTATTATATGGAAGTGTAATGTCGTAAGTATTTTTCATAAAATCAAATCCACTAACTAATAAATCATCAATTGTAATACTACTTAAAGTAGCATCTGTTTTATAAAGTCTATTAATCAATACTTCATAACTTTGAGAAGTTTTATCTTCTGCTACTACTGTGAAGTTGAAATTATTTTCCCCGTAATTTAAACTCATACCTTCAAAAGCATTTATAGAAGAAGTTAAGCTTTCTAAATCAATTTGAACATCTGAAACCACAAAATTGTCATAACTACTATTTAACTGAAGAACATATTTATTTAAATCGTTATTCCACTCAGCTATATTACCTAAGATAGTAATTTGTTTAACGCCAGTATTAGAACTTGCTTTCCTAGTAATATTTACAGTATATTCACTAGTAGTAACTCCATCATGTGCAGTTACATTTATTTTTAAAGTATTAAGACCAACATTTAAAGAATGTTTACCAAAAGTACTACTAGTAATGCTTGCATCAGTATCACTTAATGTAGCATTTAAATTTATCTCACTAATTTCATTATCAAGAGTAATATCATAAGTAAATGTATTAGAAACAAAATCATTTATTAATAAACTATCTATAGTAATACTAGAAAGAAGAGCATTAGTTTTATAACTTCGATAAATCATAACTTCATAACTCTTTTTATTACCATTTTGTGCGGTAACATCGAAAGTATAAGTATTTTCTCCATAGTCAAGTGTAACATCACTACCTTTTGTAATAGTTGCTGTTTCATGAATAGATACATCAACATCAGAAGCTGAAACATTAGTTATATCACTTCCTAAAACTACTTCATATCTATTGTTAACACTATTCCATGTAGCTAAAGAGTCATGAACAAGTAAATTAGTTACATTACTATTATCGTTTTCTTCTCTTACTATATTAATTACATAACTTTTAATTGAAACACCATCATGTGCAGTAACAGTAATATTGAAAGTATTGAGTCCCACAATTAAATCTTTATTTCCAAGTTCACTAAAATTCAAACTTGCATCTATATCTTCTAAAGTAGCGTTTAAACTAATATTAGTTTTATTATAAGGAACTATAATATCATATGTTAATTTATCAACACTAAAGTCATTTAATATATTATTATCAATCAAAATTCCAGATAAATTATTATTAGTTTTATAATTTCTATATATTAAAATATCATAAGTTTTTACATTTCCATTTTGAGCAGTAACACTAACAGATTTATTGTTAACGCCATAATTTAAACTAATTTCATCAGCTACACCAAATGATGCAGTCGAATCAATTAAATAACTAAAATCAGTAGAAACTAAAGAATCATTTTCATGGCTAAGAGTCACTTCGAATCTATTATCTTCACTATCCCAAATAGCATCTGTTCCTAAAATAGTTAAACCATTTAAGTTATTATCATCATTTTCTTCACGAATAACATTTATAGTATAAACAAGTTTAGTTAACGAATCATGTGCAGTTACATTTATATTAAATGTATTATTTCCAACAGATAGACTTTTAGTTCCTAAATCAGCACTAGTAACAAAAGCATCAACATCTATTGTAGTTGCACCTATTACAAGTTCATTAGTTGTATAAGGAACAGTTAAATTATAAACAAAAGTATTACTATCAAAATTTTCTAAACTATTTCCATCAATAGTAATATCACTTAGTTTAGCATCTGTTTTATGAAGTCTAGTTATAACAACATCATAAGTTTTAGTAACTCCCTTTTGTGATGTTACTATAACAACATAATCGTTTTCACCGTATTCAAGGTCCATACCTATTCCAGGAATAAATGTTGCAGTTTCATCTACAATTCCTGAAATATCACTTGCAGAAAAAGAAAGTGTATTTGAAGGAACTTCTACTTTAAACTGATCTAGTGATGCATTATATGTAGCATCAGTTCCTAAAATAGTTAAACTAGTTAAATTATTATCATTATTTTCTTCACGAGTAACATTTATAGTATAAACAAGTTTAGTTAACGAATCATGTGCAGTTACATTTATATTAAATGTATTATTTCCAACAGATAAACTTTTATTACCTAAATCAGCACTAGTAACAGTAGCATCAACATCTATTGTAGTAGCTCCTATTACAAGTTCATCAGTTGTATAAGGAACTGTTAAATTATATGAATATACACTACTATCGAAATTTTCTAAATTGCTTCCATCAATAGTTATATTACTTAAACTAGCTTCAGTTTTATAATTTCTATATATTAAAATATCATAAGTTTTTACATTTCCATTTTGAGCTGTAACACTAACAGATTTATTATTAACTCCGTAATTTAAACTCATTTCATCAGCTACACTAAATGATGCAGTCGAGTCAATTAAATAACTAAAATCAGTCGAAACCAAAGAATCATTTTCATGGCTAAGAGTCACTTCGAATCTATTGTTTTCACTATCCCATATAGCATCTGTTCCTAAAATAGTTAAAGTAGTTAAATTATTATCATTATTTTCTTCACGGGTAACATTTATAGTATAAACAAGTTTAGTTGATGAATCATGAGCAGTTACATTTATATTAAATGTATTATTTCCAACAGATAAATTTTTAGTACCTAAATCAGCACTAGTAACAGTAGCATCAACATCTGTTGTAGTTGCTCCTATTACAAGTTCATCAGTTGTATAAGGAACAGTTAAATTATAAATATAAGTATTACTATCAAAATTTTCTAAATTATTTTCATCAATTGTGATATTACTCAAACTAGCATCAGATTTAAAACTTCTAACAATTAAAATATCATAAGTTTTTATAGTCCCATTTTGAGCAGTAACACTAACACCATAAGTATTTTCACCATAAGTTAAATCTAATCCAACTCCTGAGTTAAATGTTGCAGTTTCATGAACTACTCCAAGTATGTTATTTGGTTTAATTTCAGAAATATTTGAGTTTAAAATAATTTCATATTTATTAGTTTCAGAGTTAAAAATAACTTCTTCACCAAAAATATTTAAACTACTTAAATCATTATTGTTATTTTCTTCTCTTATTATATTAACTTGGTATTTTTCAGTAGAAACACCATCATGAGCAGTAACGTTTATTTCAAACAAATTATTTCCAACATTTAAATTTTTAGTTCCAAGATCAGCAGCAGTAATATTTGCATCTATGTCTTTTGATACAGCAAATAGTTCAACTTCACTTTTGCTATATGGAACTGTTAAATTATATAAGTAAGTCGAAGAACTAAACCCACTTATTAAATCTTCATCGATTTTAATACTACTTAAAGTTGCATCTGTTTTATAACTTCTAAATATTGCAACATCATAAGTTTTTAAAGTACCATTTTGAGCAGTAACATAAACACTATAATTATTTATTCCATAGTCAAGTTCTAAGCCATCTCCAGAATTAAATAAAGCTGTTTCATGAACTAAACCACTAATATTAGAAGAAAGTAAACTATCTATTTGCGCTTCAAGCGTTACTTCAAATCTATTTTCTTCAACATTCCAAATAGCATTATTTTCTAAAATAGTTAAACCATTTAAAGTATTATCATTATTTTCTTCACGAATAACATTTATAGTATAAACAAGTTTAGTTAACGAATCATGTGCAGTTACATTTATATTAAATGTATTATTTCCAACAGATAAACTTTTGGTTCCTAAATCAGCACTAGTAACGAAAGCTTCAACATCTATTGTAGTTGCTCCTATTACAAGTTCATCTGTTGTATAAGGAACAGTTAAATTATAAACATATGTATTACTATCAAAATTTTCTAAACTATTTCCATCAATAGTAATATCACTTAATTTAGCATCTGTTTTATGAAGTCTAGTTATAACAACATCATAAGTTTTTGTTATTCCTTTTTGTGATGTTACTATAACAACATAATCATTTTCACCGTATTCAAGTTCCATACCTATTCCAGGAATAAATGTTGCAGTTTCATCTACAGTTCCTAAAATATCACTTGCAGAAAAAGAAAGTATATTTGAAGGCACTGCTACTTCATACTGATCAAGCGACGCATTGTATATTGCAGCATTTCCTAAAATATTTAAACTTAAAAGTTCATTATTATTGTTTTCTTCTCTAGTAATATTTAAAGTATAAACCTGTTTAGTAACTCCATCGTGTGCAGTCACATTTATAGTAAATGTATTAAGACCAACAACTAAACTTTTTTCTCCTAAATCTGCATTTGTAATTGTTGCATCTAAATCATTAAGAATAGCACCTATATTTACTATATTAGTAGAATAACTAAGAGTTAAATCATAAGAATTTTTTGAAGAGTCAAAATCACTTAAAGTAACATCATTAATAGTTAAATCACTTAAAGTAGCATCTGTTTTATAACTTCTAAAAATTAAAACATCATAAATTTTAACATCGTTATTTTGAGCTCTAACTGTAACGCTATACTCATTATCTCCATAAGAAAGGTTTAATCCTTCACCAGAAATAAATGTAGCAGTTTCATCAACAGTACCTATTAGTTGACTAGAATTAATTAACGTAATATTAGAAGGTAAAATCACTTCATATCTATTAGCATCAACATTCCAAGTAGCATCTACACCTGCTATTTTTAAACCATTTAAACTATTATCATTATTTTCTTCTCTAGTAATATTAACAGAGTATATTAACTTAGTCTTACCATCATGCGCAGTAACATTAACATTTATAGTATTAACTCCTACATTTAAGTTCTTAGTTCCTAAATCACTACTGTTAATAAGTGCATCTTCATCAGTTAAAGAAGCTCCAACAGTAATGTTTTCAGTGCTATAAGGAACAGTCAATTCATAACTATGTTTTGAAGAAGAAAAATCAGTTAAAGTAACATCATTAATAGTTAAATCACTTAAAGTAGCATCAGTTTTGTATAATCTATTAATTAAAATTTTATAATTAGCAATAGTTCCATCATGTGCAGTAACACTAATGTTGTATTCATTTTTACCATATTCTAGACTTACTCCAGAGCCAGTAATTAAAGTAGCAGTTTCATGTACATCACCTACAATATCAGCACTTAGAATATTATCTACATCACTAGCAACATTTACTAAATAAGCATTCTCATCACTACTCCATGTAGCTAAAGTATCTAATACTGTTAAATTATTTAAAGAATTATCTGTATGTCTTAACCTTTCTACATACAAAGTATATATATCAGTAAAATCAGCATCTTCAGCAGTAACATTAATATTAAAAGTAGTATTACCTAAATTTAAGTTTTTAACACCTAAATCACTTGCATCGATTCCTGCATCTACATCAGTAGCAGTTGCATTTAAATTTATACTAGTAGTTAAATAAGGAACAGTTAAATTATAAATTTTAGTTTCAGGAAAAAAGTTATCTAATAAAATTCCATCAACAGTTATGCCTGCTAAAGAAGCATCAGTTTTAAGTCTTTCACCTATTTCTACATTAATAGTAATACTGCTTTCACTAGTTGTTAAAACTACATCGTAATTTCCTCCTTGATAAGGAACAGCATTTAATTCTGCTAAATTATCAACAGCTATATCTAACTTACTACCATCAATATTAGAAAAAGCTTCAGCATCTACATATTTAAGAAATTCTTCTAAAGTCATGACTTGTGCAATTTTATTAGGAATAACAGTATTAAGAGCACTTAGTCCCTCAGAATATATTCTATCCTCACCCATTACAAGTATTTTTGATTTACTTGTAGTAACATTTCCATATCTATCAGTTAAATTAAATAATAAATCAGTATCTAAAAGTTCAGTTGTAGAAATATCAGCAGCAGTTAATGATAAAAATTCATTACCAGATACAAATGTATGATATTCTACTACATTTTTATTAGCAGAAATATTATAAACACCACCAAGTAAATCGAAATAATATGGCGATATTAATCCACTTGCATCAGTTTCAGTATCCACAAGTAAAAACTGTTCATTTTCTCTAGGACTCATAACGATTAAACTAGGGTTATCAACTACTAAATTCTGTTTATCTATATATCCTATGTTAATAAATGAAGCCTCATCTAAAGTTGGATCAATATTAAATACAGAACTAGCTCCTATTTGCATATCACTATCTATTTCATAGTTAGCTACAGCTTGATAATTAGTTTCCACTAAATTAAGAGAACTATCTATTATAGGTTTAATCATATATTCAGCTATATCAAACATATCCTGATGAATAAATTGATAATGACCATTTTCATCAGTAGTAACAGTTTTAGTACTTGATCCATCTAGAACAGGTAAATATGTTCCATCTAATTGTTTACGATATAATTCAATATTTACATTAGATAAAGGAGTATCTTCCAAGTCTTTAATTCCATTAAAGTTAACATCTTTAAACAAATCACCTTCGATATTCATTAAAACTAGTTTAGCTCCAACAGAAGATCCTTTTTTCCAACCAGCATACACAGTGTAATCTACTGTATAATAAGGATTAAAGATATTCATAGTTCCTATTTTACCAGTAGAAGATTCTAAAGTTTCATCAATTTCTAAAGGAACAACAACTTCAATATTTTCACCTTGACCAATTAAAGAGTCCCCAACAACTCTAATCATATTAACTTTACTCAAATCAGCTGGTGTTTCGGTATAATTTCCAGTAGTTATAGTAGATTCAGTTATTCCAGTACCATACTCAATTGTAAATCCTGGCATATCAGCTAAATAATCAGTTAACTTCATGTTATAACTAAAAGCTTCGGTTTGATAATTTTCTCCAAAATAATCACCAATTTTAGGAATAGGAAAATATAAAACAAAATCCTTAGCATTATAAGCAGATAAATTTTGAATAGAAATATTATAATTAGTGGATAGTCCAGGTGTAAAGTTAACTCCTGTTTCTGGATAAGCAGGCATATATGCTGGATATCTTGTCCCATCATTTAAAGATAAGTAAGTATCAACAATTACATGATTATTTTTATTAACTGTAATATTTAAAGAAGCAGTAGACGGTAATATATCAGTTGTTGTACCATTATTATTTAAATCTAATCCTCTTTCAAAATTGTTATTTCCTGAAATATATGATCTTCCAGTTGCTCCATCTTGTAAAAAAGCAAATACACTAGCTACATTAAATACATAACTTTCTGTAGATATAGAATTAGTTGTAAAATCGTAAGAAGTAGTTATATTTACTTCATTTATAGGATATCCAACTAAAAAGCCCATTGTCATATTTTCAAGTAATGTTATTTTATAATAATTTTCTTGTGATCCATCTTCCGAAACAATATAATCGATATTAAAATCTAAATTTTCTCCAGTTAAATCATTTTTAAGTTCAATCGTACTAGGATGAATAGTAATTCCATTAACTTCTCTTAAAATAAAATAAGGGTCTTCAATAATAAATGAATTTCCATATAAATAACCTTGAATACTAGCAGTAGATTCAACATGCAGAGTATCACCAGCCGTTATAGCAGTAACTTCAACACCATCTTTATATGCTACGGATCTTCCATCAGTTGTCATATTAACTAAAGATTCTCCAATATCATTATGAGTTTGCAAAGTTACTAAAGTATTTTCTTTATCACCTTCAATCCATGCAGATATATTATGACTAACTTCAGTAACACCAGGTTTTTGAATACCATATGCCACATTTGTAGTATGGTAATTAATAGAAGAATAAGCAAAACTCTGCTTATTAGCACTATATTTTCCAATATTTCCTAAAACTTCAGTAATATATTCATCTGCATCTAAACCAATATCATCTGCATCTAAATGTAAATAATATATTGAAGAAAAAGTATAAGTTTGCCACTCGTCATTCTTAGTAGTTTTATATTGAACTAATCCTGCTCCAGTGCCTCTTGGTAATCTTACTACTTTAGCTAAGTAATTGGGATCTATTTCAACATGATACATAATATTCTCTGTTTGAAATGGATTTTCATTAGAAAACATTACAAAACCAGTATTAGAATAGTTATTATTATGTAAATCATGTGTTGAATTTCTAGTTTCGAATTTAAGTGGAGCACCAAAAGATTCTCTAGATACTACTTCTTCAGTGGAATAAACATATCCTTCATCTATGTTACCATCTCCATCCATATCAGAATTTCCAGGATAATATTTATGTTTTACGCCATCAAAAGTAGTGAATTCTATTACAGGAACACCTGTTGTAGAATAAATACCTTCTTCTATCCCCACTGGAATTTTATATTTTGCCGTAGATCCAGAATAAAACATATCATTTTCTACAGTGTATGTTACTTTTCCAAGTTCTGGAACATCAACGACACCTAAAGACGGATATTCTGCATTACTAGTAACAGTGTTATATGTAACCAATGTAACATACTCCATACCAACTGGATAATAAGTAGTTAAACTTCCTTCAATTACATAAGGTAAATATTCAGGTCTAAAAGAGCTATATGAATAATTATATAAAGTTTCCGTATCAGTACTAGATACAACTACATCAGAAGCAAATTCGTGTTCTCTATGAAAAGCCCCAGATCCAGCAATATCAGATCCAGTAGCAGTTACATCAGTATAAGTAGAAACCTGAGTATCATTAAATGAAGCTCTTGCAGTCAAATGACCTAAAATGTCATGTGTTCCGTATACTCTATCTTCATCTGCTTTAACATAAAATGTTAAAATGATTTTATCAGCAGTTTCATTTAAAACATAAGTCACTGAACCAAATGTAGATTCAGTAACAGTATCCATTGCTGGTAAAGAAACGGTGTTAATAGCTTGCTGAGCAAGTGGTTGACCCTCTCCAAGTACATTTAAAATATTTTCTTGTACAGTTCCAGGATTAACATAATCAGTAGGCACAGGAACACCATTAACATCATATTCAAGTCCCTCAGGTACTTCTAGAGTTAACGATTTATTACCAGTTTGTTGTTCTGGAAAATAAGCAGTTACAGTAACAACTTTACCTATCGTTGCACGGTCATCAAATACATTATCCCCAGCAATTTCCATTTCTATAGTGACTCCATTAATAGTATTTGAAGATTTAATAACAGCAGGTTCTGCTGCTATTTCAGCTACTTTTTCATTAAAAAAATAGAGTTTACTAACATAATAACAACTTACAGAAATAACTGAAATCGCTAATATGATAAACCCTATTAAAACTTTTTTATTTAATTTATTTTTACTTAATTTACAAAACATATACATTACCTACTTTACTCTACTATAATCAATTATATCATTTTAAATATTGATAATCAATAAAAGTATAAACAAACTTTGCAAAACATAATATCAATATAGTTGTAAATAAAAAGTTAAATTACTAAAGGCAATTTAACGTTTATTTTTAATTATTTTTTTCTTAGTTTTTTGTAAAGGTTTTATATGTAATTTCTTCTTTATAATTTTATCATAAACTAGATATAAACACACAAATGATATTAAAACAATTATAATTATTAAGTAATAATTAAACTCAGTAGGCTTTAATAAATAAACAGAATACTGTCCATTTACATCTTCTACATATATTGTGTAAATACCATCATTTTCACTTACAACTACTTTACTATCTTCATAATTAGCTATAGCTTCAATTTTAATATCATTACCACTATATGTATATGTGAAAAGATTTGAAGAAAAATTCTCATTCAGCTTACCATTTATAATAGATAAACTAGCTAGGTAACTATCACGTTTTTGATTAGTGGAAGAACTATAACCTCTCATAACATTAATGGTATAAACTCTTTCACTACCGTCTTCTGCATTAACAGTTATAACATGTTCATTTAGTCCGACACTAAGTTCATCAGGTTTATCATATGTATAACTAGCCCATTTAGTATCAGTTAATGCAAATTCAATATCTATATTTGTAACTTCGAAAGGAAGCCAAACTAAATAATCAGTATTATCAGAAGTAAAACTAGGAGACAACACACCAGTTGATAATGATAAACTAGATAAAGTATTATCACTAGATAAAGGTTTGTTAGGATCCTTCCCTCTAGTAACGGCTATAGTATATGTTTTAACACTACCATTTTCAGCTTTAACAGTAACAATAACGTCTTTAGTTTCTTCAGAAATAAATCCAGAAGTATTACTTATGCTAACACTTGCTTTAGAATCATTAGCTGTTGCTTTTATATTAACTGAATCATTTTCAAAAGGAATTAAAAGAGAATAATCAGTAGTCTTTGAACTGAACTCAGGAGATAAAGTGCCTATGTCTACAGTTAAGTTCTTTAGCGTATTATCACTGCTTCTATCATCTTTTCTAGTAATGTTAATTGTGTATGTTTTTTTTGCACCACTAGCAGCAGTAACTACAACATTAAGTTTATTAGACCCATAACTTAAATTTTTAGTACCTGTTCCAGAAATAGTAGCAGTTGATGGACCTGATGCAGAAACATTTACACTAGATACATCACTATCTACACTTAAAGAATAGTTTAACACATTAGAAGAAAAATTAATATTTCCAACATTAGTACTTAAACTAGATAAAGTGTTATCGGCACTTAAAACAGAAATACTAATACTAGATGAAGAAAGAGATATTACTTCTGCAGAAGCAGTAGTAGAGCTATCATTAGTAAATGTTATTGAAGCAGAGCAATTAGATCCTCTAACTTCATAACTTACAGTAGTTAAATGTTTAGAAGTAGCAAAACCTACTCCAGAAAAATCAACATAAGCAAATTTGTATTTACTGTCAGAAACATTATTAGATGAACCACTAACAGCAGTTATATAAATGCAAGAAGGATTAGAACTAGAAATATAACCCCCAACAGTACCTACATTTTCGCCATTTCCATTAACATAAAAAGCTACTGTTCCACTAGAACCTTCACTAGCTGATTTATTACCAGTAAAATATGAAGAAGCTGCATTAACATCAGTTGTAAATATAAGAAAAAAGAATATGAAAGTTAAAATTTTAGTCTTCATATTCCCTCTTATCATCTTCTTTTAATTTTTCTTTAGTTCTATTAAGCATTTCTTGTTCATAAAGCATTTTAAGAGTTGAAACATCTTTATTTTTTATTGCATCTATAATTTCATCTTTGGTAACAATATCATCATAAGGATCATACGGAATATCTTTAGTTACATCTGGTAACTTGTTATCTACAGAATTATCTAAACTTTTAACATTTCCGTTATTAGAATTAAAATTAAATTCAGGTTTAAAATCAATTACAGAATGATCTTTATATTTTTTATAACTTTTTTTCTTTCTAAGAACTACTATTAATACTAAAATTATTGATAAGAAACATAAAGTAATCCCAGCTGCTATTGCATATAGTAAAAAGTTAGATTCAGATTCTTCTCTAAAAACATTTAACCTATAATATTTAGTAAATCCATTTTCATCAACAACAGATATAATTATAGTATTATTTCCATTTTCTAAAGTTGTAATTTTATCATAACTTAAATCAGCTTTAGGATTAAACGCACTAGCTGATAAAACTAATTCTTTTGTATCTGCTGTAACAGTAATATCATATTCAGTAACTTTACTATCAAAATTTTCTAAAGCCTCATCATTAATAATAATTTCTTTAAGTTCATTATTACTAGATAACGGACTTCTAGTTACATTAATAGTATATATTCTTAAACTACCGTCTTCTGCTGTGACTTTTATTTCTATTGAACTAACTGCATTTATTTCAAAATTAGAGTTACCAGTTATACTAGCTTTAGCTTTAGAATTATTAGTAGTATACTCTATATCAAGAAAAGATACTTCAAAAGGTACTGTAACATTATAACTATTTAAATTTTTATCAAATTCAATTTTATACCCTTCTATTTCCAAAGTTTTTAAATAAGAATCATTAGATTTAGTAACAGGTGTAGTAGTAATAACCTTTTCTTTTCTATTAACATTTATAATATAACTTGTAACACTACCACTTTCAGAAGTAACTTTAACAATAATAGAATTTATTCCTTCTTTTAAATCAGTATTACCCGTTATACTAACTGTAGCTTTATCATGATTAGCTAAAGCATTAACATTTAAACTAGTTACATCATTTTCTACATTTAAATTATATATTGTATTATCAGCAGAAAATTCAGGATTAATTTCTTGATTTTCTATTTCCAAAGATTTCAGTGAAGAGTCACTAGATTTCTCAATAACTACTTCTTCTTCTCTAATAACAGATAAAGTATAAGTTTTTACTAAGCCATTTTCAGCAGTAACATTAATAGTTATTTCATTAGTACCAACTTCAAAGTCAGTATTACCAGAGATTACTACACTAGCTTTACTATTATTAGTAGTTGCTACAACGTCACCAGTAGTAACATTATAAGGAACTACTACACTATAAGAAGTAGTGCTTGATGAAAAAATTGGAGTAATATTAAAAGATTCAAAAGTTAAACTTTTTAAATTGTTATCAGTACTTCTAGTATCTGATTCTCTAGTAATATTAATTGTATAAGTTTTTTCATCACCATTTTGCGCTGTAACCTTAATAGTAACTGTATTACTACCGTAACTTAAAGATTTATTACCAGCTCCAGAAACTTTAGCAGCACTAGAAGCAGTAGCAGCAGAAACATTTACACTAGACACTGTATAAGGAACAGTTAAATTATAAGTAGTAACATCAGGATTAAATACAGGAGTTAAAGATTGCCCAGTCACTGAAAGTGAAGATAAATTATTATTGTTAGACGGTTCTTCTAAGGTTAAATTCAAATTACTAACAGTTGTTGGAACAGTTGTTGGAACTGTATCTGTAACTTCTAAAGATGAATAAGAAAATGTAGCATTACCAGCAGCTATTACATTAAAAGTAAAAGTATATAATAATGTCTTACTTTTAGGTGCATTTGTTCCACCACTAAAATCCATTATGGCATATTTATTAGTTTCATCATTAGGAAAAAAACTAAGTCCTGTTGAATTATTAGGAGTTGCTGATACAAACTCTACTAAAGACTCGTCAAATTCTAAAAAACCACCGATTGAACCAAGGCCATTAGTAACTTCATTATCAGGTGTTATATACATTAAAACCTTAATTTGACTACCAACAACAGTACTTGAACTCGTTTCAAAACTCATATTAGCAGAAAATGCACTTACATTACCTAACCCCACAAAAAACAACGATGCACTAAACAAAAAGACAAATAACTTCTTCATACTTCCTCCAAAAAATAAAAAGCTCTCAAATAATTCCAAAATATTTTACTAGCTCCCCTATCATAAATTAAGTATACCATTTAAAATTTTCAAAAGCAATAATAGTATATTATATTTTAAAAATAAAAAAATTATTATATAATAGTGCAAAGGAGAAAGTATGGAAATAATCTATTACCCAAAATGTTCAACATGCAAAAAAGCAGTAGATTTTTTAAGTTCAAAACACTTAAACTTTAAAACTAGAAACATAAAAGAAAATAACCCATCTTACGAAGAGTTAAAGTTATGGATAAATAAATATAATATAGAAATCAAAAAACTATTTAATACAAGCGGACTGATTTATAAAAATTTAAATTTAAAAGATAAATTAATACATATGACTGATGATGAAAAAATAAAATTATTAAGGGAAGATGGTATGCTTATAAAAAGGCCAATTTTATTAATGGATAATGAAATTCTAATAGGTTTTAAAAAAGATTTATGGGAACAAAAAAACTTCAACAATTAGAAGTTTTTTTCTTGCATTATAGGATTGTTAATTTTATCAACTATATCTGAAAAAGCATTTATTTTATCAGTGTTTGTGTATTCATCAGTATAATTTGGTAAAAGATTAATAAGCTCTAAAGCATTTATTTTTTTTTCATTAACAAGATTATAGTAAAAAGAATTAGCTAAAATTATAACTTCAAAACACTTTTTAAAATATTGTTTATTTGTACAAAGTAGTCCACCAAAAGTATTTAATTTTTCTTTAAAGTCAAATACTAATTCATTAAATTCTTCTCTATTTATAATATTTTTTTTATCCATAAAAGCTATATAAGTATTTAAATTATCTAATACACTTCTAACATTAAATGATAAATTATCCTCTGACATATATTGAGGAACTCCATCAAGTGTATCATAAGTGATTTTTATTAAATCAATAAATATCACTTTATTTTTTTGTAAGTCAATTTCATTATTCATATTATTTACCTCCCTTTAGTAAAAAATCTAGTATAACTCCCTTATGTTTTTTATCAAAATCATTACTAAATAAAAGTTTTTTTAAAGAACTCTTATCAATGAACTTTGCCATTTTTACTTCAGATTCTAATATAGTTATATCTTCATCAGAAGCATAAACTTTAACATAAAATACATTCCATATTTGATTATCAGTTTTGAATTTAGATACAAATTTCAAATCTTCTTTTTTTATATCTAAATTTAATTCTTCTTTTACTTCTGAAACAATGCAAGTAGCAGCGTCTTCACCACTTTTCACATGACCAGCAGTTAAAGTTAATTTACCACCTTTATTATCAGAAGTTTTTTGAATTAATAATTCACTATTATGATTTTCGATTATTATAGCAGAAATCATATAAAATCTATCTTCAGATATATTTTTTCTTTCGCTTCTAAGTATTGTCTCACCAGTAAAAACTTCATTAATATTATATAAATCTAACATTTCTTTTTCCATTTGTCCTCTTTTCAATTATATTATAAACACAAAAAGAAAAAAAGACAAGTTTAACTTATCTTTATTCAGTGGCAATGAATGTTGCATTACCAGTAAGTCCAGTTTCTGCTCTATTGTTAAAAGTGTCTGCGTCAGCTTGTGTTTTAGCATTCAAATTACCAATTAAAGAAGGCGATGAAGAAAACATAGATTCAACAGTTGTAACTAAACTTGTATCAAAAGAACTTAAATCTAGTGTAGTAAGAACACTAACGCCTCTAAACATAAAAGACATATCAGTTACTTTTGCTGTGTTAAACGAACTTAAGTTAAGACTAGTCAAAGATTTAGCATCATAAAACATCGCAGTCATGGAAGTTACATTGCTAGTATTAAAATGACTAAGATCTAGAGAGTCTAAAGAGGCAGTATTACGGAACATAAAACCCATATTAGTAACTTTAGATGTATTAAACGAACTAATATCAATACTTTCTAAAGACGACATATTATAAAACATTGAATTCATAATTGTTACATTACTTGTATTAAATGAACTTAAATCTAAATTTGAAATATTTTTAACATCTCTAAACATAGCCGTCATAGTAGTAACGTTTGAAGTATCAAAGGAACTCAAATTTAATTCTGTGAGTGCTGTATTAGTAAACATACCTTCCATCGTAGTAACTTTACTGGTATCAAAATTATCAATGTTTAAATAAGCTAATTTTGCGCTATTATAAAACATACCTTCCATCGTAGTAACATTAGATGTATCAAAATGTGACAAATCTAAACTGGTCATATTAGTTTCGTAAAACATTGAGCTCATGTCTACCACATTAGAGGTATTAAAATTACTTAAATCTATATTTATAAACCCCGGAGAAAAAGCAAACATACCACCCATGTGAGTAACATTACTAGTATCAAAAGTTGACAAATCTAAATGACTAATATTATCAATTCTTTGAAACATGGCTATCATATTAGTAACACTACTAGTGTCCAAAGAACTAACATCTAAACTACTTAATTTAGGAATTATCGCAAACATACCTATCATGTTTGTAACATTAGATGTATTATACCAATCATTAAATTCTAAAGAAGTTAAAAGAGAAAATTGAGAGAAAGTTTGAAATTGAACAGTATTAGCAAAAATTCTTCTGTTAGATTGAATATGAAGTATTTGCTCTGCTCCATTATTTTCAATATAACCAACTATCTCTTCATTACCAGCTTCAGATAAATCCCACTTATTTACAGCAGTTTCATAATTTGCATCAATTTGCTTGTCGAAAACTATTTGAGTTATAGTATCACGAAAACCAGTTGTTTTCATTAATTCATTAAAAACTGTTCCAGAAATCATTTCATTAGGTATAATCTTATCTTCAGTTAAAATAAAGTCAGCGTCCAAAGATTTTCCTTCATTCAACACTTGGTCAGTATTTAAATTAACAAAAGTTATAGTTGCACTCCAGTTTTCCGTTGTTCCATCAGTATAACTAGTTGTAGTAATAGCTTCATCTTCTTTTACTATGAAAAGTCCATTAAAAGTAGTTATATCAAAACCAGTCAAAGTCTCTCCAGTAGATGAATCAATTATAGTTTTATGAGTAAAACCATCGATAGAAGTAATTTCATTTCCACTAGGATCTACAATTTTAAGTAAAAGTTCTGGAGTATTTGCATCTACAGTGTAAACAAAATTATTTTTAGAAATATCAAAATAAATATTATAAACTCTGGAAGCACTACCAGCTGATTTATTAGCTATTAAAGTAGCACTAGAAGCAGTTGTTCCTGATATACTACCATCACCTTCGGCAAAATTTTCTTGATTAGCAATAATGTTTAAATCTTCGCCTTTAGTAAATATTAGCTTCTCACTAACATCAGTTCCAACATTAACATCAGTTAATGCAGCTTCACTCGATTGCATTACAAAATATGCAAAAGATAATCCAATTACCACTACTGAAAGAGCAATTAACAATAATAATAAAAGCTTTTTATCATGTAATATTTTATTCATAAATTTTCCCTATCTTTCTTATAAATTATATAATAAAATTAATTATATTTCAAGTAAAATGAAAATATATAAACCATTATCTTTTACTTTAGTAAAAAAAAGAAACGTTATACGTTTCTCAGTTAAAATAAGCTAATTTACTCCACTACTACAACATTATTTTTATTAGACGGATATAATGAAGTTTTAGAGAATATTCCAAAGTTGTTAGAGTTAAAATAAAAATTACTTACATTCTCATAATTAACATTAGTATGCAATAATAAATTATTAGTTGATTCATATACAGTATTCAAAACATTATTAGACAAAGTCATAGAATATTCACCGAATTCAGTTTGATTTATTTTAATCAAAGATTTATTTGCGTTATATTCTCCAGATAATTGACTATTGTAATTGATAATATTATTAGAATAAACTACATCTTTCATCAAGCTTTCAAACTCCCAATAAAATAAGTTTTCAACATCGTCATTTATATTGAATGTATTATTAATTAATTCATAGTTTTCAAACATAACCCTATTAACAAAATTATTAGTAGTTATATTATTATCACTAGCATACTCTACAGAATTAAAAATAGTATACGCTATAGAATCTACAATAATTTCATTATTTTTTACAGTATCTACTCCAGCAATTACACTTGATATTTTATCAGTAGGATCTAATGATTCATTAACAGTTAACTTATTGTTTTCAAAAAGTGCAAAATCACCGTTTATTACTCTTACCGAAGTGTTTTCTCCAGGAAGAGAAACGTTATCAAATATAATTTCGTTATTTCTAACGATTGCATCTTTAGCATTTGTACTCCAAATAGCTCCACCAGTACCATGTCCATACATATAATTATTTTCAAATATTATATTTGATGCAAGAACAGAAGATGCCGAACCTAAAGTAATATTCATAACACTAGCAGTTGCTTCCCACATTTCAGACACAAAACTGTTTTCTGCAATATAAACATTATCAATTGAACCAGAAAACACTGCTAAAAACTCATCATGGCTAACTTTAATACAGTCATTATTAGTAAATGTCAAATTAGAACTTCCTTTATTAAAAATATCCCTAATCCAAATATTTCCACCTGCTTCTTTATCTGAATAATTATAAATTATATTGTTATCAATGACAACATTTTTCCAAGCGCTATATAAATCAATATTATTATGTCTTGAAGAATTTTCAGGTACATAGAATCTACTATCTACTATGGAAATATTATCACTATCTAAAATACCTAGTTGTGTTATAACTTTTATATCACCATAAACCCTAGATTCGACATTTAAGTTTGTAAAATGAATATTATCAATATATTTAGTTCTAATAGCAAACTCAGACATGCTAGTTCCTTGACCTAATTCAAAATTATCATCATAATATAAAAGTTGATCTCTACCATCTATAATAATATTAGAAACTTCAGAAATTAAAATTCTATCATCGAAATAATATTCGCCATCTTCAAAATACACATAATCATACCCAGAATTTAAAGCAGCAATTATAGCAGAAGAATCATCATTTATTGAATTGCCATAAGCTCCGAATTGATTTACAGAAACTCCTTCTCCTGTATCATACTTTATTGCGAATAATGAATTAGCTATACTGAAGATTTCATATTCTTTTTCAGGGACATTTATAGCAGAAGTAATATAATAATATGATGAACCTTTATTTAAATTTTCATAGTAACTAGTAGTTTTAACAATCATACCTTCAGTTAATGAATTATCACTTTTCAAATATTCAAAACTACTCAACTCTTTATCTATTTTAGGTTTAATAATATTTTTAGATAATTGACTATTTAAAGTATATCGTTGAACATAACCTTCTATAAGATTATCGTTAAATATAATTGATTCGTTATCACTAGTGATAATATGTTCCAAAAGGTATCCCTTTTCGTTTATATTATCCCCAACAATTTCATTTTGATAAAAATTAATTAAATAATCATTAAAAGTAGAATCATAAACATAAAACATCTTTGAAATTTCATTATTAGATATTTCATCAAAATTATTAGAAATCATATTAGAATAAATATTTAAATTACTATATAGATTAATATTATCAAAAGCAAATATTTTATTAATATGATTATTAATTTCAACATTATTATTTGAAATTTCTTCGTAGGTATTAAGAAATAAAATGTCAGCACTATTATTTAAAATGATCTCATTATTATTAATTAATTTTACGTTATCAAACAAATTATTAATGTTGGCATCTACAGTTAATTTATTATAACTACTATTATTAACATTTTTGAATACACTCAAAATATTTTCGATAGACGAAGTAATATTTATATTATTACTAATCATATTTTCAATTGTACCATCAAATATTATAATTTTGTCAACGAAATTTTCTGAAGAAATGTAATTTATTTCACCAGAATTATAAGATAGGTCTGCAGAATTAATAGATTTAATTAAAGTTTCATCAGAAACTACTTTAATATCCACAGAATCGAAAGTGACTTTCGAACTGTCTTCTACTATAATATTAAAATTGTTTGATTGAATATTACTAAATGTTTGCCCCGAATCAATAGAAGAAGTAGTTATATCAATATCTCTTAATATAATATTATTTGAATTTGCAACTAATAAAGTAACATCATTATTAATGATAAACGAAGCATCATTACCATTTATTGTTAAGTCACTTAAATTACTAATATTAATATGGTCAAAAACAAGATATTCTTCACCTTCCAAATCTATATTTTTAAATCCGGAAGAAATTATCCTTTCTATAAAGGATGAATCATCTTCATTATCACTAGTGTTAGCACCAATCATTTTTGGAGTTATAACTTGGTTTTTGTCAGAATATAATGCATATAAGCCATTATCCAATCTAAATACCATCATATTATCTACTTCGTTATTTGTAAAACTCACGATTTCGTAAATTGCTGCTCCACCTGTTTCATCTTCATAAAAAGAATTAGTACTAACAGTTAAGCCGCTAATTAATTTATCTTCTTGCAACATCTTTTCAACAGAACTAAAAACAGTTTTAACTGGCTCTGGTGTTGGTTCTGGATCTGGTGTTGGATCTGGCTCATTGGTTTTATATGGATAATTTTTATTATATAAATCATATTTTTTATTTAAATAATTATATTCTTTATTCAAATTTTCTTCATCACTAATATGTTTTTCATCTGTCTCATGTGTTTTTTCTGGCTCAGGTGTTGGTTCTGGCTCAGGTGTTGGTTCGGGCTCAATAATATTAGATCCATTATTGTTATTATTTAAATTGTTTTCCTTATTTAAACCCGAGTTGAAAATTAAAAATAAAATTCCTAATCCAACAAAAACTAAAAAAATTACAAAAAGTAATAATTTTTTTCTAGTATTATCATTCATTCTAAACTCCTTTAACTAATAACTTGCAACTGAACAGACAAGATACTTTCTTCTATATTATAATCGGCTAAATTTTCGGATAACCAAATTCTAAAATCAGATTCAAAAGTACTATTATCAGATAATGTTCCTTCGTATAAAGTAAACAAATGCAAACCTCTATTATTAATTACTGGTACTAAAGTTTGCAGATTATATAATGTATTATTATGGAAAACTCTAATATTTTCGTCATTTATTGTAGTATTACGATTAATTTCCAATTGAATTGTAAATGGTACATCTTCTTCACATTTATTAGTAACTGTATAATTTATAGGTGTAATATTTACACCTTCATCATCAGTCAAACTAGGCGAACCTATGATTTCTATTTGTGTTTCGTTTTCAGGTCCAAAACTACTAGTTATACATTCATTCAAGTTTTCAACTTCGCCTATTGCATGTGATGAGCGCAATTTAATAATTAAGAAAATTATAATACTTAAAGAAATAAATAAGGAACTAACTAGAAGTATTTTTTTAATGCGCTTTCTTTTTAAAATTTCTTTAATTTTTTCTTTCATTTTTCCTCCACAAAATAGTAATATTATTGAACATAAGAAATGCAAAATAAATTACTATAAATTTCTAAACCACAAATGTAAACTCTTCATTTAATTTTGTAACTGATCTATTGTTAAAATTGTCTGCATCTTCTTGTGTCTTAGCATAAAGTGGACCAGATAAACTATTCATAGCTGAAAACATATCAGTCATATTAATAACATTACTTGTGTCAAAAGAAGATATATTCAAAGTTGTAATTCTAGATGCTGCAACAAACATTCTAGACATATTTGTAACGTTCGAAGTATCAAATGAAGATAAATCTAAAACAGTAAGATTAACGCATGCATCAAACATTGAATGCATTTCCACTACATTACTAGTGTTAAAATTAGATAAATCTAAAGATCTTATAGATCCTGCCATATGAAACATTCCTGACATATTAGTAACATTACTAGTATTAAATGTAGATAAATTTAATTCTGTTAACTTAGAATTAGTACTGAACATGAATGACATATCAGTTACTTTCGAAGTGTTAAAATTAGTTAAATTTAGATTTTCCAAATTAAGCATATTTCTAAACATTTGTCCCATATCAGTAACATTACTAGTATTAAATGAAGACAAATCCAAACTATTCATTGAAGACAAGTTATAAAACATACTATTCATGTTAGTTACTTTTTCAGTGTTGAATGAAGAAACATTTAAAGAAGATAACGATACCATACTTCTAAACATATTTGACATATTTACAGTCTTACTTGTATTAAAAGAACTTAAATCAAGCGATTGTATATTGCCACTACCACTAAACATACTAGCCATTCTAGTAACGTTACTAGTGTTAAATGTACTTAAATCAATTTGGGTCAAACCAATAGTATTTGCAAACATATAATCCATATTTGAAACTTTTGAAGTTATAAAATTGGAAATATCTAAATTAACTAAAGACTTGGCACTGTAAAACATCGAATTCATGTCAGTTGTATTACTAGTATCAAAAGAAGATAAGTTTATACTTTCTAACGAATAAGTATGTCTAAACATACTAGACATATTAGTAACTTTTGAAGTGTCAAACGTAGATAAATCTAAATAAGAAATACTTAGCATATATCCGAACATATCTCGCATGCTCACAACATTACTAGTGTCAAAATTTTCTATATTTAAACTAGTTAAAGATTCTAAACCCTGAAATAATCCTGACATATCAATTACATTATATGTATCAAATGAATTGACATTTAGTGAAACTAGAGATTCACTAGCGTGAAACATGTTTTTCATTGAAGTTACATAAACAGTATTATACCAATCATTAAACTCTATGCTAGTAACATTTAAAAAACTAGAAAACATAGATTCTTGTGAAGAATTAGCATAGATTCTTCTGTCAGATTGAATGTGTAAAATTTGTTCATCTCCACTATTTTCTATATAACCAACAATTTCTTCATTACCAGCTACAGATAAATCCCATTTATTAGTAGCTGTTTCATAGTTACCATCAATCTCTTTATCGAAAACTATTTGAGTAACTGTATCTCTAAATCCAGAAGTTTCCATTAATGAGTTAAAATCTAGACCAGAAATCATTTCATTAGGAACCATTTTATCTTCAGATAATACAAAATCTGCATTAAGTACTTTTCCTTCATTTAGATACTGATTAGTAGATAAATTAACAAAAGTTATAGTAGCACTCCACTGTTCAGTAGTGCCATCAGTATAACTATTCGTAGAAATAGGTTCATCCTCTCTTACTTTAAATAAACCAGAAAATGTTGTAATATCAAACCCAGTTAATGTTTCACCAGTTGATGCATCTATTACAGTTTTATAATCAAAACCTTCTATTGTAGTAACTTCGTTTCCTTCTGGATCTACAATCTTAAGGAGAAGTTCTGGAGTATTAGCATCTACTGAATAAACAAAATTATTTTTAGCTATATCAAAATAAATGTTATAACTTTTAGATGCTGTACCTGCTGTTTTATTAGCAATTAAAGTTGCTGTTGAAGTAGTAGTTCCAGATAAACTGCCGCTTCCTAAAGAAAAATTATCTTCATTTGCAATCAAATTGATGTTTTCACCTTTTTCAAACAAGAGCTTTTCAGATGCTTCTGTCCCAACACTAGCATTAGTGTTAGCAGCAACACTAGACTGAGCCACAAAAAATGCAAACGATAAACCAACTACAGTTACTGCCATAATTAAAACTAAAATTAACAACACTTTTTTTTCTTTGAATCGATTCATAACAATATCCTCCATATCATATAAATAATTATATTATAAAAATTTCTATATTGCAAACAAAAAAAACACTAAAAAGTGTTTAATTATAAAATTTTTCCATATATTCATCATATGACATATATTTATCTCTATAAGATCCGTCTTCTTTGATTTCAATTAATCTATTACATGCAGTATCAATTAATTGTTGATCATACGTTGCAATAATAAAAGATGACAAATATTTAGTAAGCCCATTATTAAGAGCGGTAATAGATTCAATATCTAAATGGTTAGTTGGTTCATCCATTAAAAGGAAGTTACCTTTCTCAAGCATTATTTTAGATAAAACACATCTAACCTTTTCTCCTCCAGATAACACTTTAACTTTCTTTAAAACATCATCTCCAGAAAATAACATTCTTCCTAAAAATCCTCTTACAAAAGTTTCATCAGTATCAGTAGAATATTTTCTAAGCCACTGAGTCATAGTTTCATCATTTTCAAATAAATCTTCATGATTTTTAGCGAAATAACTTAAATTAGTATTAGCACCTACTTTAATTATTCCACTATCAGGAGTAATTTCCCCAGATATTATTTTAAGTAAAGCAGTTTTAGCTACTTCATTATTTCCAATCAAAGCGATTTTATCATCCTTATTAACATTCAAACTAAAATTCTTTAAAATAACCTTACCATCAACTTCATAATTAATATTACTTAAATATAAAATTTCTCCTGTTAAACCTTTTTCGATTTCAAAATTTATAAAAGGATATTTTCTAGAAGAAGGTTTAATATCGTCTAAAGAAATTTTCTCTAAAGATTTTTTTCTAGAAGTTGCCTGTTTAGATTTAGATGCATTAGCACTAAATCTAGCAATAAAGTCTTGAAGTTCTTTGATTTTGTCTTCTTTTCTTTTATTACTTTCTCTCATTTGTTTTTGAATAAGTTCACTTGATTCATACCAAAAGTCATAATTACCAGCAAACATTGTTATTTTACCGTAGTCAATATCAACCATATGTGTACAAACTTTATTTAAAAAATGTCTATCATGAGATACTACAATAACTGTATTTTTGAAATTAATTAAAAATTCTTCAAGCCAAGATTTACTTTTCATATCAAGACCATTAGTAGGTTCATCTAAAAGTAAAATATCAGGTTCTCTAAAAA
>CAYJFJ010000004.1:14735-62084 GCA_964369845.1 uncultured Muribaculaceae bacterium | reverse complement strand
ATATAAAAAAACACACCACTTTCGTGGTGCGGTTCAAATTTCAATTTAGGAAAAATGATATGATAATATCATTTTTTTATTATAAGTTGTATCCTTATTGAAATTAAAATAAATTTATAGTATACTTCTATTATAGGTGATAATATGAAAAAAAAAATTATAATGACATCATTGATACTGGGAGTTATTTTAGTAGGTGCAATTATAACTTATTATACAGTTTTTAATAATAAAAAAAATGAAATAAAATACGAAGAAGAGTTATTTGCTATACTTTTAGAAGATAAAGTTACTGGCGAGTACTTCGAGTCTGATTTAACACAGTTTCCTAAAACAGGTTATACATACAATAGTAGTAAAAGTTATTGTAGAAACGGTTCTTCATTAAATTGGAATGATTCAACAAAAACTATGGGAGTTACAGTAACCGGAACTGAAAAATGTTATATTTATTTTGATGCAGAATAATTTATTAAATTATTTTTTCTTTTTTGAAAATTACTAATGAATAAATTACTATAAATAATATATTTGCAATTTCTGCAATTATTAATGAATATATACCTAAGAAAGTTAAAGATAAAACAGCTAAGAATAATAGTTTAATGAAAACACCCGAAAGAGTTATTTTAAAAGATAATTTTGCAAAACCTAGTCCTTGCAGTATTGAATAAAATATTCCTTCTAAATAAAATAGAGCAAAAAAAGGTGATAATATCTTAATATAAGATAATCCTAAATTAGTATCATATAAGATTTTTAATAAAATCTCAGAAAAGAAATATAAAAAAACAGAAAAAATAGTACCTACTAAAAGAGTGAAAAGCAGAGTTTGCCTCACTCTTTTTTTTATCATTAAAGTATTATTCAATGCTTTAAACTTACTAATTTCAGGAATCAAGGTTTGTGATAATGCTTGAACTAAGAAAGCCGGCATAGTAAGAATAGGAATAACATAAGCATTATATATTCCATACTGAGAAATAGCATACTGAGAAGTAAAACCAGCAAATACAAGAAAATTAGTAAGTATTATAGGTTCGAAAAAATACCCGATATTACCAATTATTCTTGAAGAAACCATTGGAACGGATAAAGATAATATATCTTTTTTTATTTCTTTAGAATAAGCTAAATCACTTTTATGTATTTTAGATTTTTTCGGAAGAAAAAACATAAAAACAAAAATACTAAATGATTCAGAAAAAACTGATAATAAAATAATTCCTAAAACAGCATAGTAAACGTCGATGTTGTATAAAATAGGTAAAAATATCATTATTATTACAAATCTAAATAATTGCTCTAAAACATTAGAAACCATATAAGGAAATGCATTTTGTTTACCTAAAAAATATCCCTTAATAATAGATGAAATAGACACAAATGGAAGAGTTAAACTCATAGCTATAAGTAGATTTTTAGCTAGAGGTTCATTTAAAAGAGAAGTGGCAATAAAATCACTCGATAAAAACATAAACAAAATTATGATAAAGTTAATTGCTATAGTTAAAAATAGTGCATTTCCCATAATAGAAACACTTTTTCTTTTTTCTTCTGCCACTAGTTTTGATACAGAAAGTGGAAGTGCTAAAGAAGCAATGGTAATAAGCATAGAATACGTAGGCATAACAATAGCAAATAGTGATATTCCATCTGATCCTATTTGTCTGGTGTAAATTATACGTATTACAAAGCCAATTAATCTAGTAATAAATCCCCCAATCAAAAGGCATATTGTAGATTTTATAAAAATATTTTTCTTATTCATTTATTCTCCCTTTAAATAAAATATAAATTGTTATATAATAAATATATGACAAGGTGAAAAATTTTATGGAAGAAATTAAATTCAAATCATTATCTGAATTACATAACAGATTAAAACCTGCTTTAAAAACAAGATCAGCAGAACTAAAATTAAAACATTTTTACATTAACGAAGTAGAGTTATGGAATTATTTCAAAGATCACAAATGGAAAAATGCGGCAAATTTATCACTTGCAGATATGGTGGAAGATATATTAAACGCAGATATTATAAATTATAGTAAAGAAGGTGAAAGAGATGACAATTGAGCAAATTTGTGAAAATTTAATAGATAAAGATAACAAGAAAATCGTTTTAAAAGCATATGAATATGCCTGCAAAGAGCATGCTGGGATGAAAAGGTTAAGTGGCGATGATTTTATAACACATCCTTTGGAAGTAGCAGGAATTCTAACAAAATTAAGTGTAGATAACAAAACAGTAGCTGCAGCATTAATACACGAGGTAATAAGCTCTGGAAGTAAAACCGAAGAAGAAATTAGAGAAGTTTTTGGTGAAGATATTGCAAAAATTGTAGATTCCTTAACAAAAATTAATAAATTAGAATTAAAGGATGACACAGATCAATCAGCTATATATTTAAGAAAAATCTTAGTAGGAATGGCTGAAGATGTAAGAGTTATATACATAAAACTAGCAGATAGACTTCATAACATGAGAACTAACTGGGCGATTAATCCAGCAAAGCAAAAGGAAAAAGCAAAAGAAACTTTAAACATATTAGTACCAATAGCGCATAGATTAGGGATGAACTGGGTAAAAAGTGAACTTGAAAATTTATGTTTACAATATTTAAAACCAGATGTATATAAAGATATATTAGAAAAGTTAGATGCAAGCAAAAAAGAACTTACAGATGATTTAAGTTTGATGAAACAAAATTTAGGTTCATTATTAAAAGAAAATAATATTGAATATGAAATTAAAGGAAGAGTTAAAAGCGTTTACAGTATATATAATAAACTTTCTAATGGTAAAAAGTGGAGTGATATATACGACATATTAGCACTTAGAATATTTGTGAATAAAGAAAGTGAATGTTATACAGTAGTAGGATTAATACACTCAAAATATAAACCTATATCAAAAAGATTCAAAGATTATGTTGCATCACCTAAAGAAAATATGTATCAGTCTCTTCATACTACGGTAAATGGTGAAAACAATAAATTATACGAAATACAAATTAGAACCTACGAGATGGATGAAATAGCAGAAAAAGGTATAGCATCACACGTTTCGTACAAAGAAAAAAACACTAAAAAAATCCATAATATTATGGAGCAAAAACTAGAAATGTTTAGAAATATAATTGAAGCAAATAATAATGATTCAGATATTGAATTTGAAAAAAATATTGAAAATGATTTCCTAAAAGAAGTTATATACGTATATACACCTAAAGGAGATGTAGTAGAACTTCCAAAAGGAGCAACACCAATAGATTTTGCCTACAGAATACATTCAAATGTAGGCGATAAAACAGTTGGAGCTATAGTAAATGATGTAATGGTTCCATTTACACATGAATTAAATGACCAAGATATTATAAAAATTAAAACAAGCGCTACAGCTAAACCAAATAAAAACTGGTTAACATTTGTAAAAACTAGTCAAGCAAGAAATAAAATAAAATCATACTTTTCAAAAGAATTAAGATATAGCTATATTGAAAAAGGAAAAACATTTTTAGAAAAAGAACTAAGAAAAAGAAAATTATCATTTGATGAAGTTTTAAATGAAAAAAACATAACTAAAATATTAAAAGATTTAAAACTAAACGATATAGAAGAATTATTACTTGGAATTGGATCATTAAGGTATACAGCAGGTTACATTATAAATTTAACAACAGAAGATAAATCACTTGTTGAAGACCTACTAATTAATAAAACTAATAGAAGAAAAAGCAATTCTTCAAGTAAAGGTGCAGTTTTAATTAATAATGAATCAAATATAATGGTAAATATGGCTAAATGTTGTATGCCTGTTAAAGGCGATAAAATTGTAGGTTACATAACCAAAAGTCAAGGAATATCAATACATAAAGAAGATTGTAAAAATATAGATATTGAAGATGGAAGAGTATTAAGTGTTGAATGGAATGAGGAAGCTACTAATTACTATTTGACTAAATTATACATTAAAATTTCAGAGCAAGCAGACATAATTGCAAGTTTAATAGAGTTATGTACGAAGAAAAATGCTAACTTAGTAAGTCACACCAAAATAAAAAATAGTGATTTACTTGAAATAAACATTAAAGTAAAAGATAATATAGCTTTAGAAGATTTAATAAATGGAATATATAGAATTAGAAATGTTAGAAGTGTATCTACTGAAATAGGTGATTTATGAAAATAGTAGTGCAGCGCGTTAATGAAAGTAATGTAAAAGTAGATGGAAAAATTGTAGGACAAATTTCTAAAGGACTTACACTACTTGTAGGTTTTACACATACTGACAATGAAAAAATAATAGATCATTTAATAAATAAAATAATAAATCTTCGTATATTTGATGATGAGAATAAAATTATGAATAAAAGCATTCTTGATGTAGATGGAAAGATTTTATCGATAAGTCAGTTTACTTTATATGCTGATGCAAAAAAAGGCAATAGACCATCTTACATAGAAGCTATGAGACCTGAAAAAGCAGTAGTTTTATATGATTACTTTAATGATTCATTGAGAAAACATATAGATGTAGAAACTGGAATATTCGGAGCAGACATGAAAGTTTCTATTGTAAATGATGGACCAGTAACAATCATTTTAGAAAAAGAAGAGTAATATGGAAAATAAAAAAACTAAAGAAGAGTTAATTAAAGAAATACAAATTTTAAAAAAGAAGGTCACGTTAAAAAAAAATATAAACAATATTCCTATATACACAAGTATTTTAGTAAACCTTGGAATACTTTATACTTCTTTAATATATTTGCCATTTATTTCTAAAACAAAACTCAATTTATTTAGCGAAGAAAAAGAGTACGAAATATATAAAAATCAATATTTTATAGAGCAAACTATTGATTATGAAATAAGTTTTTTAGATAAATATGAATTAACTGAAGATGACAAACAATTTTTTTGCGAAGCATTAGAAAAATACTTTGCAGATAAAAACTCTGAAGAAATAATTAGTTCTTTAGGATCTAGGTTAAATGGTTTTGAAAAAATGCTAGTATATATATTTTTATACATAGCTCCAAGCATAGCTCTTACTCATTTAAACTTAATAGGATCTTTTTATGTAAGTGCAGGTATTGAGCACCTTACGAATAATGAAAAAGTAGAAATGGAATATAAAAAAATAAAAAGAATATATAAAAAAGAATATGGATCTAAGGAAGAAAAAACTAAGAAATAGATTGACAAAACACAATTAAAAGTGTAAAATTAAGAAGAAATTATTTGTTTGAAAAGTATTTATAAAACAACTTAAAAAGAGAATTAACACAAGGTGAAAGTTAATAGTTAGTAATATAAAAAAAGACAACAAACGTTAAATAAATCGCAAATTTCGGCGTTAAAGAAAAAGTGCATAGATTCTATGAAATAAGGTGGTACCACGGATTACATTCGTCCTTATATTTATAGAGTCTTTTTATTTTAAGAAAGGAAAAAAATGAAAAAAATTAATTTTAGTACATTAAATATAAAAAATATTAATGAAGAAGTTACTTTAGAAGGATGGGTAGCAAAAAAAAGAAATCTAGGAGGATTAATATTCATAGATTTAAGAGATAGAAGTGGAGTTATTCAATTAGTAGTAAGACCAGAAAATACATGTTATGAACTTGCAGAAACATTAAAAAGTGAATTTGTTATTAGTGTTAAAGGTAACATATTAGAAAGAGAAAGTAAAAACTTAAATCTTGCAACAGGAGAAATCGAAGTAGATGTAACAGCTATTGACATTTTAAATAAAAGCAATGACTTACCTTTTGAAATAAGTAAAAATGCAACTGCTTTAGAGGACACTAGACTTAAATACAGATATTTAGATTTAAGAAGAGAAGAAGTATCTTCAAAATTAGTTACAAGACACAAAATAACTATGGCAGTAAGAAACTATTTAGATAAAGATAATTTTATTGAAATAGAAACTCCAATTTTATGTAAAAGCACTCCAGAAGGAGCTCGTGATTATTTGGTTCCATCAAGAGTTAATAAAAATTCTTTTTATGCTCTGCCGCAAAGTCCACAATTATTCAAACAATTACTAATGGTTGGTGGAATGGAAAAATATTTCCAAATAGCTAAATGTTTTAGAGATGAAGATTTACGTGCAGATAGACAACCGGAATTCACTCAAATAGATATGGAAATGAGTTTTGTTACTGAAGAAGATGTAATGAACTTAGCTGAAAATTTAATAAAAAAAGTATTCTCAGAAGTAAAGAATATAGAATTAAACTCACCGTTTATGAAAATGCCATATGATGATGCAATAAAATATTATGGATCAGATAAACCTGATTTGAGATTTGAAATGCCAATAGTAGATGTAACGCAATTATTTAACTCATCTTCAATTGAGTTTATGAAAAATAAAGAAGTAAACTGCTTAGTAGTAAAAAATGCTGCAGATAAATATTCAAGAAAAGAACTAGATAAATTAACAGATTTCGTTAAAATTTACAAAGCAAATGGTCTTGCATTTTTAAAACTTGAAGAAGAAATAACTGGGTCAATAGCAAAACTTTTAACAGATGAAGAAAAAACTACTATAATAAACAGTCTATCGCTTGAAAAAAATGATTTAGTATTATTTGTAGCAGATACTTATAAAGTAGTTAAAACAAGTTTAGGTGAATTAAGATGCAAACTTGGAAAAGATCTAAATCTAATTTCAAAAGATGCATTTAGTCCTCTATGGGTAGTAGACTTTCCTGCATTTGAATATAGTGAAGAAGAAAATAGATATATGGCAACTCACCATCCATTTACTGCTCCAAAAGATGAAGATATTGATAAACTTTTAACTGATAAAGGGTCATGCTACTCAAAAGCGTACGATATGGTTATCAACGGATATGAAGTAGGTGGAGGATCTATTCGTATACATGATGAAAAGGTTCAAGAGAAAATGTTTGAAGCTTTAAATCTTACTCAAGAAGATGTCGAAGAAAAATTTGGTTTCTTTGTAGAAGCTTTAAAATATGGAACTCCACCACACGGAGGATTAGCATTTGGTCTTGATAGATTAACAATGCTTTTAACAAACACAGAAAACATAAGAGATGTTGTGGCATTTCCAAAAACTGCAAGTGCATCTTGCTTAATGAGTCAGTGTCCAAGTGTTGTTGAGACTAAACAACTAACTGAATTAAACATCGAATTAAAAAGTAAATAACAGACAATGTCTGTTTTTTTATGGAAAAACATTGACAAAGTAAAGATAATCATTTAAAATGTTGACCATAACCAACAAATGGAGGTTTGAATGAAAACAACACAAAACTTATATTTAAAAACAATGTATATGTTAGAAATAAAAACAGGTAAAATTAGAGTTACTGATGTAGCTACTAATTTAGGTTATACAAAATCATCAGTTTCAAAAGCTTTAAAAAGATTAGATGCAGCAAATCTTATAAGTTATGAAACTTACGGAAATATAATTTTATCTAAAGAAGCTTATAAAATAGCAGAAGAGTTAATAATGAAAGAAGATTTATTAGAACTTTTTTTTGTAGGTATTTTAAATATTCCTGAATCAAAAGCTAAAGAAGATGTCAAAATAATTAGTGAATACGTTTCTAACGAAACTAAAGATGGTTTAAAAAAATATATAAAAAAAACATTCAAAATCGATGAAGAATGTAATTGTAAGCATGCAGATAAAAATGCCTGTGAAACTTGTGAAACAAACAAAATAAAAAAAATCATCGGTTCCAATCCAAAGTGGGTTAAAGTTTTAAAGGAGAAAAAATAATGTTATTAGAACTTAAAAACATTTCATATATAATAGATAATAAAGTTATATTAAATAATATTAATTTAAAAATTGATTTAGATAAATTTATTGCAATAACAGGACCTAATGGTAGTGGTAAATCATCACTAATGAAATTAGTAGTAGGCTTAGAAAAACCTACAAGTGGTAAAATATATTTAAATCAAGAAGATATTACTGATTTAAGTTTAGATCAAAGAGTAAATAAAGGTATAGCTTATGCTTTTCAGCAACCAATAAAGTTTAAAGGTCTGACTGTCAAAGATATACTAAATATATCAGCAAAAAAAGTTCTTTCAATAGATGAGGAAAAAGATATATTAAATAAAGTAGGTTTAGAATACAGTGAGTATATAAATAGAGATTTAGACTCTACATTATCTGGCGGAGAGCATAAAAGAATAGAACTAGCGACGGTATTGCTTCAAAAAAAAGAGTTAACTATATTCGATGAGCCAGAAGCAGGAATAGATTTATGGAGTTTTAATGAGCTTATAGATTTATTTAAAGAATTTAAAAATCAAAATGGAACAACTATAATAATTTCCCATCAAGAAAAAATATTGAAAATAGCACAGGAAGTTATTTTACTTAAAAATGGAGAAATACATAGCATAGGTACTTATGAAAATCTTATAGGAGAGCATATTTTATGATAGAAGAATTATTAGAAGAAGAAAAAGAAATATTAAAAAGAATTACCAATATAAACAAAATTACAAATGGTGCTTACAACATTAGAAAAAATGGTAAACTTCACTCTAAACATGTAACTGAAAATATTAATATAATTGGTAAAACTAATCAAGAGGGAATAGACATCGTAATAAAAAAAGGTACTAAAAACGAAGATGTTTATATACCAGTAATAGTAAGTGAGAGCAATATTACTGATAAAGTTTACAATGACTTTCACATCGAGGAAGACTGTGATATAACAATCTATGCTGGATGTGGAATAAATAACTGTTCGAAAACTACTTCTGAGCATTCAGGAATTCACAGATTTCATGTAGCTAAAAATGCAAAAGTTAAATATGTAGAGAATCATTTTGGAACAGGAAGTAAAGAAAGTAAGAAAATACTAAATCCCGTAACTGAAATATATTTAGAGCCAGGTTCTAGTTTAGAGATGTATACTACTCAAATTGAAGGAGTAGACTCAACAGTCAGAAAGACAAAGGCACATCTTAAAGAAAATACAAACTTAATTATAAGAGAAAACATCAAAACACATGATAATCAGTTTGCAAAAACTATTTTCGATGTAACACTTAATGGTGAAAATTCTAGTGCACACTTAATATCAAGAGCAGTAGCAACTGATAACTCAGTTCAAGAATTTCACTCAAACCTTACAGGTAACGAAAAATGCTATGCACATAGTGAATGCGATGCAATATTAGAAGGAAATGCAAAAGTGCTAGCAAAACCAACTGTATTTGCTAATAGCACAGATGCAACACTAATTCATGAGGCAACTATAGGAAAGCTAGCTGCTGATCAGCTTGCAAAATTAATGACTTTAGGATTAACTGAAAAAGAAGCAGAAGCAGTAATTATAACAGGTTTTTTAAAATAATAAGGATATTCTTATTATTTTTTTGTTGAAGATAAATAAAATTTATGATAATATATTCACCCAGGAGTAATTATGACAAATTTTAAAAATGAGGAAGAAAAAGAAAAGTTCAAAAAAGATTTAGCACAACTAATAGATAATATAAAAAACAAAAGAAATTCTACATATTTATTTTTTGATCCAAATTTAGCAACAACACAAAAAGTATATACTTCTTACAACGTTTTTTATAGGAATTTTCAAAAAATATTTGAAAGTAAAAAAGAAACTACTAAATACAAAATTATTATATTAGAACTAGAAAAAATATATGAAGAAATAGAGGAATTAAGAAAAAAGTACAAATTAATAAAAAATAAAAACTTGACTAAACTTCATATTGAAGAAGCAATTAAAAAAAATATAGAAGACTGCAAAATGATTATAAATATGCATACTAATGATGAAATAGAATACGAAAACATGGAAAAAGTCATAGAATTAATTATACTTTTTCGATCAAAAATTAGATATTTAAAGAAAAAAGCTTTTGATGATAAAGAAAATTTCATTAATCTTTGCTTAAATACAGCTTCACAAATATCAGAAAAAAATCAGGTTCAAAAAAAAGCTGTATTAATACAAAAAATGTTTGAATATTTCATAAATACGGGAAATATAGATGTTATTACGTTAAAGAAAAATATAAATCAAATTAGTACTGCTACAATTGAAAACACAATTAAAGAAGCCAAAAGCGAAGAAGAAATATGTTTTTCACATCATTTAAATGCCGTATACAAAGAAAATATATCATTATTTAAAGAAAATTTTTACACAAAAGCTACGGTAGAAATGACAACAGCAGAGTCAAGACAAATGGTAAAAAGATTATGCTTTGAATTTGAAGTAAATTATATAGATAGTTTTTCTGAAATAATCTTAGATATTTTAACAGAAAATGATTTAAATTATGATTATCAAAACATAAAACTAATATTTTTAGACTCACTAAACTATTTCGTCATAATAGATCAAAATCAATATATTAACAAATAAAATTAAGTTAAAGAAAAGCGATTGTTAAATCGTTTTTTTATTGAATAAATGTACCAAGTATGGTACTATATATATTGCAAAAGAGGGGGACTTTATGAATTATAATAACTCACAATCAATAATAGCTAGTGATATACAAAGTTTAAGACATTTATATGCAACTATTCATAAAGAATTAAAAAAAAGCAAGTTTTACAACGAAGAAAAAATAAAACAAATTTATTTAGATTATAAATACAAAAAAAGCCAGTTTGGAAAGGCGATGGAACTAGACGCCAATGGAGTAGATGTAGCAAAAGAAATTAAGTACCGCACTTTTTATACCACTTTCGAAGAAACAAATTTTTCATATGAATTTTTTACATATGCAGCAGAAAAACTAAATAAAGAAAAATATTATTTAATGCTAAAGTACAAAGCAAAAAGAGGAAAAAAAGATGGAACAGATTTTAGATCTTTAGGCAAACAGTTTCTATTTTTCGAAAAAACAAAATTAGAGTTAGAACTTGCAATAATTACAAACGACGCTAACAAATTAAAAAATGTTTTTGACGAATTTATAGACCCAAAAAAAAACGAGATAAGCAAAAACTTATACAACGCCTTTTTAACATTTTTGAAAGAAGAGAAAAAATACGATATAAAGTTAATTTTAAATAAAGGAATAGAAACGTTAGAAAACAATATCAAAGCAATGAATGAATACTTAACAAAAGAAAATGCAAAAAGGCAAATTAAAGAAACAAAAAATAATATTTTAAAAAAAATAGAAGATATGAATAATACTTCTCAAGAAGAAAATAATTTAGAGCAAATAGAAAAGATATTGATACAGATAACTAAAATAAAACAAGAGTTAAAGAAAAACTTCTTTTCCAAGATAGATATTGAAATAGCAACACAAGAATTAGATCTAATTAGAGAAAATTTAAATAAAGATAAAGAAAAGAAAATATTTGTAGAAACAAAAGAAAAATTAATAGAAGAATACCTAAAAACAGGATTAATTAATCCATGGCTAATTATAGAAAATTACAAAGGCATTCCTCAGCTTAATATTTTAAGCAGTAAATTAGAAAAAGATAACTTATCACTAGATATTAAAGAAAAAATAAAAAGTACTATTTCAACAATTAGATGGTACATTATACATTATGGTAGAAATAAACTAGACACTAATAACGCATCAATTTATATAAAAAATTTAAATTTAACATCTACCGACGAAGAAAAATTAATATACTTACTTTCAGAAAAACACAGTAATCTAACTAATAGTAAATTCATAATAAATTTATTAAATGATTGGTATATAAAACAAGATTACAGTGAAAACAAAGTAAGAGAAAGAAGAAGACAAGATGAAATATAATATAACACATATCACTGAAAAACATAATAAAGTTGCTTTAGAAAGAAGATATATCGAAATATTCGAAATATTAATTGAAACACCAGTTGAAGAAAGAGAATCTGTATTAAAAGAAATTTGCATACAAATAAACTTACAATATTCAAGTGTAAGATTTTATTTAAGAAAAAAATTCGGAAATGAAATTTTACCATCAGAAGACGAAAAATTAGAAAAACAAGTTTTAAATAAAATCAAAAACAAAGAAAATTTCACTGATTTATTTATTTCTAAAGAAGATTATGATAAACCTAATAAATATAATAATTTAAATAGTTTTTATAGATATATCGAAAATAAATACCAAAATAATCCTTCATCTGATTTAATGAATTTTATTTTATTAAGCATTTCCGAAATTATAACAAAACATGAGAATCATATAAAAACTCAAAAAACAATTCAAAATAACACTAAAAAAATCGAATTAATTGAAAATAAAAAAAGTGTATATAAAGAAAATATTTTAAAAGGGTTAGAATATTTAGAAAAAGAAAAAGAAAACCTTTATAACGAAAATAAATTATCAACAGAAATTGCCAGTGTCAGAAAAATAATTAATCACGCTAGTAAAATATATTTAAGTGAAAAAGAAATGGAATTTATTGATAACAGCACACAAAGAGTAAATATCATAGCAGATTATAGAGCACAACGTATTACAGCTGAGCTTTATAATGTAATCTATAAAGAATATAAAATTACAGGGAAAATTAATGCATTTACATTAATAAAAGCTGAAGAAAGATTATATATAACAAAAGATAGTGTTAAAATGCTTATAGAAAAAGAAAAAGATACTGACAAAACAATGTTTTTATTACAAATTCTAGAAAGTTTAGAACAAATGATAGTTCATTATAGCAATATAGTAGCTACTTCGCACAACGCACACAAAACAGATAAAGAAATTGAATGTTTAATAAAACAAAATCGCCCTGAGTCAACAGATGAAGAACTTAGCGAGTTGTTTTCAAATCTAAAGAAAAATGGCATTAAAAAAACTTATAAAAAAGCATTACTAATTTATGATTATTTGTTTAGCTCAAAAAAAGATAAAAAAATTATTGAAAGGAAAAATACAAATGAATAACTTAATAAAACCTAAAAACTTAAGAGACAAAGAAGGTTATCTAAGTTTCTATACTGAAGTAATAAAAATTTTAAAGGCTTCCGATGCTCCTGTAGAGGCGCTAGAAACTATTGCTACTGAGTATGACATGGATATTAAAAATATGAAAATTTACATCGAAAAGAATTATCCTGAAGAATCATATTTAATAAACAAAGCAAAATGCGAAGCTATGAATACATATAAAAATTACGAAAGTAAATTAATAGAAACTATCCAAAGTGGGGGAAATATAAATACTGTTTTTCCTATGACTGAGCAAAATATCTTTTCCATACTAAATAATTTCATTCGACAATTCACAAAAACACATGAAAAAACAATGAATGACAAAGAATTCAATAATATAATTCAAGTATTAGATATTATATATAAAAATGCTGATAATTATCACGAAAATTTAAAAGAAAAAGAATTTCAAAAAAGAATTTCAGAAAACAGAAAAATTTTAATTAATGAATACTTTTCTAAAATTTTTCCGATTATCAAAGAACTAGAAAGAAGTCATAATTCTATAGAAGAAGTAAATCAAAATTACGAAAATTTAAAAACCCTGCAAAAAATATATGATAATTTCAGCAAAGTAAGCTATGGATTCACTAACAAAGAAATTATAATAGCATACATTAAAAGTACTTTAAATAATGCACCTGAAAAACTAAGTGAGGAGTTAATAGTTAATGCATTAGAGCAAATATATATTAATTATCAAACAACTAAAAACCTAAACATATCACCTCTAGTTAATAAAAACATTTCTATAAACCAAATTTATAAAATATTTAATAAATTATTAGAAAATTGCGAAACAGAAGAATATTATATTTTTTTAAGAGGAGTAAATGCCTCATTAACTCAACTAAAAAAAACAAATATCAGTTCTCGCTATTTAGCTAAAAAAGTAACTGCTATTCCAGCTGAATTCAAGAAAAAATTGATGAATCAAAATTTAAGTAATAGCGAAAAAGAAATAGATGATGTAATTGAAAAGTTTTTAAACGAAAAAATAAGCTTAAATGTTGAAAAAGCAAATATTTTACTAAGAAATTTAAACCAAAAGCACACTATAGAAGAAGATAAAATAAATCTTTACAAAAAAGATTTTAACAATAAAAATTTATCAAAAGAAGAAAAAGTTTCACTATTTTTAAATTCTCTTGAAGAGATTGATAAAAATGTATATACTCTAATTTATAATTATATCGTTAATAATAATTTAGAACTAGAGTACATAAACTTATTTGCTAAAGCATTAGAAATTCAAGAATCTCATATAACAAAAAAACTACTAGATTTAGACAAAGAAGAAGAGTATTTTGTTAAAAAAATTGCTATTTTAGAAAGAGAAGAAGAAAAAGAAACGTATGAAAAATGCATAAAAATAAGAAACTACATAAAAAAACGTGGTTATGATTCTACAGATTTAGTACCTATGAAATTTTATCAATCGATGGTAAACTTCTTTGTTAGATATAGAAAAAATGAAAAACAATATGGTATACAACTAGGAGATTATAAAAAAATCGAAAGCGCATATTTCAAAAAATATTTCTTAGAAAATTTAACTGAAGACGAAATAACTAAGGCAAAACTGTTTTTTGACAAATTATACCTAGATATAAACGACAGACGTGAATATTTAAATCTAAAATATTTTAGTTTCAAAATTTCATCAGTAACTACTGAAGCTCAAATTGAGGAGTTAAGTAATCCAATTTTAAATGAAGTGACTAAGTATATAAAACATTTACAAGAAAACAAAGTAACAAGTTTAGAAATAATTAATTATTATACAGATATTGCAGAAACATATTTAGATAGGGTTTCATCAATAAATTTAATGTCAAACGTTAAAGAGTTTAAAGAATGTAAAAAAGAAATTTTAACTCATAAAAAAACTCTTACTTCAAACAATGATTATATAGTTAATTTATTACAAAAATCAAAACAAGAGTTTGATCAAACTAAACTATTAAATGCAAGTGAAATCATTGTTAAAAGTAAATATACATTTACTCTTAATGAACTTATGAAAAGTATCCAAACATTATACAAAGAAAGCAATGAACCTTACTATTATGAACTGTATAAAGAACTTAAAAATTACTATACAAGTTTTAATTTAGATAATAAACCAGAAAGTTTAGAATACATAGTAGAATATGTAAATTTAAACCGAAATAAAATAAGCGATGCAGCATATGGAAACATTATTGCAAAAATCAAAGAAAATGACATTTTAAGAAGTACATCACTAATTAATCTATTAATTAATGAAGCATGCATAAAAGAAGAAGCATTAAATTCAAATATTCTTCAATAAGAATTGACTTAATAAGTAATATATTATATTATATATATAGATAATTTTTCTGAAAAGCGAGTATTATACAATATAAATTAAAGAGAGAATTCACTTGGTGCAAGAATTCATTTATTAGTATAAGAAAAACACTTTTACAAAACAGAAAAACGCAGAAATGCGATAAAATAAACAAGACCTAGAAGTAAGGTGGCACCGTGGGAGAAATCTCGCCCTTACGCTTCTAGGATTTTTTTATTTAAGAAAGGAAATTAAAATGATAACAAAACCAAAAGGAACATATGACATATACGGAAAAGATTCTATTATTTTAGAAAACATAAATGAAATAGTGAAAAATTATATGAGTTTATACAATGTAGAATATATAAGAACTCCAATATTTGAATCAAGTGAATTATTTCACAGAGGAGTTGGAGACACATCTGATATAGTTACAAAAGAAACTTATGATTTTAAAGATAGAGGAGATAGATCAATTACTTTAAGACCAGAAGGAACTGCAAGTGTAGCAAGAAGTGTAATTGAAAACAAGCTATACGGGAATAGAAACGATTTGATGAAATATTATTATTTTGGAACTATGTATCGTTATGAAAGACCTCAATCAGGAAGAAATAGAGAGTTTACTCAATTCGGAGTAGAAGCATTCAACTCAAGTAGCATTAAAGCAGATGCAGAAATTATCTCAATTGGTTATAACATTATTAACGAACTTGGTTTAGATGATGTAACTGTACATATAAACACTTTAGGAGATGATGAAAGTAGAAAAGCATACACAAACGCACTTAAGGAATATATTAAACCTCATTTAGAAGATTTATGTGAAGATTGCAAAAAAAGATATGAAACTAATCCACTTAGAATTATAGATTGTAAAGTTGATTCAAATAAAGAAATATTTACAAATTTACCTAAAATATCTGATTATCTAACAGAAAATTCTAAGAAAAGATTCAAAGAGTTAAAAGACCTTTTAATGATGCTTGAAGTAGATTTTGTAGTAAATGAAAAAATTGTAAGAGGATTAGACTATTATACTGAAACAGTTTATGAATTTATAAATGAAAAAGATATTACTTTAGGTGGCGGTGGAAGATACGATAAACTTACATCTTCACTTGAAGGACCGGTAATACCATCAGTAGGTTTTGCTCTGGGACTTGAAAGAATCATAATTGAATTAAAAGAAAAATACGAAAGTATAAAAAACAACTTAACGATGGATGCATTTATTTTAGCAGTTAGTGATGAAGAAAAATACCACGCCTTAAAACTTAGTCAATCATTAAGATTAAATGGAATTAGAACTGAATTATGTATTAACGATTTAAGTTTAAAATCACAATTTAAATTAGCAGATAACTATGAAAGTAAATTTTTAATAATTTTAAATAATGAGGATTTACAAAAAGGATTAGTTACGGTAAAAGATAATATATTAAAAGAAGAAGAAAAAGTAGATGAATATGAATTAGTAGAATATTTACTACAAAATTTATAAGGAGATATCATGGAAATAAAAAAATTATATGAAACATATAAAGAAAATATAAATAAAAGTATTGTAATAAAAGGGTGGATTAGAAATCATCGTAAACAAAAAGATTTTGGTTTTATAGATTTATCTGATGGAACAGCTTTTAAAACAGTTCAAGTAGTTTATGATAAAAATCTAAATAACTTTGAAGAAATCGCAAAACTTTTAGTAGGTAGTTGCCTTGAAGTTGAAGGAACAGTTTTAGCATCTGAAAAAAACCAATCGTTTGAATTATCAGCAACTGATATAAAATTATTAGGTTCGTGTCCAGAAGATTATCCTATCCAGCCTAAAAGACACACTAGAGAATTTCTAAGAGAAGAAGCATATCTAAGACCTAGAACTAATCTTTTTAATGCAGTATTCAAAATCAGAAGTGTAGCTTCAATGGCAATTCACACATATTTTAACGAAAGAGGTTACGTTTACTTCCACGCACCAATAATAACGGCATCAGATTGTGAAGGTGCAGGAGAAATGTTTAATGTATCTACACTTAACAAAACAAAAATTGCAAAAGAAGGTAAATACGACTATAAAAACGATTTCTTTGGTAAAAAAACCGGGTTAACAGTATCAGGTCAACTTGAAGCAGAAACATTTGCAATGGCTTTTTCAAAAGTTTATACATTTGGTCCTACATTCAGAGCAGAAAACTCAAATACAAAAACTCATGCATCTGAATTCTGGATGATGGAGCCAGAAATAGCTTTTTGCGATTTACCTAAATTAATGGATAATATGGAAGATATGTTAAAATTCGTAGTAAATTATGTTTTAGAAAAAGCAAATGATGAAATGAAATTTTTAGATTCTTTTGTAGAAAAAGGATTAATAGAAAAACTTACAAAACTTATTAATAGTAACTTTACTAGAATAACACATGAAGAAGTAATTACAATTTTACAAAATTCTGGAAAAACTTGGGAATTCGAGCCAGTTCAAGGCGAAGACATTGCAAAAGAACATGAAAAATATATAACTGAGCATTTTGATGGACCTGTATTTATTTACAACTGGCCAAAAGACATTAAATCATTTTATATGAAACAAAACACTGATGGTAAAACTGTTGCCGCAGTAGATTTAGAAGTTCCAGGAGTAGGTGAGTTATGTGGCGGATCTCAAAGAGAAGAATCATATGACAAACTTGCAAGCAGAATGGACGAAATGGGCATTGATAAAGAAGAATTATATTGGTATTTAAACTTAAGAAAATTTGGAACATGTGAGCATGCTGGATACGGTTTAGGCTTTGAAAGATTACTTATGTATATAACAGGAATGGATAATATTAGAGATGTAATTCCTTATTATAGAACACCAAGAAATTGTGAATTTTAAAAGGAGGAAAAATGAATATTTCAAAAGAAATAATTGAAAAGTACGCTGCTAAACTTTTAATAGGTTTAACAGAAGAAGAAAATAAAATGGTTTTAGATGAATTCCATGAAATTGATGAAAACATCTCACTAATAAACGAAATAGATGGTGTAAGTGAAGCAGAGCCAATGACACATGCACTAGATGATTTTGAATATGAACTTAGAGAAGATATTGCAGTTGAATCTACAGAGTTAGACGAATTATTAGCTAACTGTGATGAATACTTAGGAAGAGAAGTAGAAGTTCCAAAGGTGGTAGGAGAATAATGAATTATTTACATAAAAATATAAAAGATTTACATAACGATTTAAAAAATAATGAAGTAAGTAGTCAAACTTTAATTGAAGAAGCAATAAAAGAGTCAGAAAAACTTCAAACTACTCATAACGCATTTGTAACAATATGCAAAAATGCAAAAGGTAGCGAGGTAACTGATAACTTATTATCAGGTATACCTTTTGGCGTTAAAGACAATTATTCTACTAAAGGAATTTTATCAACTGGGTCATCAAATACACTAAAAGATTACATTCCTTTTTTCGATGCAACATCGGTAAGCAAACTTAAAAATGCTGGAGCTGTAATTTTAAATAAAACTGTTATGGATGAATTTGGTATGGGTGGAACAGGTACGACTGGTCATACTGGAGTTGTTTTAAATCCATGGGACAAAACCAGAATGTGTGCCGGTTCATCAGCAGGTTCTGCAGCAGCAGTTGCAGCAGGTGTTTATCCTTATGCAACCGGTTCTGATACTGGAGACTCTATTAGAAAACCAGCAGCATACTGTGGTGTAGTTGGATATAAGCCAACATACGGAATGATTTCTAGACACGGACTATTTGCATTTGCCTCAAGTTTAGACACTTGTGGTTCATTTGCTAGAAGCGTAGAAGATGTTGCAATAGTAACTGACGCTATGAAAGGAATTGACCCACTAGATATGACAAGCTGGGATTCAAGTAATATAAATTTATATAAAGATTTAGATAAAAATGTTGAAGGTAAAAAAGTTTGTTATATAGAAGAGTTATGTAATATAAATAATTATGCTAACCCAACTGAGGAATTAACTAAGCATTTAGAAAACTTTCACGAAACTTTAAAGTTATGTGAAAAATTAGGAATGACAGTTGAAAAAGTTTCAATTGATCAAAAAATACTAAATGCAGTAGGATCAGCATATACGGTTATAAGTTGTGCTGAAGCAACAAGTAACATGTCTAATTTGACAGGAATAATTTTTGGACCAAGAAGTAAAAAACAAACTTACATAGAAATGATGAAAGATTACAGAACAAATGGTTTTTCACCACTAATCAAAAGAAGATTTATAATAGGTTCGTACGTACTAGAAGGAACAAATAAAGATAAATATTTCCATAATGCACAAAAATTAAGAAGAATTGTAGTAGACAAGTACAAAAAAATATTTGAAAACTATGATGCGATAATATTACCAGTATCAGCTGGACCTGCTAAAAAGTTAGACCAAAATGAAAAAAAGGGAGATAAAAATTTATTAGCATTAGAAGAACACTTACAAATAGGAAACTTCGGAGGCTTCCCTTCAATTTCTATACCAAATGGTTTTGTACACAATTTACCAGTAGGTGTTTCAATTACAAGTAACTGTTATGCTGATCAAAATTTATTAAATATAGCATATGCATTAGAAAGTAATATGAATTATAAAAATCAAATAGCAAAGGAGACATGTAATGGATAAATATAAAGTACTAATTGGTCTTGAAATGCACTGTGAGATAAGTGAAACAAATTCAAAAGTGTTCTCTAGTGCCAAAAATGATTTTTCAGAGTTACCAAACTCAAATGTTATGCCAGTAGATATGGGTTTTCCAGGTACACTTCCAGTAGTAAATAAAGAAGCTGTAAGAAAAGCTCTAAAAGCAGGTATGATATTAAATTGTACTCCACCAACTCACATATATTTTGAGAGAAAAAACTATTATTATCCAGACTTACCTAAGGGTTACCAAATTACTCAAGAAACAAAACCTGCACCAGTAGGTATTTATGGTTACTTAGAATTTGAAGTAGCAGGGGAAATGAAAAAAGTAAGAGTTAATAATATACATCTAGAAGAAGATGCTGCATCAAGTGACCACTACGAAACATATTCAACTATAGATTATAACAGAGCAGGAGTTCCTTTATTAGAATTAGTAACAGAACCTGACCTTAGAAGTGCTGATGAAGCAGTAGCTTTTCTAGAAACTATGAGAAGAATATACCAGTACACAGATATAAGTGAAGCAGACTCTAAAAAAGGTCAAGTAAGATGTGATGTAAACGTATCAATTATGGAGAAAGATTTAGATGAAAACAATCCTGATAATTGGGGTACTAAAATCGAAGTTAAAAACGTGAACTCATTTACAGGAGTTAAAGACGCCATTAACTATGAAATTCAAAGACAAATCGAAGCCAAAGAAGATGGAACATATGACCAAATGCAACAACAAACAAGACGCTGGGATGAAGAAAGTGAAACAACTATATTCATGCGTGGTAAAGCTGATGCAATAGATTATAAATATTTTGTCGAACCTAATATTCCAAAATATAAAGTAACAGCTTCGTTTTTAGAAAAAATCAAAGAAGAAATACCTGTATTACCAAATGAAAGAATGAAAAAATATTTGAGTGAATACAATTTCACTCATAAAGATGCAACTACATTAGTTAGAGAAAAAGCAGTTTCGGATTATTTTGAAAAATGTGTAGCACTTAAAATAAATCCTACTACTGCATCAAACTGGATATTATCTCAAATATTAGGTTATTTAAACAAACATGAGCTTAAAATTAATGATTTATTTTTAAGTCCAGAATATTTAAAAATCATAATAGATAATATAGAAAAAAATATTATTTCTAGTAAACAAGCAAAAGATATTTTCTTTAAAGTTTTAGAAGAAGAAAAATCACCTGAAAATTTTATTGATAAAAATAATACTCAAATTACAAATGAGGAAGAAATAACTACTATTGTTCAAAACATTTTAGATTCTAATCCATCACAAGTGGAAGAATATAATAATGGTAAGACTAACCTTTTTGACTTTTTCGTAGGACAAGTTATGAAAGAAACAAGAGGAAAAGCCTCACCAGTTATAACAAAAGAAATATTATCTAAATTATTATAAATTAAAAAAAAATAGTCAAATCATATATCTTGACTATTTTTTTTTTAATAACTATGATATAATTTTTTTAGAATAAAAGAGGTGCCGCATATGTTTGGTAAAATACTATACATCGGAGAAAGCATTGCACATGTAGAAAACAAAATAGTTGAAGCAACATCAACTGATTTAATGAATTTACATGTAATATTTGAATCTGGTGAACAAAAAATACTTGGAGAAATTTCCGAACTTAACAAAGAAATTATAAAAATAAGATTATTAGGTGAATTTGTTAATGGAAGATATTTAAATGGTATATTAAGAAAACCACTTCTAAATAGTACTATAAGAATTATAAATGGAGAAGAATTACTAGAATTAGTTGGTTCAGAAGAAGGTGGATCTATAATCTTAGGAAATCATGCTATTTATAAAGGTTTTAAAGTAAGACCAAAACTTAACAATTTATTTGCAAACCATTTAGCCATTTTCGGTAATTCTGGTTCAGGTAAATCATATGGTACTTCAAGAATAATGCAAAATATATTTAATAACCCATCACTAAATTCGATAGGTTCAAATATAATTATATTCGATTCATTTGGCGAATATAAAACTGCTTTTTCAAAGATAACTACTTATAATGAAAAATATCATTATAAATTTGTTACATCGAACATGACAGAAGAAGGTGATTTACCTTTAGAAATTCCAATTAACCTTATGACACTAGATGACTTTGCTTTATTATTACAAGCATCAAGTCATGCGCAGTTACCTATAATAGAAACTACAATAAAAATGGCTAAAATATTTTCTCTTAATACAGAAAAAAGTAAAAAATATAAAAATCATTTAATAGCAAAAGCATTAATAGCAATTTTATTTAGTAATGAAACTATACAAACAAAGAAAAATGAAGTTTCAAAAGTAATTGAGGTTTGTCATACTCCAGAATTTGATTTTGATACAGTAATACCAGGTTTAGGTTATTCAAGAAGTTTTAGTGAATGTTTCGAAATTGATTCAAACGGTAATTTTGGAGAATCAGTTCTTATAACAGAATACATTCTAAAACACGTAGACGAAAATATCGAATCCATTGAAGTACCTAGTAACGCAATGTTTGATTTAAGAGATTTTCAAGCTGCGATGGAATTTGCTTTAATAAGTGAAGGATTCTTGCATAATAATACTCTATTTGACTTAGCAATTATCTTAAAAGTTAGATTAAACGCTATTATTCATAGTAAAATGAATTCATTCTTTGTAAAAAAAGATTACACGATCAATTCATTCATAAAGGATTTAACTTATAAAAACGGTGAAAAAGCTCAAGTAATAAATATAAATTTAGAAGAAGTAGATGATCACATGGCTAAAGTAATTGTTAAAATTTATTCTAGATTACTATTCCAATTTTCTAAATCATTTAAAAAAAGAGCAAGTGTTCCATTCCATTTATTTTTAGAAGAAGCACATAGATATGTACAAAATGACAATGATACATTCTTAATAGGATATAACATATTCGACCGTATAGCAAAAGAAGGTAGAAAATATGGTATATTACTTAATATAATTTCACAAAGACCAGTAGAGATGAGTGAAACAGTAATATCCCAAATATCAAACTTCTTAATATTCAAAATGACACATCCAAAAGATATTAAGTATATTGAAGAGATGTTACCAGGAGTAAGTGCTGATATATTAGAAAAACAAAAAACTCTACAACCAGGTACATGTGTATCTTTTGGTTCGGCATTCAAAATACCGATGATTGTAAAATTAGATTTACCAGATCCAGCACCATATTCATCAAGTTGTGATGTAACAGGAACGTGGCAGTTAGTAGAAGATTTTAAAGTTGAAGGCGAAGATAATATTGGCGTGCAAGCAGTTCCAATAGCAATTCCAAGTCCAGAGCCAGAAACAACAAATACATTTGAAATTAGTCAAAATGCATTGAATGGTTTGAATGATTTACCATCGACAAAAAACAACAAATTCATCAATTTTTAAGCAGTTTACTACTGCTTTTTGCTTGCACATTTGACAAAAAAGGTACATATGATATAATATATAAGTCACAAAAAAGGAGTGTTTAAATAAATGTACGAGACCATAGTAAAGGTAAGTAAAAAATATACAGCAGGATTTATAATAATTATAATGATTATAAGCACATTAACTTTTGATAAAAAAATTGAAGTGAATCAAAATAGTTATGAAACAAACGTTACTACCTATAAAAGCAGTTATGCGTATGACATAAACAAAGAAATAGACAAATTTATCGAAGAAAATATAGATATTATTAACTTTTACGAGGAATCATTTCAAATAAATGAAGGTTACATTAAAACAGCTATCATTAACTACAACAAAGATAATAATATTTTAAACCCTAATGCAGTTTTAAGCGAAATTAGTTATGAATCATTTGATCACGAATTATTTTATTTCACATTAAACTTAATGGATACAGATCCAGATGCATTTTATTATAAGCATGTACCTAATTATGATTCGAAAGAGTACATGCAAGCATTAATTGATTATTTTGCACAGTTTTATCCTAGTGTAAATGTACAAATTTTAAAAGCTATAGCAAATATAGAGTCAGGTTATAATGCATCTACCATGCTATATAAAAACAATATATTTGGTGGTATGAGTGGTGGTAAAGTTATAACTTACAAGACTATGGAATACGGAATTTTTAAATATGTAAGTCTTTTAAATAACGGTTACTTTTCACTAGGGTTAACAACAGTTGAATCTATCGGTTATAAATACAATCCAACAATTAATGAATTTGGACAAAAAGTAGCAAGTCCATCTTGGGTAGTGAAAGTTAATTCTAATATAACAAAATTCAGCAGTGAAACTATCACTATAGAAGATTTAATAAATCTTAAAAATCACAATGAGTAAATTGTGATTTTTTTGTGAATTTTTTTAAATAGAGTAGAAAAATACTTTGAAATATGATATACTCTAATTGTCAAAGATGGTGATCCTCAATAAACCGACTAATGTAGATAATTCGGGGGATTAATTGAATAACAGGTTAGAAAACTAGTCCATTAAGTGAATTAGGATCCAAAGTTATTTATGTATCCTACCACCTCGCGCGAGCGGGTTTTATCTAGAGGCCCATCTTTGACATTTTTTTTAGGAGAAAAAATGTTTGATAGAATAGAAAAATTAATAGGAATAGAAAACTTAAATAAAATAAGAAGTAAAAATATATTAATAGTAGGAATAGGTGGAGTAGGTGGAACAGCCGCTGAATGTTTAGTAAGAAGTGGAATTGAAAATATTACTGTAATAGATTCAGATACATTTGAACTATCAAATTTAAATAGACAAATACTATCGTCAATAAATAGTGTTAATCAAAATAAAGTAGACGTAGCAGTCAAAAGATATAAGCAAATAAACGAAAACATAAAAATTGAAGCTAAAAACATGCATTTATCAAAAGATAACATTAACGAAATAGGAAACTATGATTATATAATCGATGCTTGCGATAGTTTGGAAGCTAAAATAGAATTAATAAGATTTGCAAAAGAAAAAAACATAAAAATAATTATAAGCGCAGGCATGGGAAATAGACTTGACCCTAGTAAAGTTTATATAACAACACTTGCAAAAACTGAAAATGACCCACTGGCAAAAAAATTAAGATATACACTTAGAAAAGAAAATATACCTTTAACAGTTCCAGTAGTGGCAAGTAAAGAATTACCCATAAAAAGAGAAAATATAATTACATCAATGATGATGGTTCCATCAACAGCAGGTATCTATTTAGCTCACTATGTAATTGATGACATAATAAAAGAATAACTTCGCAGTTATTCTTTTTCAATTAAAAATTTAATTAATTTTTCAGGATTATCTCCCTTAATTACTATATCATTTATAATTTTAATAAGCGGAATTTTAACTTCGCTTTTTTTAAGTAGTTTAGAAACAGAAACTAAAGCATTATATCCTTCGACTGTATTTTCTTCCAAATACTTTAAAGTAATATTTTTATCATTATGTTTACCTATAACATAACCAAAAGAAAAGTTCCTACTTTTCGGACTAGTACAAGTCAAAAGTAAATCTCCAACTCCAGCATAAGAAAGTATAGTATTTTTCTTACCCTTAAGTAAATGAATAGTTTGTTTAATATCATGCATTGATTCATTTATCAAAAAAGCGGTAGTAGAATTAGAATATCCCATCCCATTTACAATACCAGATGCTATGGCAATTATGTTTTTTATAGAACCACACAACTGCACACCAATTAAATCAGAACATGTTCTAATTTTTAATTTATCACTAGAAAGAGTTTTTTTAACTAAATTTTTAGTAACTTCATTTTTCGATGCAAGAGCTAAAGCAACAGGTTCATCATTAATAATATCTATTGCAAAAGTAGGTCCAGATAATACAGATACTTTTTTTGTATTTAAATTTCTTACAAGTACATTTGATAAAAAATCATTATCTTCTTCATCTATACCTTTAGTGGCAATACAAATTGGAGTATTCTTATTGTAAAAGGGTTTCATTTGATTAATTGTAATTTTAAAAAACTTCGAAGAAACTCCTATATAAATTAAATCAGTATTTTCCATAACATTTTTTAAAGAAGAAGAAACAGTTATATTACTTGAAAAATCAAAATCAGCAATAGATTTTAGTTTCTTTGTATTCAAAAATTCTTGCTCAATGTTTTTATCATGAGTCCACATATGTATTTCATTATTATTTTTAGAAAGAGCATAAGCAATAGCTAAACTATAAACTCCTGTTCCTATAATAGATATTTTCATTATTTATTTCCTTTCATATTTTCATAAGCTTTGTACAAATTTTTTTCTACATTATTATTTCTTGGTATATAATACTTTTTATTTTTAAGTTTATCAGGTAAATAATTTTGAATGCAATAACTATTTTCAAAAGCATGGGGGTAAACATAGGTTTTACTATATATTTCAATATTTTTAGGTATAGCACCAGTTAAGCCTTTTTTCACATCATTAATTGCTTCATTTATAGCCAAATATGTACTATTACTTTTAGGTGAAATAGCCATTTCAACAACAATGTGTCCCATAATAATTCTAGCCTCTGGCATTCCAACTCGTTCTGATAAATTAATAGCGCTCTCTAATCTAGAACCAATAGCAGGATTAGCAAGACCAATATCTTCATAAGCTATAACAGATAATCTTCTGTAAATAGATTCATAATCTTCAATTTCAAGTAGTCTTGCAAGATAATGAACAGCAGCATCAGGATCACTTCCTCTAATACTTTTTTGAAGAGCAGATAATAAATTATAGTGATCACTTTCATTAGAATCTGCTGCTAAAACAGGTTTACTATTAATAGTTTTTATAAGTTCTAAAGTGATTCTTTCATCATCACTAGAATAATAAGCTGTTTCTAACAAATTAATTGCATACCTAAAATCACCATTAGAAAGATTACAAATATACTTTAAAGTATCAATATCTACAGTGCATCTCAAGTGGTCATTAGCAGCTTTTTGTAAGCCCTTTAATATATCACTAGATGACAAATTAATAAGTTCAAAAATATGACATCTACTTCTTATAGCAGAATTAATTTTAAAATAAGGATTAGACGTAGTAAGACCAATAAGTATTACTGTTCCATTTTCAATATAAGGAAGTAAAAGATCTTGTTTATCTTTGTTCATGCGATGAATCTCATCAATAACTAATATGAATTCATCACTCATTCTAGCTTCATTAATTGCATATTCAAAATCATCTTTTTTACTAGTTGTGGCATTCAAAAACTTATAAGGAAATCCTATATCATTTACAATAGCACTTGCTATGCTAGTTTTACCAATACCAGGTTTCCCGTAAAAAATCATCGAAAACATTTTTTTGTTTTTTACCAAATTTGTAATTATTTTATTTTCACCAACTAAATGAGTTTGACCTATGATTTCATCTAACTTAGTCGGTCTTAATTTATCTGCTAATAACTTCATAATAACCTCTAATATATTTTAACAAATTTACTCCTAATTATCTACTAATAAAACATAAAATAGTGTATAATTATATAAGAGGGTAAGTCATGGAAGAAGAATATATAATAAGAAAAGAGTTACAAGTATATTTAGATTATTTAAAGTATGAAAAGAAGTTAAGTGAAAACACTTATAAATCTTATAAATATAATTTAAAAATTTTTGATATATTCTTTTTAAATGAAAATTTACTAAGTTTAAAAAAAGATAATATCCAAGATTTTCTTTACAATTTAAAATTAAAACCAAAATCTAAAGCACATTATTTAACAGTTATAAAATCATTTTATCTTTTTTGTATTAAAGAAAAATTGCTGAAAGAAAATCCCTGTGAAGGAATAAAAATGCCTAAGTTAGAGAAAAAACTTCCAAACTTTTTATCAGTAAGTGAAGTAGATAAACTACTAGATATACCACTTGAAAAAGAAATAGACTATAGAAATAAAGCAATGCTTGAAGTATTATACGCAACAGGTCTTAGGATAAGTGAATTAACAGAAATTACTTTATCACAAATTGATTTCAACGAATGCATAATCAGAGTAATGGGAAAGGGAAAGAAAGAAAGAATAACACCACTTAATTCTATAGCAATAAAATACCTTAGGTTATATATAGATAATCATAGATATAAGTTATTAAAAAATAAGCAAAGCAATTACGTTTTTTTAAATAATTTAGGAACTAATATATCGAGGCAAGGCTTTTTTAAGATTTTAAAAGAGCTTGCAAAAAAAGCAAATATATCTAAAGATATATCACCACATACATTAAGGCATTCTTTTGCAACTCATTTATTAAACAATGGAGCTGATTTAAGAGTCATACAAGAAATTTTAGGACACGAAAACCTAGTTACAACTGAAATATATGCACATTTAGGAAACACAAAAATAAAGGATGATTATAAAAATCATCCTCACGCCAATTTTTAAAACTAGTAAAAAGTTTTAAAGTTTCATTAGCATTCTTTACTTTTACAATTAGAATTGCAATTTTTAGCTTTGCTATTTTGTCTACTTGTATTATTATTTCTTACATTTGTAGAATTATTATTTCTATTACTTGATCTATTCATAATATCCTCCTGATTATATTTTGAACAAAAAAAATTATATAATACATTAAACAAAAGAAAAATTTTGGTAATAAATAGCATATAATTTAATGGTGGTCAATATGGTTTATGCTTTTATGCTTACTGCACTATCAGGTCTTTCAACTACATTAGGAGCATTCATAATCTTTTTTAAAATTACTAATGAACAAAGAAATAAATTCATAACATTTTCCTTATCAATATCTATTGCTACTATGTTAGGTATAAGTATTACAGAGCTTGTGCCCGAGTCAATAATTTTTATAATTTATAAAAGTGGTTTACCTAAAGGAATACTTGAAATAATTATAATTTCTTTACTAAGTTTTATATTTATTAAAATAATTAGCAATATTATAAATAAAAGTAATATTGAAAGTAATCTATATAAATTAGGTATACTAAATATGATAGCTTTAATACTCCATAACTTACCGGAAGGTATAATTACATTTATGAGTAGTTATACCGATAAAAGTTTAGGTTTAAAATTAAGTATATCAATAATGCTTCACAACATTCCAGAAGGAATAAGTATAGCTGTACCAATATTTTTTGCTACTAAAAGTAAAGTAAAAGCATTTAGTTATGCATTTTTATCTGGTTTAGCAGAATTGTTCGGAGCAATAGTAACTTTTTTATTTTTAGAAAGATATATTTCAAATGAATTACTAAATAAGTCACTTCTAATAGTAGGAATAATCATGATAACAATTTCAATAAACGATTTATTTCCAAAAGTAGTAAGCTATAAAGAAAATAAAACTTTAAAAAAAGGATTATTCATTGGGATTTTATTAACAATTTTCTGTTTATTAATTTTTTAGCATAATTTTGCATTTTCTTGGCAAAATATTTACAAAGTGAAGCAATACAAATTGCTTTTTTATTTGAGCAGTGTTATACTTTTTATAGTAGGATAGATGCATCATGCATAGGCCTAATAAAGAAGATGGAGGAAAAATGGAAAAAATAAGTGTGTACAGCGAGATTATGCCACTGAAAAAAGTATTATTACACAAGCCAGGTAAAGAGTTATTAAATTTAACACCAAATACATTATCTAGATTATTATTTGATGATATACCTTTTTTACCAAATGCAATTAAAGAGCATGAAGCTTTTGTAAAAATATTAAATGATTTCGGCGTTGAAACAGTATTTTTAGAAGATCTAATGGCAGAAACATTAGATTTCAAACCAGAATTAAAGGAAAGATTTATAATACAATTTATAAATGAAGCAGGTTTGAAAACAAAAAAATACAAAAGTATTGTAAAAGAATATTTACTGAATTTTAAAAATTCAAAAGAACTAGTTTTAAAAACAATGGAAGGAATTAAAGCAGAAGAGTTAAGTGCTAAAAAGCTAAATCACGAAAAAACATTAGTAGATTTAGTTAGAGAAGAAGGAGCATTTTTAACAGACCCAATGCCAAACTTATACTTTACAAGAGATAATTTTGCAAGTATAGGTTCAGGAATAAGTTTAAACAAAATGTACTCTATCACTAGATGTAGAGAAACAATTTATGCAGAATATATTTTTAATTTTCATCCAATGTATAGTGGAACAATTAAAAAGTATTATGACAGATACAGATATTACAATATTGAAGGTGGAGACATTTTAATATTAAATGAAAACATAGTAGCAGTTGGAATATCACAAAGAACTTGTGCTGAGGCAATCGATGATTTGGCAAGAGGAATATTTGGTGACCCTGATTCAAAAGTAAAAACTGTTTTAGCATTTAAAATTCCAAATAGTAGAGCATTCATGCATCTAGATACAGTGTTTACGCAAATAGATCATGATAAATTTACATATCATCCTGGTATAATGGAAACACTAGAAGTGTATGAAATTACAGAAGGTGATGACCCTACAACAACAGATGATTTAAATGTAGTGCAAGTTAACGATTCACTAGAAAATGTTTTAAAAAAATATTTAAATAAAGATATTACATTAATTCCTTGTGCTGGTGGCGATTTAGTTGCTAGTCAAAGAGAGCAGTGGAACGATGGATCAAATACATTATGTATTGCTCCAGGAACAGTTATAGTTTATGACAGAAACGATAAAACTAATGAATTACTAAGAAGTCATGGTATCAAGGTAATTGAAATGCCAAGTGCAGAGTTATCTCGTGGTAGAGGTGGACCAAGATGTATGAGCATGCCACTTATAAGAGAGGAAAAATAAAATGAATTTTAAAGGAAGAGATTTTCTAAAAATACTAGACTTCACTAGGGAAGAAATTGAATTTTTAATCGATTTATCCGCTGAACTAAAAACTAAACAAAAAAATGGGGAAGATCACAAATATTTAGAAGGCAAAAACGTAGCATTAATTTTTGAAAAAGATTCTACAAGAACTAGATGTGCTTTTGAAGTTGGTGCTAATCAATTAGGAATGCATGCAACATACTTAGGACCAACTGGTTCACAAATGGGTAAGAAAGAAAGTATTGCCGATACAGCTAGAGTACTTGCAAGAATGTATGACGGTATTGAATACCGAGGATTTGGACAAGAAATTGTTGAAGAATTAGCAAGATACTCAGATGTACCAGTTTGGAATGGTTTAACAGATGAATTTCATCCTACTCAAATGTTAGCAGATATGTTAACTATAAAAGAGCATTTTGGAAAATTAAGCGGATTAAATTTCACATTTTTCGGAGATGCAAGAAACAACATGGGAAATTCGTTAATGGCTACTTGCGCAAAACTAGGAATCAATTTTACAGCTTGTGCTCCTATGGAGTTATGGCCAGAAGAAACATTAACTAATATATGTAAGGAAATAGCCGTAGCTAATAATAGTACAATAAATTTTACTGAATCTGTAGATGAAGGAGCTAAAAATGCTAATGTAATATGTACAGATGTGTGGGTATCTATGGGAGAAGCTGATAACGTATGGCAAGAAAGAATTAGATTACTAAGTCCATATAAAATTACAATGGATATAATGAATAAAGCATCAGAAGATGCAATATTCTTACATTGTTTACCAGCATTCCATGATATAAATACTAAAATTGGTAAAGAGATCTTTGAAAAATTTAATATAACAGATATGGAAGTTACAAACGAAGTATTTGAATCAAGTAAATCTAAAGTTTTTTGTGAAGCAGAAAACAGATTACACACTATAAAAGCAGTAATGTTAGCAACTATGAAATAAATAAAGGAAGAGAGTTATGAAAACAAAAAAAACAAGAAAAAAAACTATGATATCTTCTTTCTCAATTATATTTTTACTTATAATTGTATTAGGAGTTATCACATATTTTCTACCAGAAGCACAGTATGTTGATGGTACTATAGTTAATGGAAGCGGTGTAGAAAGAGCTAGCCTTTCCACAATTTTAATGTCACCTATTTTAGGTTTTGAAAGTGCAGTAGATGTTGCATTATTCGTATTAATATTAGGAGGTTTCCTAGGAATAATAAACCGTACAGGAGCATTTAAAAAAGGAATTAAAGTTTTAATTTCAAAATTAAAAGGAAAAGAGTTATACTTGATTCCAATATTAATGTTGATATTCTCTATTGGAGGTACAACATACGGAATGCTTGAAGAAACTGTAATATTTTATGCTATATTAGCTGCAACAATGGTAGCTGCTGGTATGGATACATTAGTAGCATCAAGTATAGTATTATTAGGAGCAGGGTCTGGTGTACTAGGATCAACAGTAAATCCTTTTGCAGTTGGAGCAGCAGTATCATCACTTCCTCAAGGAATAGAAGTTAATCAAGGTGTTATAATTGCTTTAGGAGCAGTATTATGGTTAACTAGTTTATTAATTTCAATATTCTTTGTAATGAGATATGCAGAAAAGGTCATTGCAGACAAAGGTTCGACATTTTTATCTTTACAAGAACAAGAAGATATGGAAGATGAATTTGGCGAAGAAACAGCTAGTAGTGAAGCTAAATTATTTACAAAACAAAAAATTACTCTAATATTATTTGGGTTATCATTTTTAGTAATGATAGTAGGATTTATTCCTTGGAATGATTTTGGAGTTACAATATTCGATAAAACAACAGCATGGTTAACAGGAACACCTCTTGGATTATGGTGGTTCTATGATGCAGCTTTATGGTTCTTATTATGTAGTATAATAATAGCAATAGTAAATAAAATGAATGAAAGCGTATTTGTAAAAACGTTTATAAATGGTGCAGCTAGCATGATTGGAGTAATTTTAATTATAGCAGTAGCTAGGGGAGCTTCAGTTCTAATGGGAGCTACATATTTAGATAACTATATTATACATAATGCAGCTGATGCACTTACAAATGTATCAAGCATTATATTTACACCACTGAATTATTTATTACATATGGTTCTATCAGTATTAGTTCCATCTTCATCTGGTCTAGCATCTATTTCAACACCAATTATGGGACCACTTGCAAGTGAACTTGGATATAACGTAGAAACTACTATTATGACATTTGTTGCTGCAAATGGATTAGTTAATTTATTTACTCCCACATGCGGAGCAATTATGGGTGGTTTAGCACTTGCAAAAGTTCAGTACAGCACATGGTTAAAATGGGTATTAAAAGTAATTATCACATTAGCAATCACTAATATTGTTATATTAACATTAGCGAGCGTTATATTATAAAAAGACTATATAGTCTTTTTTTATAAAGAAAGGAAAAAAATGAAAATAGTTATAGCATTAGGAGGAAATGCCTTAGGCAATGATCCTACTAATCAACAAGAGCTTATAAATGTAGCTATTAAAAATATAATACCACTTATAAAAGATGGACATCAAATCATATTAAACCATGGAAATGGACCACAAGTAGGTATTATAAATTTAGCTTTTGAAGATTCATATGAAAACGCAGATATACCTTATATGCCATTTCCAGAATGCACAGCAATGAGTCAAGGATATATTGGTTATCATTTACAAAAAAACTTAAAAAATGCATTAATAGAGGAGGGGATTAATAGAAAAGTAGTATCATTAATTACACAAGTCGCAGTTGATGAAACTGATGAATCTTTCAAAAATCCTACTAAACCTGTTGGTCCATTTTATACTAAAGAAATGGCAGATGAATTAGCTAAAAAATCAAATGAAGTTTACATTGAAGATTCTGGTAGGGGATACAGAAAAGTAGTATCTTCTCCAAAGCCAATAGAAATTATTGAAATGGATACTATTAAAGAATTAGTTGATACCAACCATATAGTAATTGCAGGAGGTGGCGGAGGAATTCCGGTACTAAAACAAAATAAAACTAAAGGAGCAAATGCAGTAATCGATAAAGATTTAGTAGCATCAATGATGGCAGAAAAACTAAGAGCTGATATGTTAATTATTTTAACTAACATTAAACAAGCTAAAATAAGTTTTGGCAAATCAAATGAAGAAGCCATCGGAGAAATATCTATTAATAAATTAAATGAATACATAAAAGAAGAACATTTTGCTAAAGGCAGTATGTTACCTAAAATAAATGCAGCAATAAAATTCACATGCAGAACTGGTAACAATTCAATAATCACATCTTTAGATAATTTAGAAAATGCTTTAAAAGGAATCGAAGCTACAATTATAAAAGAAAAATAAGAAAAACACCTCATATAAGAGGTGTTTTTAATTTTAGTAAAAGATAATATTAAAAAGAAATAAAACAAATACAAATTCATCTCGGTTAACATAATATATATTATATGAACTTAAATAATTCAAATAAAAATATTATAATTATAATCAAATTAATAATTTTCATAGTATTAAATTAGAAAAAACATTACATATTACATAGATAAATATAAATATACATAGAATGTAAAAAAAAATTAAAATTAATTTAAGTAAAAAAAACTTATAATGGATTATACATTATAAGAATTAATTTTATTTTTCTTCGTCAAAAATAGCTTTTCTAGAATCAATTTCACTGATTTTTTCTAAAACTTCATCAAAATTTTCAGCAGTTATTTTTGTATATCCCAACTCACGTAAAGCTTGATCTCTTGTAGTGAACAGTTGCTGAGTTCTAGATAATTTTTCTTCATTTTTATATTCAATTTCTTGAACAAATCTTTTTCTGTATTCTGCTATTTTATCTTTCTTAGCTCCCCCACCGTTATATAAACTTAGAGCAGAGTAGATAATAGCTTCGAAAATAAATTGTTTATCTGCATTAAATGCAAATTCATTTGGTTCTATAAAACCATTAATTTTAGACATATAAGCTAAAAAGTAATTAACTTCTGGAATATTATCAATTGTCTGTAAAAAATACAATAAATACTTAATAGATTTAATGTTTTTACCTGTAGTATCATTAATTAAAATCTCTTTAATCACATTCGTTACATCTAGTAAAGCACTTTTATTTTCTCTATTCAAACCAGATACATCAAAATAATTTTCAATATCATATGCACTCTTTATTGCAAGATTTAATTTCTCTTCAACTTTCATTAAATATTCTGTGTCTATAACAATATTAGTTAAAACCTCATTATTTAATTCTTTTAAATCTAATAATTGCATTAATAAAACTTTTTTGTCATTAGGCCATTCATTAAATGATTTAAACGTTAAATAATTATAAACCATTTGTCTTGAAACTCCTAAATATTTTGCTAATTTAACCTTGGAAATCCCAAGTTCATGTAATATATTATTTAATACATCCATTTTTACACCGTACTTTCTTTTATATATCAATTATACATAACTATACACTATATTGTCAACTATTTACATACCATAATTCTTCATTATTTTTGTAAACTTTAGAAATAAAACCACAACCTAAGCATTCATCACCTAAATATAACACACATGCTTGTCCAGGAGTTACAGCTTTAGCTCTATCACTATATTTTACAGTAGCTTTGCCCTCTTCTAAGTATTCAATTTCAGCATTATGTTCTTCTCCCCTATATCTAAATTTAACACTAACATTATCATATTTAATAGGGTTAATTAAATTTAGATTTTCAATTAAACAAGAATCAGAATATAAATACTCATTTTCTCCAAAAGCAATATAAAGAATATTATCTTTAACATTTTTACCACAAACATAATGTCTTTGATCATGGCCACTTAATCCAACATTTCTTCGCTGTCCGATTGTATAATTCATCAATCCAGTATGTTTACCGATAACTTCTTTAGTTTCAACATCTACAATATCACCAGGATTTGGTTTTAAATAATTACTTACAAATTTTTGGTAATTACGTTCTCCAATAAAACATATACCAGTAGAATCTTTTTTAGTAGAAACAGGTATATTTGCTTTAACAGCAATTTCTCTAATCTCTTCTTTAGTATAAGACCCTACAGGAAAAAGAACCTTTTCAAATTGATGAGCAGCTACGTCAGCTAAAAAATAAGTTTGATCCTTATTAGTATCTTTAGCTTTAAGTAGTTTTTTTCCATCTGTATTAGCATAATGACCAGTAGCTACATAATCAGCACCTAAACGCATCGCTTCTTTAATAAATAAATCAAATTTAATATATTTATTACATAACAAATCTGGATTAGGAGTTCTACCTTTACTAAGCTCTTCTAAAAAATACGTAAATACATAGTCCCAATATTCCTTAACAAAATCCACTCTATGAAGTGGTATTTGTAGCTCCTTGCAAACACTAAGTGCATCATTATAATCAATTTCTTGAGGACATACCTCTTCTACATTTTGCTCATTATTAAATTCGTTATTTACCAAACTATCCCAGTTTCTCATAAATAAACCTTCAACACAATAACCAGCTTCTTTTAATAAATAGGCACTTACAGCAGAATCAACTCCACCACTCATACCAACAATAACTTTTTTCATTTCCATCACAACAGTATTATAGCATATTATACTATTTAAATAAATAAAAAAAATGTTTATTAAACATTTATTTTCTTATATGATAACCACAAATAGATTCAAAGTTTGAGTTTTCAGTAAATAGTGAATTAATTACTGCATAACCATCATTATAAGTAAAGTCTTGCAAGTCATTAGAAACTCTAAAGTCATATAAAGCTTTTAAAAAGTAAGATCCAACCTTTAATTCATCTACATTATTAGTAACCTTTCTAATAACATTAATCACATGAACCATATTTACATCTCTTTTTTCTAAAGTAGAAACTTCACCAATTACCAAAGGATATTTATTTTCACATAAAAATCCATCTATATAGTAACTCACTCCGGTAGTACTATATTCTAAATCAGTATCTACATCATATTTAATGATTTTTTTACAATCAGATCTAGCAATAAATATATTGTTAAAAGTTTTAGTATAAAATGTAGCCATCAACTCAGTTAACATAGCTACATCAAAAAAGCAGTAAACTTCCTGAGTAAAAACACAATTTAAAATGTCCAAATCATTCATTGAATTTACTTCATCTAAATATAAAGCAGTTTTACTTTTTAATAATTTCAATTTTTTTCTTCTTTCAGTAATATTATCAAAACCAGCTTTTAAATTAATCATAAGTACCTCCTAAGTAAATATATTATATTACATTTGATATAAATAGACAATAATTAAGTGGACAAACCTACAAAAAAAGAAATTAGATGATGATTTATAAATAAAAGCGAAACATAATAAATAAATAAAATAATTATAAGTACACAAATTTTTCTAATAATTTTTAATAAAGTCAAATTATTTATTTCTTCTTTTAAGACAATTTTTTTATAAAATATTTTAATCATTTTAAATACCAAAACATATATAACAAATAATATTAAAAATAAAAGTAGCTTATAAAAAATAAAATACAATAAAGAAATAACAATTCCTTTTATAGATAAAACATTTATAAATATAGAAATTGTCACGCCTGTTAAAAAAGCATGATATATTAGAAAAAAAACAAGAATAATAAAACCTAATCCAATTACAGAAAATATAGTAGCAAGAGCCAAAATAGAAATATCTACTACCATACGCTCAACATTAAATAAGTTTATATTACTTAAAAAATCACTACCAAATAAATTAGAATCAAAATTTAAATTAGTATAAATAATACCTACTAATAAAAAAAACACTAAAATACATAAATACACTACAAATAACCTTCTTAAAATGTTGTTTTTCATAGTTCACCTATGTAAGTATATTGCCAAATTTAATAAAATATGATAAATTATTAAAGAAGGATGATGAAATATGAATAAAAAAGCACAAAAAATAGTAGCATGGACTATGCTACTATTAATGGTCGGTAGTGTAGTTGCAGGTATGCTTGTTTACGTTATAAGTTAGTTATAAAAGAAATTAAAGCATTAAATTTATCTGCAAAAACAAACACAATAAGAAGTGCACCACTTAAGAAGGGCCCAAAAGGCACTTCTTTATTTTTTGAAATAATAACAGATGCAAGAGAAGTTGGAAGAGCTAAAAAAGCACTAAGCATTAAAGCAAACATAGATAAATTAAAACCTATAGCCAATCCTATTACAAATGCAAGTTTTATATCTCCCCCACCTAAAGATTCTTTTTTAAAAAGTAAGTCCCCTATTTTTCGGACAATAAGCATAAAAACAAATAACCCAATTCCAGATAATATATTATAAATAAATATATTTAAATCTAAAAATATTAACTGAAGTATTATTATCAATATAGAACTAAAAATTAAAGCTTCATCTAGTATTATAAAGTACTTAAAATCTGAGACACAAATAACAATAAATAAAGATGCAAGAATTAAACTCATATAAAATTCATAACCGAACGAAAAACTTATATAGATATACATAAATATAAGTCCAGAAAAAATTTCTACTAAAAAATGAGCTACATCAATATTTTTTTTACAATATCTACACTTTCCTTTTAACAGTAAAAAAGAGAGTACAGGAATCATATCATAAAACTTAAGTTCTTTTTTACAGTGATCACATCTAGATCTTGAACTAGTTATATTTTCTTTAAGAGGCATTCTAGATCCTACAACAAAGAAGAAAGAGCCAAATATAGCTCCTAGAACAAACATTAAAATATTCATTACACACCCCCACTTATATCGTTATAAATTCCATACATAGGAACAATAACTGCAATTATTATAATACCTACTATAATTGCTAAAAAAGCCGTTAAAACAGGTTCAATTAAAGTTTTTAAATTATTAACTACTGCTTTATGCATAGTTTGGTAGTACTCACTAACTTTACCCATCATATTAGGTAAATCACCAGTTTCTTCGCCCGTAACAATCATATGATACGCAACATCTGGCACTGCCCAGTGATCTTTAAAAGCCTCAGAAAATTTCTTACCTTTAACAACATTATCAATAGTTTTAGCATGGATAGTTTTATAAACTTCATTACTAGTAATTTTACAAAGAATATCAACACTATCAGTAATGAAAACACCATTTTTCAATAACGAAGAAAAAGTTTTTGAAAAGATAATTAATTCATTATATATAATAATATCTTTTATAACAGGGATTTTCATAAGACAAATTTGAACATTCAATTTAAAACTTTTACTATTCTTAAACAAAAATACAAAAAGTCCAATAAAAATAATTATACCTAACACAACATATAAAATATTATTTTTTAAAAAGTCACTAGTAGAAATAACTGCCAAAGTTATCCCTGTAACTTCTGAACTATTACTTTCATATATTGAAGTAAACTGAGGTACAACATATATTAAAATAAAACTAATAACTATAAAAGAAAATATAAGAATAGTCATAGGATAAGCTACTGCACTAAACATTTGTTTTTTAGTAGAATAAAGCTGCGCATAATAATTAGTCATATCGTCTAATGTATCGTTTAAAGTACCACTAGCTTCTGCTGCTTTAATCATGTTAACTAATAGTGGCGGAAAAGCTTCTCCCTGTTTTTCAAGTGCAGCAGAGAAATTTTCTCCGAGTGATAACTCAAAATTAATAGCTTCATACAATTTACTTTTTCTGTGATTACTAACAACTTGTTTTTGTAAAACTTTAATAGATTCACTAACACTCATTCCCGCCTTAACATAAGTAGATAACTGAGTTAAGAAGAACAACACCTCTTTAGTAGACAATTTAGAAGAAGACGCTTCTTGATGAACAAACTCAATCCATTTAGAGTTTTTAATAGAATAAACTTCAAAACCTTCATTAATTAAATACGTATTAACATCTAATTTTGAAAAAGCTTTTATAGTATCAGTAATGATATTTCCATCAGTATCTTTAGCTTTATATAAATACAAAATTTGACTACTACTTCTAGTAGCACCTGCTTCAACTAAATCTTTACTTAATAAAGCCTTTTCTTTTTCTAAAGAAGCTAAATATCTTTTCGAATATTTTTTTTCTACTCTTTCTTTTTCTTTACTACCTTTAACTTTAAAATATAACTCATCTAAAACATTTTCTTCATTCACCTTTTTATTTTCAGCAGTAAATAAGTCAAACGTAATAAATTTGAATCCATAAAAAGCATATTTAAAAATCAAAAAAGGTATTAAAATGATTTTAATAAATAAATTATCTTTTTTCATAACGTTATTTTCCTGCATCATTACACCGACCTTTATTATGAAATAATTATAACATAGAAATGTATATAAATTCTATAACTTTTTAGAATTTTAAGCATATAATTAAATAGGTGGTAAAATGTTCGGAACCAGTGCAGTAACTTCAGGACTTAGTTTTAGTAAAATTATAAGTGGCGTATCAAAAACTTTAGGCATAGTTAACCAAGTCCTGCCCATATATCAACAGTCAAAACCAATAATTAATAATGTTAAAAACATGTATGGAATATATAAAGAATTTAAAAAAACTCCCACTTCAACAAACACAATAAAAAAAACAACTACACAAACAAACTTAGACAAAAAAAAGATTACTACATCAACTATTAGTAACCCCGTTTTCTTTCAATAATTTATTTAATATTTTATTTTCTTTTAACAATTTCAACTTAACTTTAAAAGGAACTTGTTTAATAATTTGTTCATTTTTATTTTTTAAAAACTTAAAATATTCAACATTACCAGATTTTCCAAACAAAATTTGTTCTTTAGTTAATTTTTCAAATCCTTTAATAAATTTAATAATAACATAATACTTATTTTTATCTTTAATAACTACTTCTTTAAAAATAGTATATCCTAAATCATTCATATATTTTCTTAAATTAGAATGATCACTATTCGTTTGAATCACAAATTTTTTATCTTCAGAAATTTCATCAACTATACTTTTAATAGTGGTATACCCCATACCTGCTATAACCACTGTATCATAATTTTCTTCAACAGCCATTACTCCATCGCTTAAATATAATTTTATTTCGTTAGATAAATTAAATTTTTCAACGTTTTTTTTTGCAGAAAGTAAAACTTTTTCAGAAACATCAGAACCAATTGCACTTTTACACAAGCCATTAGAAACTAAATAAATTGGTAAATAAGCATGATCTGTACCTACATCCAAAACACTAGAATCTTTATCAATTAAAGAAGCTAGTGTTTTAATTCTATAAGTAAACATATTATTCTCCCATGAAATCTTTTAATTTTTTAGCTCTAGAAGGATGACGTAATTTTCTTAAAGCTTTAGCTTCTATTTGTCTAATTCTTTCTCTTGTAACATTAAATCTTTTACCAACTTCTTCAAGAGTATGACATGTTCCATCTATAAGCCCAAATCTAAGTTCAAGAACTTCTTGTTCTCTAGGTTGCAAACTCATAAGAACTTGCATTATTTCTTCTTTCAACATTTCATTTTCAGTAAATTCTTCTGGTGATAATGTACTTTCATCTTTAAGAAAATCTCCTAAATGAGAATCATCTTCTTCACCAATAGGTGTTTCAAGAGAAACAGGTTCTTGACTAATTTTAATAACTTCTCTAACTTTTTCTACACTTAAACCCATTTTTTTAGCAAGTTCATCTTCACTTGGTTCACGGTTAAGCTCAAGAGTTAATTGTCTTTGTATTCTAGCCATTTTATTAATTGTTTCAACCATGTGAACTGGAACCCTAATAGTTCTTGCTTGATCCGCTAAAGCTCTAGTAATTGCTTGTCTAATCCACCATGTTGCATATGTAGAAAACTTATAACCTTTATCACTATCAAATTTATCAACAGCTTTCATAAGGCCAATATTACCTTCTTGAATTAGGTCTAAAAATAATAATCCACGACCTACATATCTTTTAGCAATACTTACAACAAGACGCAAGTTTGATTCAGCAAGTAAAGATTTTGCAAATTCATCTCCTTCTGCTATTTTTAAACTAAGTTCTAACTCTTCTTCTAAATTTAAAAGAGGAATTCTCCCGATTTCTTTTAAATACATTCTTACAGGATCATTAATATTTACATCTTTAATTAAATCTTCATCTTTTAATATTACAACTTCTTCTTCAGTATTTTTAGTACCTCCAGTATCAGGATCTTCCGGCAATACATTAATACTATTTTCAATTAAAAAATTATATAATTCATCTAATGTATCACTATCAATATCCAATCCTTTTAACTCTTTAGCTAAAGTATCAAAAGTAATATACCCTTTTTCTTTTCCTATTTTAACTAATTCTAATTTTCTTTCTTCAAACGTTTTAATTTCGTTCATAATCCACACTTCCTTTTTTTAATTTTGTTAATCTTTCCATTAACTTTAATTTCTTATCCATATCTATTTCATTTTTAACTTGTGACAAAACTTCTTTTATTTCATCATCATTAAGTTTTTGTTTCATCATATTTAAATATTCAATAAATTTTTCATGAGACAAATCTTCATTTGCAAATTCTCTGATTATATAATTCATTTTTTCAGCCATCTCGCCTTTTTCATTTATATTAGTCAAAAAATCTGCAAGACTAGCTTCTTTATTATTTGAATAAAAAGTTTCTATCTCACTTGCAAGTAATCGTTCTTCTTTTTCTTTAAAAAAATTTAAATCACTTTTATAAATTCTTAAATATTTATAGTCAGATGCTATATAATAAAATATTGCATTAGCAAGTTTACTATATTTAGTCATTTTTATTTTAGGCACTTCCACAACCCTAGGTTCTTCATACCAATCAGGCACAGTGGCAGGTTTAATAAATTCAACCTCTCCTAACATAATACTTTTATCAATATTATAATCCTTAGAAATTTTATCTATCACTATATTTCTAGTTAAAGAATCCACATTTTTCAAAGTACTCAATATATCTTTGACAAAATTTGCAAGTTCCTCAGGACTATTTAAATTTTTATCACTTCTTAAATATCTAATTTTATAATCAATAAAATTTATAGGATTATTTATATTAGTGATTAAAGCTTCTCTACCATTTTTTTCTAAATATTCATCCGGATCTTTAGCACCAGATAAACGTACAACATCACAGTGAAGTCCATGTTCAAGCAAAAAATCTCCGTTTTTAATAGTAGCTAGTTCTCCAGCATTATCACTATCCATCATCAAAACAATATTACATTTAAGTTTTTTTAACAAATCAATTTGCTCAACAGTAAGCGCTGTTCCCATAGTAGCAACTACATTTTTTATATTATGTGCAACCATTTTAATAGCGTCCATATTTCCTTCTACTACTACTATTTTCTTTTCATTTCTAACTGTTTCTTTTGCATTATAATAATTGAAAAGTATATGACCTTTTTTAAAGATATGCGTTTCTTTAGTATTAACATACTTAGCAAAGTCCTCATCATTATAAATACGCCCAGTAAAGCCAACAACATCATTTTTAGCATTAGTAATTGGAATCATTATACGATTTCTAAATGTATCATATATATCAATACCATTTTTATTACTAAGGCCAAGCTTAACAAAGTCATCAAGAGCTTTTCCTTGTGAACTTAAAAAATTAGTTAACTCATTTTTCTCATTAGATGAAAGTCCAATATTGAAATAATTAATAACTTCTTCACTAATCCCACGCTTATTCAAATAATGTTTAGCTTTCAAACCATTTTCAGTATTAATATTATTAAAATAATATTTCATACTAAGTTTCATTAGTTCGTAATCATCTCTCCACTTATCATTAGATTTAATATTTGAAACATTAACATCAATACTAACTTTATCAGCAATAACTTTTATAGCCTCAGGAAAATTAATATTTTCATACATCATCACAAACTTAAATACGTTTCCACCACTACCACATGAAAAGCAGTTAAAAATTTGCTTTTCTCTTGAAATAACCATACTAGGATTAGTATCGTTATGAAACGGACAAACGCAAACATGATTTTTACCCTTTTGAGTGACATCAACATAATCAGATATAACATCTACTATATCAGCTTTTTGTCTAATTTCCAAAATTTTATTTTCTTCAATCACACCAAATCTCACTCCTCATAATTATATTTTACCCATAACAAAGGAATTTCCTTTATTTTTCAATAAAAAAATTGATATTTATGTAAAATATCAACATTTAATACGTATTATACATCAAAAACACTAAAATAACAAGGTTATATAATGCTTTTCTTAGAAACTTTACCAGTACTCAATTTAATAATTTGTAAAATTAAAAGTGCAACAAATGGAGCTTCATAATGATTAAAGATAAATATATTAACAAAAGTTAAAATCCCAAGTAAAGATGAATATATAACTACTTTCTTATCATCTACTGGAGTATAAATCGAAAAACTACCTAGAAGTACAAAAAACAGTAATACCCCACTAATATTTACAAAAATATCATTTATGAAAAACGAAAATATAAATACTAATAAAGTATAAATACTACCAGCTATCAAAGGAATTGATTTTTTGTAATAATTACTAGTACATAACATCAAAAATGTTAAAATCGTTAATATTAAATGACTACTAAAAGTTCCTGCAACTAATTTTCCAAATACCATATCGTATGTATTATAATTAAGTTCAAAATTCATTTCTAATAAGTTTTGATATGAATAAAGCTCAAAAAATACAAAAACGAGTACAACTACTAATTTAAATAAAGTAGTTAAATTAATTTTATAATCAATCTTTTTTGAAACTAAATAGAAAACTAAAAAAATCGAAGTAGAAATTAAAACATTTGAGTTTGGTGGTAAAAAGAAAAATACAAAAAGCCACGGTAGATCATCATAACAAAACTTACAAAAATTGTTATGCAGCATATTATAAAGTAATATTATAATTACTGGCAACGCAAGTATAAGTATAGGATTTATAATTTCAAGAAAACTAAAATCTCCATCTCTAAATACCAAAAAGACATTTTTATAAAGACCATAAATAATCAAAGGTAAAACACTTATAAAATACAAACAAGAAAAATCCATTATATTTTTTTTCGATTTTAAATAAACACTATTCATTTTTTTCACTCTTTTCTTTTTTTCTTAAATTAATTTTACTTGGACAATAATAAGAACACAAACCACAATCTATACATTTAGTATTTTTCTTGAAAATACTTTTAACATAATATGGACATACCTTTTTGCAGCATCCACACGAAATGCATTTTGATTCTGAGTCAACAACTTTAGCAGTGATAACTAAACTATCAAATGAGTCATCTATAATTTCATTTATATCTTTTAATTTTAGTCCACTTAGAATACCATTTTTTATATATTCAAATTCTTCATCATAATCAAACTTTAATTTATCCAACAACTGTTTAACAGTAATATATTTTTTTGTATAAAACACTTTCGTAACTCCGTTTACCAAATCAATAACCGAAATATACTTCTCAGCTTTGGGATGGCTAAATTTCAAATAATTTCTAATTTCTAAAAGTTCACTAGGTTTTATAACTAAAGTATTTTCTGCTTTTAAATTTAATTTATCAAGCAAAAACTCTTCTCTTCCTATTAAGTACAAATCTTCTAAAATAACTAAGTCTAAACTAGGATAAGAACCAATATTTGATAAATAAGAATTGATATTATCATTCATGGTATTTTTTAAAGCAATTTGACTTTTAGATACTTTGAACATTTCTGCAATAAACTCAAGAGTTTCTAATATACTATCAATATTATTTTTAAGAATAAAACTTTCAGTATGTGTATAAGGCTCATCTTCTACACCATTTACTAAAATATGTTTAATTTCTTTCTTATTTAATTTATCAAACAGAACATTTTTTTGGATTAACTTATAAAATTGATTAGTGTCTTCTTTGTTCACTGCTACTTTAGAGTTTTCCGCTTCTTCGTAGTCATTTTCAATTTTAAAAGAATCTTGTTTTTTGTTATTGATCGAAATACTACACAACTCAACAATATCTCCAGATATACTTGAAGCATAATCACACTCTTTAGTTTCTAAAAAAACTTTATTTTTCAAAACACGTTGATTCGGTTCAAAAAATGTCAGTTCATCTATTGGAAGAAATATATACTCAGGATCTAAGAACATATTCACATCAGGTTCAATAGTCATTTTTAAATCAGTTGCTAATTTATAAAGTTTTCTCATACATACTCCTCTTCATTTAATTATACAACATAACAAATAAAAGAGAAAGACTTTTATTGAACTAAATTAAAATGTAGAAACATAGAAACAAAAAAATAGTTTGACAAAAAAAATATTATCATCATACATAGAAGCACAAGAGTGCGTTTTACATTTCTTTACAATATATATACATGTTAATATATCATATTTTACTAAAATTAACATAAAAACACATTATTTCAAGGGAATAACGGAACTTAAATAGTAAAGTAAACTATTAATTTACAAAAAAAGAATAACATTTACTTGTTATTCCATTCTTTTAAATAGTTAAATAAGTTATAAGAAACACTAGGTGGTAACAAGGAATTGAGCTCATCAATACTAGCTTCACTAATTTTTTTTACACTACCATATTTTTTTATTAATTCTTTTTTCCTAACAGAACCAATACCTTCGATATTATCCAGCACACTTGCTATTGATCCTTTACTTCTAATTTGTTTATGATAATTTATAGTGAATCTATGGACTTCATCTTGTATTTTAGTCAAATATAAAAACACATTATGTTCAGTACTTAAATCAATTTCCTTAAGCGTATCCCCATCAATTAAAGCTTTAGTAGAGTGTTTGTCATCTTTTTTTAACCCTACTACTTTTATAAAAACATCTATACTCTTTAACACTTCTTTAGCAGCATTAATTTGGTTAATACCACCATCTACTATAATTAGTTCAGGAAGTATGCTTTTTTCAATAGTAGCCCTATTATATCTTCTAAAAACAACTTCTTTCATAGTATTATAATCATCATTTTTTTCTAGACTTATTTTGTATTTACGATATTCATTTTTATTAGGTTTACCATTTTCAAATACTACCATACCACTAACACAATAACTTCCAAATAAATTCGAATTATCAAAAGCATCTATTCTTCTAATATTAAGATTAAGAAGTTCACCTAATCTTGTATGAGCACCCAAAGTTTTTTCTTCTTTTAAATGTAGAAGTTCTATTTCATTTTCGGCAGCAATTTTAGCATTTAAAGTAGCCATTTCTACTAATTTTTTCTTTTTGCCTCTCTCAGGACTATACACTTTAACTTTAGTAAAATCACTTATTACTTCAGCATTTATATTTTCGTTTATAATTATTTCATTTGGAATTTCATGATTCTGATAAAATGAAATTATATATGACGCTAATTCATCTTTATAATCACTTATTATATATAATATATTATTATTTCCCCCAACTATTTTACCATTTCTTATAAACAATATTTGAACGCATAATAAACCTTTAT
>CAYJFJ010000004.1:0-14725 GCA_964369845.1 uncultured Muribaculaceae bacterium | reverse complement strand
TAATAAGAAATTACATCTCTGTTAATTAAATCATTTAATTCTACCTTTTGTTTAGCCATTACTATTTCTACATATTGCAGTTCATTTTTTAAGTCCAAAGCAACTTCAAAATTTAATTGCTTCGAAAAGTATTCTATTTTATTTAAAATTACACTTTTTATTAAATCTTCATTACCTCTTAAAAAAGATAGAATTTCTTCTTGCATCTTAGAAACACTTTCGTGGTCTAAAGCTTTAGAACAGTATCCTAAACATTCATCAATATGATAATACAAACAGACATCTTTTAACATAGTTTCGCATTTTTTTAAAGGATATAACCTATTTAATAATTTCACGATTCTTCTTGCTGCATAAGCATTTGGGTAAGGTCCGAATAGATATTTTTTGTCACTTTTTTTAACATTTAGATATCTAGAGACCTTAAGCATTGGATATGGCTTGCTAATATATTCTATATAAGGATAACTTTTATCATCTTTAAGCAAAATATTATATTTAGGATTATATTTTTTAATCAAGTTTAACTCCAAAATAAAAGCCTCAAGTTCACTTGATGTTGTAATATAAGTAAAATCAACTACTTCTGAAACCATCATCTGAGTTTTACCAGTAACAGTACCTTTAAAGTAAGAATTCACTCTCTTTTTTAAATTTTTTGCTTTCCCAACATAAATTATTATTCCTGATTTATCAATCATTTGATAAGAACCAGGAAGATCAGGAATAAGTTTTAATTTTTCATCCATATCAATCACAATAATATTATACTACAAAAAATAGTAATAATGAGATATAATATTAATGATTATTATGAAATTATTAAATAAATTAAATTTAGAAGTAAAAAAATCAAAGTTTATAGCTTATTATTATAGTGTTAATTCTGAAGAAGAAGTAGCACTAATTTTAAATGAATTAAAAAAAGAACACAAAAAAGCCAATCATATACCTTATGCGTACAAAATAAATAACAAGGTTAAAAAAACAGATGATGGAGAACCAAAAAATACTGCAGGCCTTCCTCTTTTTAATGTGATAGAGAGAAATAATTTAAATGAAAAATTAATCATTGTTGTAAGATACTTTGGAGGAACACTTCTAGGAACAGGTAATTTAGCAAGAACTTTTTCTAAAATATCAAATCAAGTAATAAAATTACAAGAAAAAAATTAGCTTTCGCTAATCATTTTCATAATATCTTCTTTTGATTTGAATCCAACAAGTTTATTTACTTCTTTTCCACCCTTTATATAAATTAAAGTTGGAATACTCATAACACCAAACTTTTGAGATACATCACCAAATTCATCAACATTAACTTTTAAAATTTCGACATTTTCAAGTGTATCAAGTACAGTCGCAATCATTTTGCAAGGACCACACCAATCAGCATAAAAGTCAACTAAATAGTCATTTTGACTAATAATTTCATCGAAATTATCTTCTTGTTTTAAATATTTAATCATTTTTCCTCCTAATTAAAAGAAACGCCAGGTAAGTATATTTTTTCTTCATCAATTAAACGCTGCGCCTCTTCTTTAGTAACTAATGAATATTTAATCATAACGTTTAATACTTCAATATGATATTTTTCTTTTTCAGTGTCAGTACTAGCATCTTTAAACTCTTCAGTAATTTCTATGATTTCTTCAGTAATATTTGTAGTAGGAGCTAAAACAGTTCTAATAATTGGAGTTCTATTTAAAACTCTACTAGCATAACTACTTTCAGCTACATATTCTTGTAAATTAGGCATTTGAGCCATAGTAAATATAACTACAAAAGCAAAAACTACACCCTCAACAAATCCTACAACAGCTCCTAAAATTTTATCTGGTAAGTATAAAATAATAGTAGCTTTAAGTAATTTATCTAAAAGACCAGCTAAACTGATTACTATATTTAAAATACTATATAACATTATAAATACAAAGACAAACGACACCGCATGATAAAATAAAATATTTATAGCAGTCACATCTTGAAACACACCAGCAAAATTGAAAAATGGCATAAATCCAATTAAAAATGATGCAAGTGGAGTTTTAAGTTGATAAGCTATAATAGCAATCATGATTAAACCTACTAATCTGACTACTGAACGAATTACACCTTTTTTCCACCCAATGATAGTAAATAGTATAACCAAAAAAAATAAAATTAAATCTACAAAATTCATAATAATTTCCTTCCTATTATTAATTATATAACAATTATAATGAAAAATAAAGTTATTTATGATAAAATATATATCAGGTGATGTAAATGGTATTCGTATTTAAACCAAGCGAAAACGTAAGAAAAAAAATAGAAGATTATTATAAAAATCTTAAAAAAGATAAAACTCCGCCCTACGCAGTATTTCAAGCAATGGACGCTGATACAACTATTACACTATATGAAAGTGGTAAAGTAATGTTTCAAGGAATCAGTGCTGATGTAGATTCAAATATATGGGTAGCAATGGAAAAAAAGTTAAACAATAGAAACGTAGAAAATGAATCTAAAAGTAAAGATAAAAAAACGGAAAATACTAAAAACTCAAATGACGATTATATTGATGAGTATGAATATTTAAAAAACATATCAACAGTAGGTTCAGATGAAGTTGGTACCGGAGATTACTTTGGACCTATTATTGTTACAGCTTCTTTTGTATCAAAAGACAATATAAATTTCTTAAAAGAATTAAAAGTTGGTGACTCAAAAAAAATAACAGATGATAAAATTAGAGAGTTAGCACCTTTATTAATCGAGAAAATACCTCATTATACTTTGTCTTTAAAAAACACAGATTATAACAACTCAACTGAATACAATATGAACAAAATAAAAGCTATATTACATAATAAAGCACTTTTAACTCTTATAGAAAAAGAAGATATTAAACCAGAAAAAATAGTAATAGATCAATTTGTAAATGAAAGAAAATATTACGAATATATTGAAGACTCTCCAAAACTTCTTAAAAATATTTTGTTTTTAACTAAAGCTGAAGATAAAGTGTTAAGTGTTGCAGCAGCATCAATTATAAGTAGATACAGATTTCTAGAAAAAATGGATGAAATGAGTAAATTTTTTGGAAAAGTAATACCTCTTGGTGCTCACAATCAAGTAGATATTTTTGCTGCAGAGCTTGTCAAAGAACATGGAGAAGAAATCTTAAAAAAAGTAACTAAGTATAATTTTAAAAATACCGAAAAAGTAAAAGAGTTATTAAACAATTAAAAAAATACCAGATAGGTATTTTTTTTATGCAATAACATCCAAGATAAAAGTATTTAATGCTATATCTTTATCTACTTGTCCAGTTTTTATTTTAGCGTCTATTTTAGCTAATTTAAGCAATAAATTTTTAAGTTCATCACTAGTAAAATTCAAAGTTTCTTTATAAATTTTATTAAGTTGCCATTCTTGCAATTTTAAAGTACTTAAAATATCTTTTAAAGAATATTTATTTTCATACATAGTTTTAACATAAAATATTAATCTAAATTGTCTAGCAAGTAAAATTACCAAATAACTAGAATCAATCTTATGTATTTTCAAATCATTTAAAATACTGAAAATCTTATTTTCTTGTTTATTTACAACAGCGTCAATAAAATGAAAAACATTATCTTCAAGAGGTTTTGATACAATATCTTTTACAATATCAAATTGAAGTAAGCAAGGATTATTATAAAACAAAAAAACTTTATCTAGTTCATTAAATATTAAATCTATATTTAGTCCATATAAATTTACTAGAAAATTATTGATTTTATACTCACTTTTATATTTATTCTTATTTACATAAGTATTTATATAATCATAAACATTCTTATAATCAATAGTTATAGGAATGAATTTAAATTTTTCTTTTATAAATTTAACTATTTTTTTTCTATTATCAACTTCTTCAGAAGTAAAAATCAAAACTACTTGTTCATTATATCCATCAAGATATGCTAAAAGTCTTTTTTCACTAGCCTCATCTAATTTTCCGCTAGATACAAAATCAGCATTCTTAACTACAATATATTTTTTTTCGTCAAGAAAAAATTGGTAAGAAGCTTCTTCTAATATTTCGCTAATTGAATTAGTTCGGAAATTAAAAGTAACAACTTCTCCTTTAGAAACGATTTTATCTATTTCATCTTTAATTAATTTGTTTGACTTTCCAGTTATTAAATAAATATTCATAAATACCTCAATATATCTATTATAAAACAAAAAACAAAAAAGAGCAAAATTATTTGCTCAAATATATATAAACACTAAAAATGTTAGTGATATTATATTTTATGGTTCATAGGTTAAAATGTTATACATTTTTTTGTTAATTTTTAATAAAATCGTTCCATTTTCATCAGTTCGATAATATTCTACATTAAATCTATCCAAAATTTCCATCACTTCTACATTAGGATGATTATATAAATTATTTCTGCCTGCAGATATAAAAGCAACATCAGGAGAAGTGCTTTCTACTATTAAATCATCAGTATCATTTTTGGACCCATGATGACTAACTTTTAAAAAATCAACATTAACTGAATATACATTTAAAATTTCATGCATCACATCTTTACCGACATCACCAGCAAAAAGAAAATTATAATTATAAATCGCACAATAATATACTAAACTAGAATTATTCTCATCACTTGAAGTATAAGAATTTATATTTAAACAATTAAAATACTTAAAATTATAATTATTTAAAACTGAAACACCACTATCAATAACAATTTTCTCGTGTTCATTGATTTCATTATTATTGATTATAACATTTTCAACATTAAAATTACCATACAAATATTTAAAATCACCTATATGATCAAAATCACCATGAGTAACTATTAATAAATCTATTTTAGAAATTCCAAGGCTCTTTAATAATATTATATAGTTCTTACTTACATTATAATTAGAGTTACCACCTGTATCTATTAAAATTACTTCTTCTTTATATGGACTAATTAGTAAAGTAGCATCCCCCTGCCCTACATCTAAAAAATAAATTTGATATTCATTATTAAATTTAATAATTAATTTAGCAAAAATAATAATTGAAAGCAAAAAATATATTTTTTTATTATCAAACTTCAAAAAATAAAATAATAAAACATAATATATATAATAAAAAACAAAAGAAATTTTAGGTACAATGACAATAAATGAAAAATATTTATCAAAAAGCGATGAACCACATTCAAAAAATATGATTAAAGCATTGAAAACAAATTCTAAAAGCGGAAAAACTAAAACTATTAATGAAAAAGGATAAATTAAAAAGGACATTAGAGGAACAAAAAACAAATTAGAAATAACTGCAAGTAAATTAATTTCATAATTATTCATAACCGTTATAGGTAAACTAGCAAAAAAAGAAACTAAACTTATTTTAAATAAATTCGAAATATAACTTTTCTTATTTATGTTTGCTACTAATAGAGAAAAACAAATTATAAATGAATACTGAAATCCAACATTAAAAACTAAGAAAGGATTGAAAATAAGCATAAAATAAAAAACTATCAATAAAATTTGAAAATTACCAAGACTTAACACAAACAAATCTTTTAATTTATTCAAAGTAAAAACTAGAAAACATCTATAAACAGATACTGCAAAATTAGTTAAAAATAAATAAAAAAGCAAAAACAAAAATATAACTACGACACTAACTTTGTAGTTTACTTTCTTTAACAAATATTCAAATATCAAAATAAACACTGAAATATGTAAGCCAGAAATAGCCAACAAATGAGCAATACCATTGTTTTTATAACTTTCATAAACTAAATCATTTAAACCAGATTTATCTCCCAAAATTAACAAACTAAAATATTCACTATATTCAAAGGTATGAATATAGTTTTTCAAAGCACTCTTTAAAAAATACAGAGTATTTGTATTACTTTTAATAATTTCAAAACTATCCGCTTCGAATAAATAATAAATTTCATTATTATATAAGTATTCTTTATAATTAAAATTATTTGGTACAGTATTATTATAGGGAATACTCAAATTACCACTAAAAGTAACAGTATCACCAATATTAAATATCATATCAGCTACATTGTTATCACTCAAATAATAAATTATCAATATTTTTTCTTTTCCATAAGCTTCTATGGTAATTTTATTATCTTTTTGTATATAATCTATAATCTTAACAGTTACGTTAGTTTCATCACCTAAGTATTTAGAATATCTTTTAAAATTAACATTTATAATAACCCAAATAAAAACCAAAAAACCTAGTAGAAAAAAAACTTTACTTTGTAGTGATATAGTCTTTAATTTTTTCAAAAGTTGAAACCCCTATACCAGAAACATTCTGAATTTCCTCAATATTTTCAAATCGCTTGTTTTCTCTATAATCTATTATGGCTTGAGCTTTAGATTCGCCTATACCACTTAAAGTCATAAGTTCATCCTTTGAAGATGTATTTATATTAATAACACTACTTGTGACATCACCCTCACTTTCATAAAAATTATTTTCATCAGTTATAATAGATTCTTTGTTATATACATGTTCATCTATATAGATATCATCAGCAATATTAGTTGTTTCTTCCACTTTTTCTTCCAAAAGGCAATAAATATAAATTACCATCTCATTTTCTAATTTTTTACTAAGATTAACATTTTTTAAATCTGCATTTTCATAAATTCCTCCTGAAATTTCCAACAAATCATTTACAATAGTTCCTTCATTCATTCGATAAACACCAGGATTATTTACACAACCTTTTAAATCAACATAAAAATACTCTTCAGTTATTTCAGTTGTTTCTACAACTAAAAGTTCCTTTTCTTCTTTTTCAGAAAAAAATTCAACTTCTTGAACATTTTCTATCATATTAACTTTATTAAAATGAATATAAAAACCTAAAATAACAATAACCAAAGACAATAAAAAGGCAATAATATACAATTTATTATTATTTAAATATTCAAACATAACAATTTAAGATCTCCTTTCTTATATATATTTACCTATAAAAACGATATTTCCTTTTTTTATTGCAAAAAAAAAGAACAAATTAATTATTCTCATACATTTCGATAATCTGTTCATGAATTTCTTCTTCTTTTGTATCAATCTCCAAATCAACTATTCTATCTACCCTACATTTTTCAGAAGTCAAAATAGATTTGATTTTATTAGTAGCAAATTCTAAATCATCATTTATTACTACATAATTGTATTTAGAAATTTCATTTATTTCTTTGTAAAGTGAAGTAAATCTTCTCATTAAACTATCCTTAGTTTCAGTACTTCTAGCAATTAATCTATTTTTTAATTCTTTAATTGATGGAGGAAGTAAAAATATAAATATAGCTTTATCAAACTTACTTTTAATTTGCAAAGCTCCAGCTATATCTATAACTAAAACAACATCTTTACCTTCTTCTAGAGTTTTAAAAACTTCACTTTTTAGTGTACCATAATAATCTTTACCATGAACACAAGCATACTCTAAAAATTCATCTGCCTTGATTTTTGCTTCAAACTCTTCTTTTGATACGAAATAATAATCCTTGCCGTGAATTTCACCATCACGTGGACTTCTAGTAGTAGCTGATATAGACAAAATTATATCATCACTAAGAATTTTATTAGTAACACTATCCTTACCTACTCCAGCTGGTCCAGATATAATAATTAAATCTCCATCTTTTTTTTGTTTTATCATAAATTATCTCCTATAACGAACTTAGTTCTTTTTTCATTTTTTCTTCTTTGGTTTCAATAGCAACACTTTGAGTTATGAACAACAACACTACAAACACTATAGTAGATGATCCACCATAACTTAGTAATGGAAGAGGAACACCCGTAAGTGGTATTAAAGCTAAAATCCCGAGCAAATTAACCATAACATGCATAGCAAATAAACAAAACGTTCCATATGCAAGTAAGCTTCCTCGTACTGTTGTAGCCTTCTTAGCAATTTTAAATATTCTAAATAATATAAAACCATATGTTAAAATAATTAAAATACCAACCAATAAACCTAATTCTTCAACTATAATTGGAAAAATAAAATCTGTATGACTTTCTGGTAAGTAAAGATATTTTTGTGTACTATTACCAAGTCCAACTCCAAAAAGACCACCATTATTTATCGCAATAAAACCATTACAAACTTGATAACCCGTATCTTCAGTATATCTAGTACAAGGATCAGCATATTCAAAACGCTTATATTGATACTCACTTAAAAATGAACTTCCGTTGCTTAATATAATAATACCAACAACTCCTAGTATTATGCAAGCATATTTTATTAAATTTATTAATTTGCTATCATGAAAAGGAACTGCAATAAACATACAATAAGTAATCCCAAGTAAAATTATAGCTGAACCCAAATCAGGTTGAAGATATGTCAATATTGTGCAAGTAAGACCAAAAGCAACAGGGATTAAATAAGAAGCTAGATTTTTTATACGCCCCTTTACCATACTATTGTAGTAAACTGCAGAAAATATTATTAATCCAGCTTTAGCAAATTCACTGGGCTGCAAACTAACTGGCCCTAGTGCATACCAACTTTGAACTGAACCATTATCACTACTTAAAGTAAATAATCCAATCAGCATGACTAAAATAAGAATAGCACCTGGAAATATATATTTTATATACTTCTTAGTAGGAAATTTAAAAAGTAAAATTATACCAACTACATAAGCTGCTGCTAAAAATAAAGTTTGTCTTAAAAAGAAATATGAAGAACTTACATTATATCTCAATATTGTAGAAACGCTAGACGCACTAAAAATCATTAATAACCCAAACAATGCCAAAATAGTACTAGCTATAAACAAAGGTTTATCTATCTTTCTCCAAATCTTCTTCATATTACCTACTCCTTATTTAATTTTAGCATAAAACTTTCGTTAATACAAAACTAAATAAGCATATAGACAATTATAATGTCAAAAGAAAAATATACACATACATTATAGTATAAAGAAAAGGGAGGTAAAAATATGTATTATTATGGAAATAGCGGATATTACGCTCCTACTTATGGGTCTACACCAGTTTATGCTGGTTATACTTGTGGTGGAGCTGCAATCTGGATTGTTTTATTTATCTTACTTGTAATTATTATAGGTGCTGGATGGTCATTTAATGGTTACAACAATCATCCACAAGCACCAGCTTGTTAGTATAAACACTTAAAAAATCACTAAATCGTGATTTTTTTTGCTTTTTCAGTTTTTTTTTAGTATAATAGTACACGTGATGTATTATGAAATTACCAAAAATTAAAATATTAAATGAAAACAACAAAATATTAAGAAAAGTTAGCAAAGAAGTGACTTTTCCTCTTTCTATTGAAGATAAAACATTAATCAACGACTTAATCGTATATCTTAAAATGAGTCAAGACGAAAAATACATTGAAAAGTATGATTTACGAGCTGGAATGGGAATGGCTTTTGTTCAATTAGGGCATCTTAAAAGAATATTTGTAATAGCAAGTGAAAACGAAGATGGATCTTTCGAAGAACATATTATAATTAATCCTAAAATAATCAGCAAAAGTGAAGAATTAGTATACGTTGAAGAAGGCGAAGGATGCTTAAGTGTTGATAGAGAAACTGATGGCATCGTACCTCGCTTTGCTAGAATGACTATTGAATATCAAGATACTGACGGCAAGAAACAAACTATAAGAGTTCGTGAAGAAATATCAATTGCATTCCAGCACGAAATAGACCACTTAGATGGAATACTTTTTGTAGATAAAATCGATAAAAAAAATCCTTATAAAAATGAAGAAAAGATGCGAGCAATTTAAAGTAGAAAAATAATTTCTACTTTTTTTTGCAACAAAAAACCACAATTTAAATAATTGTAGTTTTTATCAATTAATTTTCTAGTTTAGTACTTACTATCTTACTTACACCAGATTCTTGCATAGTTATACCATATAAATCATCAGCATATTCCATCATTCGTTTTTTATGTGTAATTAATATAAACTGACTGCTTTTCTTCTTATCATTAATATATTTACCAAACATATCGACATTTGCTTCATCCAAAGCAGCTTCAGCTTCATCTAAAATTATAAATGGAACAGGTCTAACATTTAATATTGAAAATAATAAACAAATTGCAGTAAGAGATTTCTCTCCACCAGATAAAGCTATAGTAGAATTAATCTTTTTACCAGGAGGTTCCGCTATTATTTCAATACCAGTATGAAGCATATCACTAGGATCACTTAATTTAAGTTCCCCTTTTCCTCCTTGGAATATTTCTCTAAAAACCTTTTTGAATTCTTTAGCAATATCATTAAAAGATTTTTCGAATTTATCTATCATAATCGTATCCATCTCATTAATAATACTTAATAAATTTTCACTAGCTTCTTTTAAATCAGTTTCTTGTTTTAATAAAAATTCGTATCTTTCATTAAGTCTATTAAATTCAGATATACTTCCTAAATTTACTTCGCCTAGTAAATCAATATTTCTTTTTATTTGTTTAACAATTCCTCTTGCTTCATCTTTATTTATATCTAAGAAGTAATTATCTTTAGCTGCATCATAAGTTAAATTATAATCATCACTTAAAGTAAATAACAAATTTTCAAGTTTCACTTCTAGTTTACCTTTTTTAACTTCTTTTTCTTTTAATAAAGAAGAGTATCTAGATAATTCTTGATTTTTAATTTTGTAACTATTTTCTAAAGTAGAAATATCATTTTGAATATCACTTTTCTTATCCTTTAAATCCACTAATAATTGGTCAAAAGATATTTTCTCTTTTGCTTTTTCAGTTAAAACTTCAATCAATCTTATAAGTTCATCTTGAACAGAATTATTAACTACATTACCAAGTCCTTTAATTTCAAAATATTTATTTTCAAGCTGGTATGTATAATCTTCTAAACTCATCTTTTTATTATTTAAACTTTCACTTAATAAAATTATTTTTTTGTTAAGCAAATCTATTTTTTCATCAGAAGTAACATATTCTTTTTCGATTTTTTCATACTCATGATTGGCTTTTACTAATTTGTTTTTTTCACTAGTAGCTTCCTCACTTAATTTTTTTAATTCAAACTTAGAATTAGAAACATTATTATTTTGTTTACCACCAGATAGGCCACCACCTGCATATAAGATTTCACCATCTAAACTAACTACTCTATATTTATAATCTACCAGTTTACCAACTTTATCAATACTATCTAAGTTTTTAACTATAATAACGTTACCTAACTGATTTTCTATAATATCTTTGTATTTTTTATCAAAAGTAAGCAAATCAGATGCTATACCAATAAAATCACTTTCTTTTTTCAAAATATTTAAATAATTATCTGTAATATATCTACTTTTTATAGTATCAAGAGGAAAAATGTAGCTCTACCCAAATCATTTAATTTAAGATAATTAATACATTCTTTAGCAGCAGCAAAATCATCCGTAACAATAAAGTTAGCCGCAAAACCAAGTGTAATATTAATAGCTACCTGATAATCAGCAGGAATATCTATTAAATTACCTATTGTGTTATGAACTTTAGTAAATTTAAAGTTGTTAAGAATACTTCTAACGCTTTTGGGATAAATATCACCACTACTAATATTATGTTCTAAAATATCCATCTTATTTTGAATTCTAAGTATATTTTTACTATAACCATCTATAGTTCCATTAATATTAGTTCTTTTAATTTTAAGCATTATTAAATTATTACTAATTTCGTCTACTTCTTTTAAAATATCTTTTTTTTCTGAGTTTAATTTTTCAATTTCTGTTTTAAAAACTTCTATTTTTTTCTTAAGTTCAGACTCTTCTTCTTTTAATTTAACTAATGTTTCATTTATAGATACATTAGAGCCACTATACTTTTGTCTTTCAATAGTAATTTGCTTTTCACTAGAAAGTTTAGAAATTTCATCATTTATATTAATAATACTAGTATTAATTTTAGAAATTTCATCATCTATTTTAACAATTTCTAACTTAGCACTTTCAATTTCCACTGATTCTTTAAGATTACTAAAATTATTTACTTTTAAATTCAAATCATTTATTTCAAGTTCTAAATCTTTGAATTCATTACTAGACTCTTCTATGTCATGACTTATTAAAGCTATTTCAAGTGCTTCCACTTCTTTTTTTAGTTCTAAATATTTTTTAGCATCTTCACTTTGTTTTTTCAAAGGTTTAACAGTAGTAACAAGTTCATCGATTACAAGTTTGATACTAGCTAAATTACTCTTTGTTTTATCTAATTTCTTTAATGCTTCTTCTTTTCTTTTTTTATACTTTAAAACACTAGCAGCAGATTCGAAAATAACTCTTCTTTCACTAGCTTTAGAATTAACTATTTCTGTTATATTTCCTTGAGAAATAATATTAAAAGCACCTTGACCGGCTCCTGTGTCTAAAAATAAATCATGTATATCTTTTAATCTAACTTTAACATTATTAATATAATATTCGTTTTCTCCAGTTTTATAAACTTCTCTTTTAATTTCAACTTCTTCAAAATCACTTTTTAAATACTGATCTTTATTATCAAAAGTTAAACTAACACTTGCTTTTTTTAAAGCATCTCTAGATGATGAACCACTAAATATTACATCACTCATAACATCTGATCCACGAAGAGATTTAACTGACTGTTCACCTAAAACCCATCTAATGGCATCAATTATATTACTTTTACCACTTCCATTAGGACCAACAACAGCAGTTATTTCCTTATTGAATTCTATATTAGTTTTATCTGCAAAAGATTTAAACCCAATTGCCTTTATACTCTTTAAATACATTTTTACCTACTTTACACTTTTATCATAAGCATCTTTTGCTGCTTTTTGTTCTGCATCTTTCTTACTTTTTCCAACTCCGCGGCCGTAAACAATATTATCAATAACAACATCTATTGTAAAAGTTTTTTCATGAGCTAGTCCTTCTTCATTTACCAGTACATACTCCACCGTTTTTCTAGATGTTTGAGTAAGTTCTTGAAGAAGTGTTTTGTAATCACTAAAAAATTTTGATCCTTTTTCTATTTCAGGAACAACAATTTTATGTATAAATTCTTTAGCCTCTTCAAATCCTTTTTCTAAAAATATTACTCCGACTATAGCTTCGAATACATCCGCTATCATAGCTTCATTAACGTTACTTTGTTGTCCATGTCCAACTCTAATATATTCTTTAAAATTTATTTTCTTAGAATAATGATTTAAGGCAAGTTCACAAACATAAGAAGCTCTTTTTTTAGTCATATCCCCTTCTTTAAGAGAAGTACTATTATAAAAATAATCACTTGTTACAAGCTGTAAAACAGCATCTCCTAAAAATTCTAGTCTCTCATAACTTACAGAATCTTTATTTTCATTCGAATAAGATGTATGCGTTAAAGCCACTTCTAACAAATTATCATTATCTAAAAATACTCCATATTTTTCTAAAAATTTCATATTATCAAATCCAATCTATTACATTATATCAAAAAAATAAGAAAAATTAAATAATTTACAAACAAGAAAATATATTGTACAATAATAATAGGTACAAAAATGAAAAAAATCTTAATTAAAATTATAAATTTATATCAAATCACACCACTTCATTGTCATAGTAAATGCAGATTTACTCCGACATGTAGCGAGTACACAAAAGAAGCAATCATATTACATGGTAGTTTCAAAGGTGTTTTTTTAGGGATAAAAAGAATATTAAGATGTAACCCTTTAGGTAAATGGGGATACGATCCAGTACCAAATTTAAAGGAGAAGAAAAAATGATAAAAAAAATAATGGCAATTGCCGGAGTTAGTATAATGGCAAGTGCTTGTTCACTTGGTCAAAATAGCAATAATATAACTCAAATATATACAACGACATATCCAGTAACGTATTTAGTGGAAACATTATATGGAACTGATACAGAAATCAAAAGTATATATCCTGCTGATGCTAACGTCGAAGAATATAGTTTAACTTCTAAAACTACTAAAGAATATGCAGACAGTGACCTATTTGTATATAATGGATTAACAACTGAAAAAAATACTGCAAAAGACTTTGTTAATGAAAATGGAGACATATTACTTATTGATGTAGCTTACAGTCTTAAAATTGATGGAAGTATTGAAGAATTATGGCTTAGTCCAAATAATTATCTAATGTTAGCACAAAATATTAAAGACAATTTAGTTGAATACAATACATATAACGATCAACAATTTAATAACGATGAAATAATAGAAAATTATAATGAACTAGATGAAACATTATCATTTATGGATGCCGACCTTAGATTAATTGGAGAGCAAGCTAATAAAAATAGCAACAATGTATTAGTAGTACAATCAGATGCATTCCTTTTCTTAGAAAATTATGGATTTAAAATAATTTCACTGGAAAATGCACTAAACACAACTGATGATGCAATAAAAAGCATTGAAACAAATTTAGAAAATGATAAATACTTAGGAATAATTAAAGAATTAAACTCAGAAAATGAATTAATCAACGCTTTAGCAGAAGACTTCGATTCGAAGACAATATCTATAAATACTATGTATTCTGCAGCATCTGAAGATGATTACATGAGTATAATGAATGAATTTATATTTAATTTACAATCTATTGTAGAAAACTAGTTGACAACTAAAGTTATTTAAGGTAAAATTATTAAGTAACTTGGTTATGGAGTAGTACTCAAGAGG
>CAYJFJ010000003.1:0-68412 GCA_964369845.1 uncultured Muribaculaceae bacterium | reverse complement strand
AAAAACAGAAGAAGAATCACTAGAACTAGATAAAATTACAAATTCTTCTTTTGTTTTTGAATATGCCTTAGGCATGCAGTTAAATACTAAAGAGCCAGTAACTGAGCCTGTCATTAATTATGAAGAAGAAAAAGAAGTGATTCCAAATATTTATATATATAACACACATGATACAGAAAAGTATACATATGAATCATTTGAGGCATTTAATATAAATCCAACAGTAGTAACAGCTTCTTATATATTAAAAGAATATTTATTATCATATGATTTATATGCTGATGTAGAAATAGAAGAAACATCTAGCGTGCTTTATGAAAGCAAGTGGAAGTATTCAGATAGCTATAAAGCTAGTAGAATTTTGTTAGAAGAAGCATTTATAGAAAATCCTACCTTTAATTATTTTATAGATTTACATAGAGACTCAAGTTCATATGAACAAACTACAACAACAATAAATAATTCATCATGTGTAAGATTTATGTTTGTAGTGGGTAAAGAGCATTCTTCATATGACAAAAATTTATCTTTAGCAGTGCAAATAAATAATGAACTACTTAAAATAGATCCACTTTTATCAAGAGGAATAATAGAAAAAGAGGGAACAGGAGTAAATGGTATATATAATCAAGATTTTCATCCTGGAGTAGTATTAATTGAAGTAGGAGGACAATATAATAGTATAGAAGAAGTAAACTGTGGTCTAGTATATTTAGCAGAAGCTTTAAAAGAAGTATTGGAGGACTAATGGAAACTAAAAAAAAGAAAAAAAATTATTTTATGCAGATAGTTATAGCACTGTTTATAATGTTTTTAGTAGTATACATAGTTGGTGAAAGTGGGTATTATGAATCAACTCTTCATAATGAAACAGTTTTAACAAATGAACAAATAAAAAAATTTGAAGAAGATGTAATAAATGGAGAAACAGTAGATTTAAATAATTACTTACTAGAAGAAAAAAAAGATTATTCAAATATATTTACTAAAACAGGAGAAGCTATTAATAATGGAGTTATTACATTAATTAATGATGGAGCTTTAGGAGTAATGGATGTATTTGGTTCACTTTTTAGTTAAAATTTGCTTTTTTTTCAATGTTTTAGTATAATATATCCGGTGAGGAATTTTATGCAAATAGATAATGTTATGGATCCGGTAATAGCTACAAGGCTTAGTCAGTATCCTGAAGAACTAAAAAAAGAATTTTTACTAGTAGGAAGAAGTAATGTAGGTAAGTCTAGTTTTATCAATACTATTATTGAAAGAAAGAACTTTGCAAGAACATCTTCAAAGCCAGGTAAAACTCAAACTTTGAATTTTTATTATGTAAATAAAGCATTTTATTTAGTAGATGTTCCAGGTTATGGTTATGCAGCAGTAGGAAAAGAAAATAAGAAAAAATTTGGTCTTATGATAGAAGATTATTTAAAAAACAGAACTAACTTAGAAAAAGTATTTATGTTAGTTGATTATCGTCATAAACCAAGTGAAGATGATGTTTTAATGTATAATTTTCTTAAATATTATGAAAAAGATATAACTGTAATTGCAACTAAATATGATAAAATTACAAAAAATGGAAGATTTAAACAAGATAAACTTATTAAAGAAACTTTAGGAATTGAAGAATTCATTCCATTTTCAACAATAACAAAAAGAGGAAAATCAGAAGTACACGACATTGTAAAAGAATGCTTATAGAAAGGAGTAAATATGTTAACAGTATGTTTAATTGGTAAACCTAATGTAGGGAAATCTACAATTTTTAACCGTTTAATAAGAGAAAAAAAATCAATAATACTAGATACTCCAGGTATAACACGTGATAGAGTATATGGTGAAGTAAACCATAATAATAGAAAGTTCAATTTAATTGATACCGGAGGTATTCTTTTAGGTAATGATGAAATTGATAAAGATATTCTAGCGCAAGCTACACTTGCTATGGATGAGGCAGATATAATTTTATTTGCAGTAGATGGGCTTAATGGAATAGATGCATCAGATAAAAAAGTAGCAAATTTACTTAGAAAAACAGATAAAGAAGTAATTTTACTAGTAAATAAAATTGATAATGAAAGAAGAAAATCAAATATATATGAATTTTACGAATTAGGTTTTGAAAAAATCTACGGAATTTCAGCTGAACACAATTTAGGATTCAATGAATTTTTAAATGATTTAACAAAAGAAATGCCAGAATATACTGCACTAGAAGATGATGGTAAATTAAAATTTTGTTTTATCGGAAGACCTAATGTAGGAAAATCTAGTTTAGTAAACGCTATATTGAATGAAGAACGTGTAATAGTATCAAATGTTGCAGGAACAACTCGTGATGCAGTAGATACGGTATTTAAATATAACGAAGAAGAATATACAATGATAGATACAGCAGGAATGCGTAAAAAAGGTAAAATATACGAAGAAGTAGAACGTTATAGTTTACTACGTAGTATGAAAGCTATTGATAGATCTAATGTATGTGTATTAATAGTAAACGCTGAAGAAGGTATTATAGAACATGATAAACATATTTTGTCATATGCAATTGATGCAGGAAAAGCTGTAGTAATATGTGTAAATAAATGGGATGTAATTGAAGATCCTAATATAGAAATAAAAAAATGGAAAATGCTTTTAGAAGAAGAGTTCAAATTCGCTCCGTACGCAAAACATGTATTTGTATCTGCTCTTAAAAGAAAAAGATTACATACATTAATGCCAGAAGTAATATCAGCATTTGAAAATTCTAGAAAAGAACTTAAAACAAGTGAACTAAACAAAATTATTTCAGATGCATATCACTTACATCCAGCACCTTCATATAAAGGTAAAAGATTAAAAATTTATTTTGTTAAACAAACAGGAACTGCTCCAATAAAAATAACTTTAGATGTAAATAGTAAAAATTTAGTTCATTTTAGTTATTATAGATATTTAGAAAATAAAATAAGAGAAAACTTCGATCTTGAAGGAACTCCATTAATTCTACAATTTAAAAACAAAGAAGATTAATCACTTGAAAAAGTGATTTTTTTAACCAAAAAAATTATAAATCATACTATAAACTAGGAGGATTTATGAAATTAAACGATGAACTTTTTAAAAAAATTGAAAATAAAACAAGTGTAAAAAAAGATACAATTTTATCACTAGCAGAAAAATTGCAAAATGGTAATATGAAAGATGAAGGTACTATTAAAGAAATAATAGGAACACTTAGCAAAGTTACAGGTAAAAAAGTATCAGATGAACAAATAGATAAAATAGTAAATAAGATAGTAGAAGATAAAGTACCTAATAATGTAGAAAAAATGTTTTAAGCAAAAAAAACAAATTTATAAGCATATATTGAAAACTATGAATATATTTGATATATTATAAGTATGAAAGATATGGCACTCAAAATTAATCTTCATAAAAAAGCCATAAGAGGTTAAGTATGTTAAAAATAACAAAAAAGCAAATTTTCTATAGAAGTTTCCTTACATTATTTATAATAATATCATTAGTTCTTGGAATATTTATATATATTCAGTATCAAGAAAAAGAGTTGACTGAAGAAGAATTAATCGAAAAATTAGAAGAAGATAATGCAGACATAAAACAGCTAAATTTTTTACTAGAACAAAAATACGATGATTTACTAGAAGTTTATAATAATTCTTTTGATGATGAATATGAGCCACTTGAGTACGATAAGTACAGATTAATAAATTATATAGACTTATCAGAAAATACATATTCATATAAAGGAAGCAGTAATTATACTAATGAAACTAGAGTGTTGGTAATAAACGATGAACCAGAAAATGTTTTAGAAGAAATGGTGCTTGATTACTACCTTAATATCATTGAAAAAGATTATGATAGTTTAAATAATATGCATTTAAAAATAGAAGGTAAAAACTTTATATCATTTTATGAAAACGGTGAAGAAGAAGGTTGGTCTGATACAACTATATCTCTAGAAAGTATAACTAGTTATTATACTGCTGCAAAAGCTCAAGAATTTCTTGAAGAAAATGCGGTAGATGTAGATGATTTACTCTTAAAAAGTACTACAGAGGATTTCACTGATTTATTTGTTATAGAAGTAGATTATAAACCAGGTTTTTATTCATATTCAGGATCAGCTACTCATGAAGAAAATACAGTTTTAAAAAGTATATTTATAATTGTAAAAGTAGATGAAGATTATAAAATATACAAATATAATTAAATATCTTAAAGAAGAAAGTGCACGAGAAAAGTGTGCTTTTTATTTTAAATTTAAATTATTATGTATATAAAAAAGTAAAAAAGAATAAATTTAAGTAGTAAAGGAAAGATTGGTGTTTATGAATAAAGAACAAATAATTTCTTCAATATCTAAAAAGGGAAATGGAGAAATATATTTAGGAGTAGTAGGTGCTGTTAGAACTGGTAAATCTACATTTATAAAAAGATTTATTGAAAATTTAGTGGTACCTAATATTACTGATGAATATGAAAAGAAAAAATGTCTAGATGAAATCCCTCAAAGTGCTGAAGGAAAAACTATTATGACAACAGAACCTAAATTTGTGCCTTCAAGTGGTGCAGAAATTAAAGTAGGTGAATTCTCAACTAAAATAAAATTAGTTGATTGCGTAGGTTACGTAGTACCAGAGGCAAATGGTTTTACAGATGAAGAAGGAAATCCTAGGATGGTTAAGAGTCCATGGTAGGTTGTTAATTAGTGATACCTCAAGAGGGAACTATAATATATATCCTTATATGGCAAGCTATGTATATTGACAAAGATAATAAAAAATGATAGATTAAATTCAGGAGATGATAGTTATGAATTTAATATATCACAATAACTGTACAAGAAAAATGTTTTTGCAATTAAATTCAACTATCTTTCAAACCTAAAAAGTTGCATAAATTTTATGTGGCTTTTTGTTTGTTAAAATAAGAGTATTATATTAAATGAATTTAATATAATGTCGGAGGATTTATGAATTTTATAGAATTGAAAAATTGTGAAAAGATTTACGAAAAAGATAAAAGTATAATAAGAGCAGTTGATGGAATAAATTATAGTTTCAGTAATAATAATTTATATTTAATACTGGGAAATAGTGGATCAGGTAAGTCAACTTTACTGCATTGTATGGCTACTTTAGATGAATTTACAAGTGGAGATATTTCAATTATAGAGGAAAAAGTAATTAATTTAAATGAAAACAAACTAGCAGATTTAAGAAAAAAACATATAGGGTTTGTATTTCAATCTTATTATCTCAATAATTCTTTAACTGCTTTTCAAAATATTTTAATTCCATTGTATCTCAATAAAGAAATGGATTCTAAATCTAGAGAAGAAAAAGTTTTGAAATTATTAAAACTAGTGGGATTAGAAAATAGAAAAAATCACTTTCCTAATGAATTATCAGGTGGAGAGCAACAAAGAATTGCCATTGCAAGAGCTTTAGTTAATGATCCGTCCATCATTCTAGCAGATGAGCCAACTGGTAACCTAGATGAAAATAATGAAAAAATAATAATGAAAATATTAAATGATTTAGCCAAAAATGGCAAATGCGTAATAGTTGTTAGTCACAATACATCTAATGCAAAATATGCAGATAAAATATTAAAGATGGAAAAAGGTAAACTGAAAGAAGAAATGTATGAATAATAGTATATTTAAAGATTATGGTTGCAAAAATAGTTACAAAGGTAAAGAAAAGAAGAAAATAATAATAATATTAATTTGTATATCTTTACTTTTAATATCTTCATTTTCGTTTAAAAGTACCATGGATACATACATAAATAAAGGAATAAAAGAAGATATTTGGTATAGAAGCATTTATGTAGATGTAAACGAAAAAATTATGTCGGAAGAAGAAACTATAAAAAATTTAGAAGAACTAAAACATGTAGACAATGTTATTTTGGATAATGAGTTTTATATTACAGCAAACATAAACCACGAACATTTTAAAGGAGATTTTTGGTTATTAGGATCCAATGAAAAAACAAGACCTAAAGTGTCTCAAGGAAAAAATATAGAAAATGATAATGAAGTCATATGTCCAAGTAGATTTTATCCTGAGGATAATTTAGAAGAAATAACCAACTTAACTAATAATGATTTTATAGATATGACAAAATTTATAGGAACTAACATAGATATTTCTTATAACCAGTATGTAGATGAAAACTTATTTGAAGTGAATACAATATCTAAAAAATTAACGATTGTCGGAACTTTTGATAATAATTCCTATTACTCAGATGAAAATAAATGTTATGTAAATAATTTATTAGTACAAACAATAAATGAAGAAAGTTTTAAGTATATAGATATTGAAAATCAGTTATCTTCAATAATAGTACAAGTTGATAATACAGATAATGTAGAAACGGTGATAGAGCAAATTATTGATTTAGAGTTAACAGCATCAAGAGTAACTTATGTAAATTCAAAGATTATTAGTATAGTAAATATTATAATATATATTATTTTAGCAGTATCTTTAATATTCTCACTAATTATAATTAACAATATATATATGAAAGACATAAATAATTCATTAAGTAAATTCAATATTTTGAGAACTGTCGGTTTTAGAAAAAGAGATTTGGTAAAACTGAATATATTTGAAAATAATTTTTTAGCTTTAATTATTACTATGATTCTATTAATAATTATCATCACTATTTATGTGATTTATAACATACTTATTTTCTATAGACCATATTTATTTTTAAAAATTCCTATAGTAATTTCGATAGAGTCTATTATATTTTCAATATTATTGATTTTTGTTTCGCTTAATTTAACAACTAAAAAAGTTAATGGAAAATTAACAAATTCAACTATAATTGAAGGGTTGGTTAAAAAAGATGAATAGGACGTTTTATTTTCAGTCAAAGAAATACAATGAAAAATCGGGTGTATTTGCAATTTTTATATTATCTTTCGTAATATTATTATCTAGTTTAACTTATTTAAATAATTACTATAATATTTCAATAAAAAATAAAATACAAAATAGAGTTTTAAATGTGCATTTTGAAGAATACAGTGAAAATGAATTAATAATAGAAAGCTACAAAAATCATTTCGAAACTTCAAAATATATAAATGGCATATATGATTCATATGAAGATTTATTATTTAAAGAAAACAGCAAAGTATACGAAGTTAATTACTATAGTGAGTTTAATAAAATATCCAATATCGAAGCAATAGTTCCAAAATCACTAAATAAAGATGTTGGAGATTATATAAATCTTGAAGTTGGAAATCAAATTCTAAAATTAGAAATAATATCAGAATATAACGATGAAAAAGTAGGTTTTAACAAAATAATAGTTTCTGAAAATATTATGCAAATGTACGCGTTAAAAAATGCTAATGAATTTAAAGTAATAATAGATGATTATGATAATATAGAAAAATTCAACTCATTATTGGAAAAAGAAGGACTTAGTATGTATATGAATGATAGCTCTGGAATTACAGATATAGAACTGTTTACTAATATCATAAATTATGTGAAATTAGGTATTTTAGTAGTGTCTACATTTTTGATATTTATTATAGGATTTATTATTAGTTTTATGATTAATGAGTATAAATACGATATAGCAATATTAAAAACTAGCGGATTTCGAAATATAGCTATTATAAAATTAGTTATAGAAGCTTTACTAAAAAAAATTACAAAGTTGTATTTAATAATTAATGTTTTAGTGATGTGTATATACTGTATGATATTTATTATATTTGAGGACATACAAATTTATTTTTCTTTGATAAATTTAATTAGTTCGTTGATTATTTCATATATAACTTTAGTAACAATATTATTACTAATTAGTTATATCGGATATAAAAAAATACTTAAAATATCTCCTATCAAATTATTTAAAAGTGAATAACAAGAAAATAATTAAATGAAGAACATTTAGAATTTAATATTTTTAAGTAACACCAGAGATAAATATGATATTCAAAATTTAGTAAAAAAAAAGGTAATTTCTAATAGATAACTATCACATTATGTGGTCTAATTAGATATTTAAATATACCATCTGAAAAATGTTACATAAAAAACTCATTAACAGAATTTGTTTTAAATGTTAGATAATTAAAAATATGTATATTAAAAATATATTCAGAGTTGGAATATATTTTTTTTGTGTTAATAAAATTAAATAATTAAAAGGAGATAAAAATATGTATGAAACAATTTGCTTTTTTAATGAAAACGGTAGTAAATTGAAAGATGTTTTAAAACCTTGTATTTTTTCTTACTATGAAAAAAGATTTATATATAAAAGTTAATAAACTAAAATTTTTAAAAGGAGGATAAGTGTTTACAAGCAAATATATAATTGATAATAAGACTTACAAAGTCGGATTATCCATAAGACTATCAAGAGAAGATGGAGATGATATAGAATCAGAAAGTGTATCTAACCAAAGATTACTTTTAACAAACTTCATTAATAGTTTAGGAGAAAATTTTGAAATAGTTGATACTTATATAGATGATGGATTTTCTGGACTTAATTTTAATAGACCTGGATTTAAAAGGTTAATTAGAGATATTGAACTTGGTAAAATAAATATGATAGTAACTAAAGATTTATCAAGGTTAGGTAGAGATTACATTGAGACAGGTTATTATATTGAAAAATACTTTCCAGATAAGAAAGTTAGATATATAGCTGTTAACGATAATATAGATACATTCAATGATAAATGTGATGGTGCTGATATGATGCCGTTTAGATTAGGTATGAATGATATGTATGCAAAAGATATATCAAAAAAAGTGAAATCAGCTATTATGGCGATGAGGCAAGCAGGAAAATTTATTGGAGGAACTTGTCCATATGGTTATATGAAAGATCCAGAAGATAAGCACAAATTAATAATAGATCCAGTCGCTGCTCCAGTTGTTAAAAGAATATTTGAACTCTATGTTTCAGGTTATGGAACAAAAGTTATAGCTAATTTACTAACAAAAGAAAAAATACCAACTCCCATAATGCATCAAAAAACGAATTCAAGAGCAGAAAAATTAGAGTATCCACATATATGGAAGCATACATCATTATGTAATATTTTAAAAAATGAAATGTACACGGGCAAATTAGTTCAAAATAAAGGTATGAATTTAAACTATAAATCAAAAAAAAGAATAACTAAACCTAAAGAAGAATGGATTGTTATAGAAAATGCGATGGAACCTATAATAGATGAAGAAACATTTAAAAGGGCAGTTAGACTTCGCAATAAATCTAATGTTTATAGCGAAACAAGAAGAAATGTTGAATACATTTTAGGTAATTTAGTATTTTGTAAAGATTGCGATGCTAGAATGGGTATTAGTTACTGTAAGAAAAGAGATAGAACAAGTATGAACTGTAATACTTATAGAAAGTATAGTGCACACAATATTTGCTTTTCTCATCATGTTAGTTATGAAAAGTTAGAAAAGACTATATATAATAAGGTTAGAGAACTATGTGCAAATTTAGATTCTAAAGAATTTATTGATTATCTTGAAACAAATAAAAAAGATCCTTTAGGACCTCTTAATAAGTTAATAAGTGAAGCAAAAAAGAAAATCGAAAAATTAGAGATAAAAATTGACAATTTATATGATGATAAAGTTGAAGGTTTAATAACTGCTGAAAGATTTCAAAGAATGAATATGGCTACAGAAAAAGAAATAGCTGACCTTAAAATATCTTTAATAGATTATGAGAAAGAGAAGTATACAGTTTTAGAAAATAATTCAGAGTTAGAAAATTATAAAATGATAGTAAAAAGTTTTTTAAATATGGAAAATCCAACAAAAGAGATGATAAACAAAATAATTGAAAAAATATATATAACAAAAGATAAACAAGTGGAGATAATATTCAGAGTCAAGACTTGTGATAATTTTCTTGCCTAGGGGTATCACGATTTCATAACCTACTGGTATGATGAGCCTATAACATTTGTTGAGGCAGCTGAAATGGGTACAGAAAAAGTTATTAAGGACCATGCTACAATAGGTATAGTAGTTACAACAGATGGATCTTTTGGCGATATTAAAAGAGAAGCATATATTGATGCAGAAGAAAAAGTTATTGGTGAGCTTGAAGATATAGGAAAACCATTTATTGTAATATTAAATACAAATAATCCTACAAGTGAAAGTGCTATTAATTTATCACAAGATATGTCTGAAAGATATAATGTACCTGTAATGCCAGTTGCAGTAGATAAAATGAATGAAAAAGATATTATGGAAATTTTAAAAGCTGCGCTTTATGAATTTCCAGTATTAGATATTAAAATGAGTATTCCAGAATGGATACATGCATTATCAAAAGAAAGTGAAATAAAAAAACATTATTTAGAAATGATGAAAGGTAGCATTACTAATGTAGAAAAAGTAAAAGATATAGACGATGTTATAAATTATTTTAAAGAAAGTAGTTATATAAATAATACTTATATATCATCTTTAGATGCTGCTACTGGAGTAGTAACAATAAACTTAGAAAGCTCAGAAGAATTATATAACGAAACACTTAAAGATTTATTAGGTGAAGCAGTAATGAATAAAGCAAGTTTAATAAAAATGTTTTCATCATATAAAGATGGAAAAGATGAATTTGAAAGAGTTAAAGATGCTCTCAAAATGGCAAAATCAACAGGTTATGGCATAATGTATCCTGGAACGATGGACATGAAATTAACTCCACCAGAAATTATCAAACAAGGTTCTAGATATGGTGTAAAATTAAAAGCAGTAGCATCTTCTATACATCTGGTAAGAGTAGATGTTGAATCAACATTTGAACCTATCATAGGAACAGAACTTCAATCAAAAGAATTAATTGATCATTTAATGAAAGATTACGAATCAGACCCAAGTAATATTTGGAAAAGCGAAATATTTGGAAGATCCCTTGAAACAGTTGTAGGTGAAGGTATAAAAGCAAAACTTAGTATGATGCCAGACAATACAAGATATAAATTAGGAGATACGATGACAAAAATAGTAAATAAAGGATCAAACACATTAATAGCATTTGTTTTATAGAAAATCTTCGATTGAAGATTTTTTCTTTTTATATAAATTATGTGATAAAATGTAATAAATGGAGAAAATATGAGTTTGAATAAAGTAATAGATGATAGCTATTTTAATTTAGAAACAAAAATATTTAAAGAACCGAAAATTAGAATAGCAGCTAGAGGAATAATATTAAATAATTTGAATCAAATAGCAATTTTTCACAAAAAGAACAAAAACGAATATAAATTGCCTGGTGGTGGAATTGATTTTAAAGAAACGCCAGAAGAGGCATTTATTAGAGAAGTGTTAGAAGAAACTGGATTAGTAGTTGAAATAACAAAAAAACTGGGAATAATAGAAGAACAAAAAAGTCAGGATAATTTCATTCAAAAGTCATATGTATTTTTGTCGAAAGTAATAAAAGATACAGGTCAATTAAGTTTAACACAAAAGGAAAAAGATGAAGGTGGTAGTTATTTGTGGCTATCACCAGAAGAAGGTTTGAAAAAAATAAGCAACTGTATAAAAAACTTAAAAGAAAGCAAATACGAAAATTTATACCATAGTAAATTTATAGTTGCTAGAGATAAGTATATATTAGAATATTATATAAGGAGTGAGAAAAATGGATATTAAAATAAAAACAGATAATGTAAATTTCACATATAGGACTGCAGCAATAATTATTAATGAAAATAAAATATTGATGCAAAGAAATAAGCATTTTGATTTTATAACACTTCCTGGAGGAAAATGTTCTTTGAATGAAACTTCAGAAGAAGCAATAGTAAGAGAAATTAAAGAAGAACTAGGTCTAAATACAATACATTTAGAAACTAAAGGTATTATAGAAAATTTCTTTTTTTCAGATTTTGATAAGAAAAATAGACATGAATTACTTTTTATAAGCAAACTTCAAATAATTTCCGAAATTGATTATTCGAAAAATATCATAAACAGTAAAGAACTTAAATATGGTGATGAACAATATTTTGAATGGATTAATCTAAGTGATTTAAATAAGTATAGTGTAGAACCTAAATTCATTTTAGAAGTCATAAAAAGTGATATATTAGTTCAAAAAATTCATAGAGATTAAAAATAAAATTAGGAGGTAATAATGAATAAATTATATATAATTACAGGCCCAGCGGGAGTTGGTAAAAGTACCATCAGTGAAAAAATAGCTGAAACTTTAGAAAAATCAGTTATGATTGAAGGAGATACAGTTTATAATTTTTTCGTAGGAGGAAGAGTTAGTCCATGGCTTGATGATGCGCCGCTAGATTTATTTTGGAAAAATTCTTTTTTATTAATTAACTCATATTTGGAAAATGGGTACGATGTAGTATTTAATTATATAATTAAACCAGAAGAATTTGAAGAAATAAAAAGTAAATTTAATAATTATGAAATCATTTTTAGAGTTCTTATAGTAGATGAAGATACTATAATAAGAAGAGATAAAAAAAGGCCAGTGGATTGCCAAATGGGAAAAAGATCACTTGTACTTTTAAAAGAGTTCATAGATGCAAAATACAGTGAAGAATATATTATAGATTCAAGCAAATTAACAATTGAGCAAACAGTTAATAAAGTTATTAGTTAGGTATGAGGAAAAATAATGAATAAACTATATATTGTTAGACATGGAAAGACAAACTGGAATGAAAAAGGATTGATGCAAGGAAAAAATTAAATCTAGAAGAAATAGATATATACATTTGCTCACCAATGAAAAGAACTAAAAAAACAGCAAAACTAATAGTAAATGATAAAATCGAAATCATTTATGAAAACTTATAAAAAGAAAGAGGTTTTGGAAAATAAGAAGGTCAAAAAGTATCTATGGATATTATATTTAAACACTGGAATTATTTGTTAAATGATGATTCTGAAGATATAGAAAGTATTCAAGATTGTCTAAAAAGAGCTTCTTTATTTTTAAAACAAGTAAAAGAAACTTATAAAAACAAAAAAATTCTTATAGTATCACACGGAAGTTTTATAAAAGCATTACATTACAATATAGTGGGTTATGATAAAACTACTGATTTTCTAATCTTTAGACCAGAAAATGGAAGTGTCTACGAATATGAAATGGAGTAATTATGAAAAAAATAATATACGTTACAGGAAATTGGGCAAAAATTTTAAGTGCTAAAAAAGTTTTGGAGCCACTTGGCTTTGAAGTTGAAAATGTAAAGATGGAAACAACTGAAATACAAGCTAACACTGTAGAAGAGGTAGCTTCTTACTCAGCTAAGGAAGCAAGTGAACGTTTAAAATGTTCAGTTCTTAAAAATGATACAGGATTATACATAGATGCATTAAATGGTTTTCCAGGTCCTTATACGCATTATGTGGATGATTGTTTAAAAGAAGATGGTATATTAAAATTATTAGAGAAAGAAACAAATAGAAATGCATCTTTCATAGAGGCTTTTGCTTACTGTGAATATGGAAAAGATCCTATAGTTTTTAAATCAATTACTAAAGGAAAAATTTCTTTAGAAAAATCGGGTACTTATGGATGGTCATGGGACTTTATATTTATACCAGAAGGCAGTGATAAAACTCTAGGGAATTATTCTGATGAAATAAGGTGTTTAATGTGGAATACAGACGCATATAAAGACCTAGCAAATTATTTGGAAGAAAGGTAAGTTATATGCTTCAAGAAATAAAAATAGAAGATAAAGACAAGTTAAATAAATTAATGCAATTATATTTACACGATATAAGTAAAGATTTTAAAATGGATTTTATAAGCGAGACTTGTAATTATGCTTATGAAAACTTAAGTGATTATTACACTAAAAATGACCATAAAGGCTATTTTATAATTCACAATGAAAACATTGCAGGATTTATATTATATAAATATGAGAATCTACACATAGTTCAGGAATTTTTTGTGCCAAATAATTACAAAAGAGCAGGTATAGGTAAAAATGCTGCTATAAAACTTTTTGATATGTATAAAGGAAACTGGGAAGTTAAATGTGTACCAAATTCAGTGCAAGCAGAAAAATTTTGGAATAAAGTAATTAAAGAGTATACAAATGATTTTTATAAATTAATGCATACAGGTAAATACAATAGAGCAGAATTTGAGTTTTTTAATAAATAAAAATAATCAAAATAGGAGAAGTAATGATAGAAATATTAAAGAAAGAAGATATAAAGCAATATAAATATTTAATAGATGAATCTTTTGGTGGTAGTAACGATTTAAAATTTTATGAAAAGTATCAACAAAATAGTAATTACATTATTTTTGTAATGAAAAAAGATAGTAAGATAGTCGGTAGTTTAACTGCATATAAATTAGATTTATTCACTTTTTCATTCCAGCCAGCATTAGAAATATTTAATGTATGTGTACTTAAAGAATATCAAAACCAAAATCTAGGAAAAAGATTATTTGAAGAAGTATTTAAGTATGCTAAAGAAAGTGGATATAATTCTGTGTGTTTAACATGTTTAGATACAGCAATTGCAGCGCATAAACTTTATGAAAGTGTCGGTATGACAAGAGCATCAAGCGTAAAATATAATATTTATTTTTAAGGACTATTATGAAATATATGGAATATGATAAACACTATGAAAGTGATGTAAAAAATTTAATACTAGAGCTGCAAAATTACATAGTTGGTATTGATGAAGACAAATTAAATATATTAACTGATAAATATAAAGATGAAGCGTTTAATAAAACAATTGTAGAAATAAAAGAAAATCAAGGTAAAATATTTATAGCTGTAGAAAAAAACAAATGTGTAGGATTTGTTGCGGGAATAATTCATAAATACGAAAAGTTTGACTATTTAGATTATAAATGTCCTAAAAAAGGAGAAATTACAGAATTAATAGTAACTAACAATCTAGAATCAAAAGGTATAGGAAGTGAGTTAATAAGTTTAATGGAAAACTATTTTAAAAGCGAAAATTGTGAATATATAAGCTTAGATGTTTTTTCATATAATAGTAACGCAATTAAGTTTTATACCAAGAAAAATTATCATAGTAGACTAATTAGTATGATTAAGAAAATATAATGAAAGGATGAAACATGGAAATTAAAGAAACTAAAGAATTACAAAGTGAAAGAATATTACTAAGAAAACTTAAAATAAGTGATGTTAACTCTATGTATAATAACTGGACTAGTGATAAGGCAATTGATAGGTTTGTAAGTTGGAATCTTCACAAAGAAAAAATTGATACAGAAAAATTACTAGACTTTTGGATAAATAAATACGAAGAAGAATATACATATAGATGGGGTATAGTATTAAAAGGAAAAAACGAGCTTATTGGGTGCATCGATGTGATAGATAGTAGTATAAAAAATAAAACTTGTGAAATAGGTTATTGTATAGGTTCAAAATGGTGGAATCAAGGATATACTACTGAAGCTTTGAAACTAGTAATAAACTTTCTTTTTGAAGCGGGATTTGAAGTAATTACAGCGCAGCATATAGAATCTAATCCGGCAAGTGGAAAAGTAATGAAAAAAGCAGGAATGATTTATGAAGGAACATTACATTCTAGAATAATAAATAAATCAGGTCAAAAAGAAAACTTGAAAGTTTATTATTTAGAAAAAAAATAAAAATGAAGGATTAAAAGAAATGAAAGAAATTATTATAAATGAAAATAATTTGACAGAAGAAGACATAACAGAAACTAAGAAAAAAACAAAAATTTTATTAGTTACAACAGATCATAAAATATTATTAGCGTACTCACATGATAATTATGAGTTTCCAGGAGGAACTAATGAAGAAGAAGAGACGCTTATAGACACTCTTAATAGAGAAATAGAAGAAGAAGTAGGAATTTCTCTTAATTAAAAAAATACAAGACCATTTGCATGTATTAAAGGTTATTATAAAGACTGGCCAGAAGTGGGTAAAAATAGAAAAGTAGAAATATATTACTATGAAGTTCTATCAGACGAAAAACCTAATTTAGAAAAAAGCAAGTTAACTGAAAATGAAAAAGAAGGAAATTTTTCACTTAGATACATAAATTTAGATGATGTAGAGTCGGAAATTAAAAGAAACGTCAAACAAAGTGGTGACAAACAAGGTATTTCAGATGAAATGATACAGATATTAAAAATATATAAAGACATTAAGTCAGTAGTAAAAACAGAAAAAGGAAGTAAATAAATGGAACATATAATGAAACTATATGAAGAAAACTTTGAAAACTTAAGGTATAATAATAAAACAAGAGAATATAGGTTATATGATGAAAAGAGAAAACTCATTAAAATAGGTGATACAATTAAGTTTGTGAAATCACCATCATTAGACGAATTTATAATAGTAGATGTGGAAAATATAGAAGTTTTCACCAACTGGGAAGATGCATACAATAAATACTTTGATTTTGACTTTAAAGATAATTATAAAAATGTAGATGAAATAGTTACAGAAACTTATAAAGATTACTATAGCAAGGAAGAAACAGAAAAGTGCGGGTGTGTAATATTTACTATTTCAAGAGCAAAAACAAATGAATATGTACGTTAAAAAGCGTAAAAAAACAGATTATGAAGTATATCTTAAATGGTATATATCATTTATCTGTTTTTTAGTTGTAAAATTTCATTATAATCATCTTCGTTATAAATTATTTTAAGATGAGTAAATAATTGAGCTGTTTCTTTTTCGATATCAAAATTGTTTGATGAGTAGTAATAGTTTTTTAAAGAATCAAACATTTCAATTAATTTTTTTTGTTTTAGTATATTTATAAAAGTTATAGGTCCTTTATTAGTCTTGTACAAAAAATTTACAAGAAGCACTGTTTCATAAAAATAATTATCTAAAATAGATATAAAAATTTTGGAAAGAGAACTTTTTTGTTCAAAATCTTTTGTTCTAGCAACATAACTATGGAACCAAAATATTAAGTATTTTCTATTTTCTTCGATAAAATTTGTACTATTTAAGTCATATAATTGAGCATTCATATAAAATTTCCTTTGTAAATATAATAACACAGAACTAAAAAAAATCAATATTTTGTTACATTTAAGATACATTTTGATGAAAGAAAATAAAAAAAAGTAAAAAAGTTAATTTTTATGTTAATTTTATATTGATTTTAAAAATCTTTTTTGATACGCTTATATTGTAAGAAAGATATTTATCTTACACATTAGAAATGTACAGGAGGTAAAAGACATGTCTAAAACTGAATTAGTAGAATTTGTTGCAACTGCAACAGGATTAACAAAAGCTGACGCTGCAAAAGCTGTAGATGCTACATTTGCTGGTGTAACTGAAGGATTAAAAAAATCTGGAAAAGTTGCTATTGTAGGATTCGGAACATTCTCTGCAAAAGAAAGAGCTGCAAGAGAAGGAATCAATCCACTTACAAAACAACCGTTAAGCATTCCTGCAAAAACTGTTGCTTCATTTAAAGCTGGAGCTAAATTAAAAGAAGCTTTAAACTAATAAAAAAGTCAGAATATTTTCTGATTTTTTTATTGTAATAATAATATTTGTTGTAATTAATTGTAAATACAACTAAAGTTTGGAATAAATACTTTTAAATTTATTTTTAAAATGATAAAATGTAATTGGTGATAAAAATTGAAAAAAGAAAAGATACATATTAAGAACAAGAATTTATTTAAAAATAAATTTCATATGATAAGCAGTATAATTATATTTGCTTTTCTTATATTTGGATTTATATATTTCGGGACTTTAAATTATGGAGAAGATTATTCAGACAGTGAATTGTTTGCAGCAGAATACAAAGGTTTTACTGAAGATAACATATTTGTATATAAAAGTGCAAATCAAATTTTAAATATTTTAGATAAAGATGGAATAATATTTTTTGGTAATAACAAAAATATATGGAGTGAAAAAACTGCTACAATGATTAATGAAGTAGCTACTAAAAATAATATAGAAGAAATATATTATTATGATTTTTTTGAAGATAGAACAAATAATAATGGTAATTACGAACTAATTGTAGAGAAGTTAAAAAATTATTTAAATATAGATGATACTGGAAACTCAGAAATGTATGCTCCAACTGTAATAGTGGTGAAAAACGGAAAAATAATTTTCTATGATGATTCTACATCATTTGTAAGAGGAGATATAACTCCAGATGAACTTTGGAACGAAGAACTTGAAACTATTTTTATGTCATCATTTGAAAACAGTTTGATATTATTAAAGGAGAATAAATAATGGAATACAAAAATAAAGCAGCATTTATAACTTTTATTATATTTTTATTATTTTTAATAGTTGGTGGTTATTTTGCAACTAGTTATTTTTCAAATAATTTAGAAAAAAAAGAAAATAATGAAGAAAAAGAATTTGAAGATATACGAATAGATACTTCTAAAGATTATTTTGTTATAAATTTTGAAAAGGAACTAATTGCAGAAAACGAAATTGTTAGCAGCAAAATAGAAATTAACTTTGGGTCATATGAATATATCGAAGACAGTATAAATAATTTAATAGATGAATATAATTCTAGTATCGTATATGAAAGTAGTGTAGAACTTGAAGAAAATACAGTAGTAAATAGTAATTCTGAAGGTATATATAGTTTAAATTACATTGATTTTGAGACAATTAATTTTGGTGATAATTTAACACTTATAGTAAAAAAATATAGTTATGATATTGTAAATCATGTAAAAGCAATTGGATTTGAAGTATATAGTTTTGATAAAACTACAGGTGATTTAATTAACGAAGAAGACTTTGAAAACAAACATAATAAAACAGATCAAGAAATTAAAAACTTAATCGAAGAAAATTTAAAATCTGATAATGAATTAAGTGGAATTATAAATGTTGAAGAAACAATAAATAATTTAGAATATAGCGTATATATGAACGAAAACGGAAAAGTTGAAGTTTTATATCTTGTGAAGTCGACAAAACAAGATTATTATGATAAACTAGAAATTAATTAGGAGAAAATAAAAATGTATAATACAGAAGAAAAAATGAATAAAGCAATAGAAAATTTAAAGGAAAAGTTAACTACTATTAGAGCAGGAAGAGCAAATCCTCAAATGTTAAATGGTATAAATGTTGTTTATTATGGAAATCCAACACCAATTCAAAGTGTAGCAAATATTACGGTTCCAGAAGCAAAGAAAATATTTATTAAGCCATTTGATAAATCAGCAATCAAAGACATTGAAAAAGCTATAAATGAAGCTAACTTAGGTATAGCTCCAAGTAATAATGGAGAAGTGGTTATACTTACTATTCCAGATTTAACAGAAGACAGAAGAAAAGAATATGTTAAATTAGCAAAATCTGCTGGAGAAGAAGGAAAAGTAGCACTTAGAAATATTCGTCAAGAAATTAAAGATGCAATCTTAAAAGATGAATATCCAGAAGATGAAGAAAAACGCTTATTAGATTCACTTCAAGAAAGTGTAAATAAATATAATAAAATTGTAGATGAAAATGTTACAATTAAAGAAAAAGAACTTATGTCAATTTAAGTTCTTTAATTTTTATGGAGAAGAAAAATGTTTAAAGATTTAAAAGTAGTGTTTATGGGAACCCCAGAATTTTGTGTTCCAACACTAAAAATGTTAATAGAAAAAACAAATGTGGTTTTAGTAGTGTCTCAGCCTGATAAAGAAGTTGGTAGAAAAAAAGAACTTAAAAAAACAGCTTCAAAAGTAGTAGCAGAGCAAAATGGTATAGAAGTATTCCAGCCTAATAGAATCAAAAAAGATTACGAAAAAATAATGCAAATGAAGCCTGATTTAATTGTAACAGCAGCATACGGGCAGATAATACCAAAAGAGCTTATTGATTTACCACGCCTTGGGTGTATGAATATACATGGGTCTATTCTTCCTAAGTATAGAGGTGCTGCGCCTATTCAGTGGAGCATTATAAATGGTGATGAAGAAACTGGAATAACTTTAATGTACATGGATGAATCTATGGATACCGGTAATATTATAGACATTGCAAAAACTAAAATAGAAAAAGAAGATAATTACCATACATTATACGAAAAACTAAGTATAATCGGATCAAAGTTATTAGAAGATAATTTAGAAAAAATAGTAAAAGAAGAAAATGCAAGTATAAAGCAAGATGATAATAGTGCAACTCATGCTAGAATGCTTACAAGAGAAGATGAACTTATTAATTTTGATGAAAGCACTAAAACAGTATTTAACAAAATAAGAGGAGTATACCCCAGTGCATATTTTATGTTAAATGGTAATCCTTTTAAAGTTTTAGAAGTTGATTATATAGTTAAAGAGAATAACAATTTAAATAAAATTAAACTATTAAGCAAAAATGAACTTGGAATAGGAACAAAAGATGGTTATATACTACTGAAAAAAGTTAAACCATTTGGAAAAAAAGAAATGGATTTTAAAAGTTTTTTAAATGGAGTTAATTTAGAAGTTTTAGAATCAAGTGAAATAAATTAGAGGTAAAAAGTGAAAAGTGTAATATTAGTAAATTTAATAACTACAATAAGATTAATTGGAGTAATCGGAATATATCCAGTATATGTGCGTTTCGGTTCACTTGAAGCAGGTATACTTGCTTTAGTAATATATTCAACGGATTTTATAGATGGTTTTTTAGCAAGAAAATTAAAAGCAACAACATTCTTTGGAAGTTTATACGATACAGTAGCAGATAAAGTATTAAATATAGTATGTTTTATAGTATTGTTTCAAATAACAACACTAGCAATTATTCCGGTAATTATTGAGCTGTTAATAGCGGCAGTAAATTATATGAGATATAAAGCAAATCAAAATGTAAAAACAAATATATATGGAAAAATAAAAATGAACATACTTGCAGTGCTGATAATATTTATATTTTTATTTGATCAAAACTACGAAATAAAATATGCAGCAATATTTGCACCAGTTATAATAACAGAATTAATAGTTTTATTTAGTTATTATATGGATTATTTAGAAAATCCAAAGGACTTTTCTAAGCAAAAGAAAACAAAAACAAATTTAAAAAATATGTTTGACCATAATTTTTATGAAAAAAACAAAGATAAAGACAAAATAAGATCACTACAAAAAAAGAAGTGATCTTTTTCCTTGAATAGATATAAAAATTTTGATATTATTAATATAGATAAAGAAGGTATAAAATGAAAAAAATATTTAGTAATTTAAAAACTGACAAAATGACATTGGTATTACTTGGGATAATATCTGTGCTAGCCTTAGCTATATTTTTCGTAACTAACGCTTATTTAGGAAGTATAGAGCCAGTTACTGCCTTTACTACTGTGAGTGTATCAAGTTGTGGAGATTTTACTTTAACAGAAGAAAACGAAACAATCAATTTAGCAAATTCATATCCAGTAAGTGATGCGATAGGTCTTCAAAATGCACCGTATTCATTTTCAGTAAAAAATACTTGTGCAGAAAGTAGTACATTTAACATTTATTTAGTAGTAAACGAAACTTCAACAATGTCTGATAGTGCTATAAAAGCAAATTTAAACCTTGGAGATAGTAATAATCTAACTAATTTAGAGGTGAAGACGCTAAGCGCGGACATAATTTCACAAATTGAAAAATTAACAAAAAAAGAAGTAAAAACAGCATATGTATTAGATACAAAAACATTAGTGTCAAACACTACTGTTGATTTCGATTTAAGACTTTGGATAGATGCTCTTGCAGGAAACGAAGAAGAAAATAAAGTGTTTGATGCAACAATAGTAATAGGTGACTAAAGTTAAGTTTAATCTTAACTTTTTTATTTACAAAAACATGTATTTTTGATATTATTTATATAGTAAAGAGGATAAAATGAACAAGATGAAAAAAGCATTAAATAAAATCAAACCAAAAACTAGATTAAACAAATTTATTACAAGGCAATTATTTTTAATAGTAGCAGTATTTTTATTTTTAATATTTACTGGCTCATTTGCTTATTTAGGAAATATTATAGGAGACGGAGTAAATACATTATCAAACATAAGTTCCCATACTCCAAGCGAAAGAAGATTCTTCTTTACGCCCCATGATCCAGTTCCTTTTGGAGTAAGTACAACTGGTTTTGTGGATGGAAGTGGATCTATAACTAATGAAGAAGACCAGCTTGCAACTTTAATAAAAGGCGAAGCTGAGTCTAGCGCTACCGAATACTATAGTGTATATGCTGATTTTACAAATAATTCATTTGTGTATACTACAGCAGAAAAAACAGCAGAACTTCTTCTAAACGTAGTAGACCCAGAAGGAAATGAAGTAACTACTATTGAAGGACTTACAAGAGTAACAGTAACAGATGCTACTGGTAAAAGTTATACAGGTTTTGATGTAACAGAAGTAAATAAAATGATTAGACTTCATGATTTAAAAGAAATTACTACAACAAGTAAAATAGAAGAAAAGTGGACAATGTCCGTTACATTTGTAGATTTACCAAGTAGTCAAACAAATAATTTAAATAAAGAATTAAGTGCAAATATTAATTTAGATTTTCCAAACGAAATGATCTCAGGTCAAAGTTTCAACAACTTAATACATACGTCAGGCTTTAGAGATACAGTAACACAAATTATTTTTGATAAACAGATTGATGAAGGATATGAAGCAGCAACAGATAAATGGGACTTGTCAGTTGCAGAAAACGAATCAATAGTAGCTTATATAGAAAATGTAGACGAAGAACAAATATTGCATATTCAGTCTGATAGAGGAATAATAGCAAATGCTAATCAGTATGGAACTTTTCGAAACTTTAACGCCATTACAAAATTAGAATTTAATGGTTGGTATAACACAGGTAACGTAACTACTATGCAGCAAATGTTTAATATGGATATTGGTACTGATAACTCAACTTTTGAAGGGGATTCGTATTTAACATCCTTAGATTTGTCAACGTTTGATACAAGTAATGTAACATCTATGGATAGTATGTTTTATTCGCTAGAATCAATAACCGATTTAGATTTAAGTTCTTTTGATACAAGTAATGTGACAAATATGTCATCGATGTTTCGGAACATGCACTATTTAACAGACTTGAATATAAATTCCTTTAATACAAACAACGTAACAAATATGTCAAATATGTTCACATTATTAGAATCTTTGAAAGATTTAGATTTATCCATGTTTAATACAAGTTCAGTAACAAATATGAATAGAATGTTCTTTAGTTTAAGTTCACTTACAAGTTTAAATTTAAGTTCTTTTGATACAAGTAATGTTACTGATATGTCTCAAATGTTTGGTAATGTTGAATCGCTTAGTATCTTAAATTTAAATAATTTTAATACTGAAAATGTTACTGATATGTCGTATATGTTTCAATATACATACTCTTTACAAAATCTAGACATATCTTCTTTCAACACAAATAAAGTAACAGATATGTCTTCAATGTTTGGCGGATGTAATTCTTTGCTAAACTTAAATTTATCAAATTTTGAAACATCAAGTGTCACAGATATGTCTGGTATGTTTTCGTATATGACATCTCTAATAAGTTTAGATATCACAAGTTTTGATACACAAAAAGTTACAGACATGAGAAATATGTTTTCGGGTATGAATATAACAAGTATAGATTTAAGTAATTTTGATATGACTAATGTAACATATAGTGAAAATATGTTTAGAAATTCAACTAAAATAACCGAGGCTTATGCTAAAACGCAGGCAGATGCAGATATATTAAATGCTACTACTAATAAACCATCGACATTTACATTTGTAGCAACTGAATAAAAGAAATTAAGCATCATTTGATGTTTTTTTTCTTGAAAAAATAATGTATAATTAATTAAAGGAGTCAACATGTATTATCAAAATATATTAACTACTGAGAACATTAACAAATTTAATAATTACACTTTTGGTATTGAAATTGAATATGAATTACTTGTTAAATGCAAAAGTGATTATTTTATTGAGAAATTCAATGAAGAAAATAGTAGTAATTGGCTTTCAAAAACAGAAGGCACAATTAATAAAGCAAGTGTTTTAAATGGAAGAAATTATGGTGGTGAAATATCTTCAGATATATTATCATTTAACAAAAAGTCTTTTGATCAAATATTAAAAGTTTGTGATTTTTTAAAAGAAAACGGAGCATTAATTACAAACAAGTGTGCTGGTCATATACATATAGGTTCACAAGCATTAGAGGGAAATGAAAAATACTTATTTAACCTTTTAATGCTATATTATAAATTTAATGATGTAATTAATGTATTTTTTCAAAATAATCAAGAATTCGAAAGTAGATTTAATAACAAATATTCGATGAATATGGATTTTATATTTGAAAAAATACTTAGAGATTTTTATGTAAAAAATTTATCGTTTTTTGACTTAATAGATTATTATTTAGTGAAAAATAATTTTCCATCGTATTTAGAAGTTAGTTTTTTTAGATGTACAGAAGAAAACTTTGTTAATGGAAATACAATAGAATTTAAAAAGCCAAATGGAACGTTAAATGAAACTATATGGACCCAAAATATTTTGTTTTTACTTAATTTATTTTATAGAAGTACTAAAGAAGATTTGGATATCACTAAGGTTTTGAGTAATAATTATGAAACCATAGAAAAAAAAGTAGATTCATTTGTAGATATGGTTTTTGAAAATTTATTTGAGAAGGAAATGTTTATAAAAAGATTTTATAGTCAAAATAACAGTTTAGTAAGAGAAAGAAAAATAATTTTATAGTAAAAATAAATATAATTTGATATTATAGTTATAGGAGGTAAAAGATGTATAATTATATAAAAGGTAAAATAGATAATATAGGTCTTAACTATATAGTAGTAGAAAACAATAATATTGGATATAAAGTATTTGTAGCAAATCCATTTAGTTTTGAACTTGGAAAGGAATATAAAATATATTTGTACAATCATATAAGAGAAGATGAGTTTAGTTTATATGGTTTTCAAAGTGGTGAAGAGCTTGAACTTTACTTAAAGCTTATAAGTGTTAAAGGTTTAGGTCCAAAAGTAGCAATGCCTTTTTTTGCAACAGGATCAATAAGTGGAATAGTAGATGCTATAAATAGAGAAAATTTACTTTACTTAACAAAATTTCCTAAAGTTGGTGAAAAGTTAGGTAAGCAAATTATTCTTGACTTAAAAGGAAAAATAAATATAGAAACAGAAGGTTTAATAGAAACTGATACAGATGATTTAGTAGGAGTATTAGAAAGTTTAGGTTACAAATCTGCAGAAATTAAAAAAATAATAGGAAGTGTAGATAAATCAGAAACACTAGAAAAACAAATAAAAGAAGCTTTAAAGTTATTGATGAAATAGGAGATTTTATGGATAAAAAAGGATTTACAATAATAGAATTACTAGCAGTGTTAGTTGTTATTACAATTATAGGTAGTATAGCAACAATAGGAGTTATGAAAGTGCTGAGTTCAAGTAATGAAAGTTTACTAGAATCAAAAAAAGATATTATTATCGAAGGAGCCAAATTATATGGTCAAGATAATAAAGAACTTTTAGTAAACGAATGCACATTATCTAGTGGAGAAACTGTAAGTAACTGCATTTTAAAAAAAGTATCAGAAATAACATATATTGATTTAACAGATAACTGTGATAATGAAAAATGCATAAAAAATGATATAACAAAAAAATCAATGAATGAAGATGAAGTAGCAATATACATAAAAAACAACCGTGTATATGCTGAATTTATTAATATTTATAGTTGTGATGAGGAGTGTTAATTAATAGTTGACACAAACGAGTATTTCTGTTAAAATTATTTTCAAGTGAGTATGTATATGTCAAAAAGACTAGCTACATAGGGATTATTCTTACACGCAAAGCGGAGTCACTATTTTTAAAATAGTAATCCGTTTTTTTATTACCTTTTTTCGGATTAATATTTTAAGGAAAGGAGGAAGTATGAAAAAATTATTGTTTCAATATAAGGTTTATACCTTTTTGAAAAACAGTATTTGGGTTGGACCAATAATAACACTATTTTATTTGTTTAAAGAGTTAACATTTTTTGAAATATTCTTAATAACAAGTATATTTAGAATATCTGTTGCAATATTTGAAGTTCCAACAGGGGCACTTGCAGATAAAATAGGACATAAAAAAAGTGTTATCTTAGGAGCATTGATTTTTGCACTGTCACTTGCATTATATCCTTTAGGAAACAGTTTTATTTATTTTACGGTTATGGAGCTAGGAATAGCAGTAGGATGTGCTTTTATAAGTGGTGCAGATGATTCATTATTTTATGATAACTTAAAAGCTAATAATTTAGAAAAAGAATATATTAAATTTAAAGGAAAAGTATATCAGTATAGTTTTTTTACTCAAATTGTTGGAGCCATTTTATCAGTGTATTTATATGAAATAAATGAAGCTTTACCATTTTACGTATCAGGAACTTTAATATTTTTATCAGCATGTACTTTTGCTACGGTAAAAAATATTGAAATAAAAGAAAAAGAAGAAGAAAAAATAAGTTATATAAATCAAATTAAACAGGCGGGTAAGTATGTCTTTAATCATCCAAAACTTAAAACGATTATTATATACTCTGCTTTAATAAATATGTTTGTTGCAACAATACATTACACATATGTAGAGTATTTTTTAGAAATTGGAATTAAAGAAATATATTTTGGTTATATATATGCATTTTATAATTTAATAGCATTAATATCTTCAAGATATGTAGATAAAATTATGAAGTTTATAAAAGCATACGCCTTACTATTTTTAGGTGCACTATTATTTATTTCTTTTATAGGAGCATCATTTACCGAAGTAAAAATAGGAATTCTTTTTATTGCATTCCAGCAAGTTTATAGAGGAATAAGCAAAACAATAGTTAATAAATATATTAACAAAGCTGCTCCGAGTAATAAAAGAGCAACTATTCAGTCATATTACAATTTAACATTAACTTTATTTTCAGGAATATTTAGTTTATTCTTAGGATTACTTTTAGATTATGCAAATATATTTCAAGCATATTTATGTTTAAGTATGATGCTACTGATAATTTTAGTTATAAGTTATTTTGTATTAAATAAAAAATTAGGTAAAAATAATAAATTAAGAACTTAAAATAGTTCTTTTTTATTATTAAATATTTAATAAGTATAGCGACTTAGTACTGGCAATGAAGAAAAAAACAATAAACTAGTAGAAATACTGATTTTTTTTAAGTGTCTTTCGTTTACATAAAGGTAAAATTTAGATATAATTAAATAGAGGTGGCTTATGACAATAGGTTTTGATATTGATAATACAATGACTAATACGAAAGAACAAGCAAATTTTTATTATAAAGATTATGAATTTAAAGAAGATGGTGATTCTTATACTAAAATGCCTGAAGAAAAAAGAAGAAAATTTTTAGATAAATACGTTCTTGAAATAAGTGAAAATGCTAGTTTAAAGGAAGGCGTTAAAGAAGTTTTTGATTATTTAAATAGTAAAGGTCATAAAATAGTCTTAATTACTAAAAGAGGATTTGAAGAACCAGCTGAACTACATGACATTACAGTAAAATATTTAGCTGAACATAAACTAAAATATGATAAATTATTTTTAGCAATAGATGAAAAAGGTCCACTTGCAAAAGAAGAAGGAATAACACATTTTTTTGATGATCATTTATTCAATTTGGATTCGGTAGATGAGTGTGGTGTTAAAGGCGTTTTATATGGCTACAAAGAAAGAAATACTAAATACGATTCAGTACAAAGTTGGAGTGAATTATTAGAATATATTAAGAAAGAAGGTTTTTAATTTGGATAGAATAACAGATGGTGAAGTAACAAATTTAGATTTTTTTGAAAAAAATATAAGACCAGAAAATCTAGATGAATATATTGGTCAAAAAGAAATTAAAGAAAATTTATCTATTTTCATAAAAGCTGCAAAAATGAGAAATGAACCACTAGATCACGTACTACTTTATGGTCCTCCTGGTTTAGGTAAAACAACTTTAGCTCACATTATTGCAAATGAAATGGGAGTTGGAATAAAAACTGCATCAGGTCCTTCAATTGAAAAAAGTGGCGATTTAGCTGCTATTTTATCAAATTTAGAACCTGGAGATGTTCTTTTTATAGATGAAATACATCGTATGCCTTCATACATTGAAGAAATACTTTATCCAGCAATGGAAGACTTTGAATTAGATATAATTTTAAATAATGATGGTAAAAGTAGAAATATTAAAATAGATTTACCGCCATTTACACTTGTAGGAGCTACAACAAGAGCAGGAGATTTAACATCACCTTTAAGAGATAGATTTGGTATAATAAATAAACTTGAATATTATACAAACGATGAATTAAGTCAAATAGTAAAACGTACTGGTAAAGTTTTAGATATGATAGTTGATGCAGATGCAGCACTAGAAATAGCTAAAAGAAGTAGAAAAACACCAAGAGTTGCCAATAGATTATTTAAGCGTGTAAGAGATTTTGCACTAGTAATTGGAACAGGTAAAGTTGATATAAATATAACACATGATTCACTAAAAAGATTAAATGTAGATAACTATGGACTTGATAATATAGATTTAGAATATTTAAGAGCATTAATTGAAAAATTTAGTGGTGGACCAGTAGGTGTTGAAACTATTGCAACAAGTATTGGAGAAGAAGTAACTACGATTGAAGATGTAGTTGAGCCATTTTTACTTCAAGAAGGTTTTATTAAAAGAACTAGATCTGGTAGAGTAGCAACAGATAAAGCATACAAACATTTAGGTCTTAGCTATAACACTGGGCTATTTGAAAAAGGAGAGGAAATATAATGATTTTATTAGATGGAAAACTTGTAAGTGCTAAAGTTTTAGAAAGTGTAAAAGAAAAAATTGGTAATGAAAATATTAAAGCAAAACTTGCAATAGTATTAGCTGGTAATTTTGAACCTAGTAAAATCTATGTTAACTCCAAGATTAAAGCTTGCAAAGAAGTGGGAATAGAAGTTGAACTAATTAAATATGATGATGATGTATCTGAAGAAGAGTTAATTACTAAAATAAATGAACTAAATGCTGATGAGGCTGTTAATGGTATTTTAGTGCAAAGTCCTCTTCCAGGAAATTTGGATTTTGATAAAATTATAAATTTAATAGATCCTAAAAAAGATATAGATGGACTAAATTCAGAAAGTGTATATGCAAATTATATGAATAAAAAAGGTTTTCTGCCTTGCACTGTAAAAGGAATTATTAAGTTATTTGAATATTACAATATTGATTTAACAGGAAAAAAAGTTACAATTATAGGAAAAGGAAACTTAGTAGGAAAGCCACTAGTATTTGCTATTACAAATTTAGGTGCGACAGTTACGTTATGTCACTCAAAAACAGTTAATTTACCGGAGCATACTAGAAGTGCAGATATTATAATAAGTGCTACTGGAATTATGCAGTTAGTATCAGAAGATATGGTAAGTGAGAGTGCAGTAGTTATAGATGTTGGAATTATAAGAGTTGATGGAAAAATCAAAGGAGATGTTGATTTTGAAACAGTTAAAAATAAAGCATCATACATAACACCTGTACCAGGTGGTGTTGGACCAATGACAGTTGCAATGATTATGGAAAATGTAGTAGATGCATATAACATGCAAAATAAATAAAGGAGATAAAATGGATAATATTTTAAAAGAAGCGTTAGAATTAGAAACACGAAGACAAAAAGAAAATATAGAATTAATAGCATCAGAAAATTTTGTTTCAGAAGATATATTAAAATTACAAGGAAGTATACTTACGAATAAATATGCAGAAGGTTACAGTGGTAAAAGATATTATGGTGGATGTGAGTATGTTGATATTTTTGAAAGTAAGGCAATTGAATATGCTAAAGAGCTTTTTGGTTCAAAGTATGTAAATGTGCAACCACATTCAGGATCTAGTGCGAACATGGCTGTTTATAGAGCATTACTGGAGCCAAACGATAAAGTTTTAGGAATGAATTTATCAAATGGTGGTCATTTAACACACGGACATAAAATGAGTTTTTCTGGTAAAGATTATGATGTAGTTCAGTATGATTTAAATTTAGAAACAGAAACTATTGATTATAACGAGCTTGAAAAACTTGCTATTTTAGAAAAACCAAAATTAATTATAGCTGGAGCTTCTGCTTATTCAAGAAAAATCGATTTTAAAAGATTTAAAGAAATAGCAGATAAAGTAGGAGCATATTTAATGGTAGATATGGCTCATATTGCAGGACTAGTTGCTGGGAAAGTACATGAATCTCCTGTTCCATACGCTGATGTGGTAACATCAACGACACATAAAACATTAAGAGGTCCTCGTGGTGGAATCATTTTAACAAATGACGAAGAACTTGCTAAAAAAATAGATAAAGTTATTTTTCCAGGACTTCAAGGTGGACCACTTATGCACGTTATTGGAGCAAAAGCTCAGTGTTTTTATGAGGCATTAAAGCCAGAATTTAAAGTGTATGCAAAAAATGTAATAGACAATGCTAAGATATTTGCAGAAGAGTTTATGAAAAATGAAATAAAAATCGTTTCAAATGGAACAGATAATCATATGTTTTTAATCAATGTTTTAGATGGATTTAACTTATCTGGAAAAGAAGCAGAAATAGTTTTAGATAAAATAAGTATAACAGTTAATAAAAACACTGTGCCAAACGATACTCAAAGCCCGATGATTACAAGCGGAATAAGAGTTGGAACAGCAGCAATGACTACTAAAGGATTTGGTCCTGAAGAGTTTAAAAAAGTAGCAAATATAATTATAAAAGCACTGCAAAATGCAGAAAATGAAGAAGTATTAAAAGAGTTAAAAAAAGAAGTAATAAAGTTTTCTGAAAACTAGGGAGAAAAAAGATGAATGGTAAGTTAATAGTTATTGAAGGAACAGATTGTTCTGGAAAAGAAACACAAACAAAAATATTAGAAACAAAATTAATGAATGCAGGTTATAAGGTATTTAAAGCTTCATTTCCAGTATATGATTCTCCAACAGGTAAAATTGTAGGTGGGCCATATTTAGGAAAAGAACATATATGTAAAGGTTGGTTTGAAGAAGGTGCTGTAAAGGTAGATCCTAGAGTAGCTAGTTTATATTATGCAGCAGATAGATTTTATAATATAGATATAATAAAAGAAAAAATCAAATCAGGATATATTGTACTTCTTGATAGATATATAACTTCAAATATGGCACATCAAGCCTCAAAGTGTAGTAGTAGTAAGGAAGCAATTGAATTAATAAAATGGTTAGAAAAGTTAGAATATGATTTACTAGCTTTGCCAAAACCTGATTTAACACTTTTTTTACACATGCCATACGAAGCTGCAAAACCACTTAGAGAAAATAGAAAGGAAAGTTTAGACGAACATGAGTCTTCTGAAGATCATTTAAAAAAAGCAGAACAAATATACTTATATTTGGCTAGAGAATATAACTTTACAACAGTAAAGTGTGCTAACGATAATGTTGCAAAATCTATAGATGAAATAGCAGCTTATATATATGATGTAGTGTCTAAACAAACTGAAAATGAACGTAGAAGAATTTAATTATGAATTACCGGAAAATTTAATTGCGCAAGTGCCTTTAGCAAATAGAGAAAAATCTAGATTACTACTTATGAATAAAGAAAATGGCGATATTAAAGAAAGTGTTTTTTCTGAAATAGTTAACGAATTTAGCAAAGGAGATTGTTTAGTTTTAAATAATACAAAAGTACTTCCTGCAAGAATTATAGGTGTAAAAGAAGAAACAGGAGCAGTTATAGAGTTATTACTTTTAAAAAATATAGAAAATGATCTATGGGAATGTTTAGCTAAGCCTGCAAAAAGATTAAAAGAAAAAACAATCGTAAAATTTTCTGAAGATTTATCTTGTGAAGTAATATCTAAAATGGAAGAAGGAATAGTACATGTAAATTTTATATATGAAAAAATATTTTTAGAAATATTAGAAGATTTAGGAACAATGCCACTTCCACCATATATTCATGAGAAGCTAGAAGATAAATCAAGATATCAAACGGTGTACGCTAAAGAGGTGGGTTCAGCAGCAGCACCAACAGCAGGTCTTCACTTTACTAGTGAGATTTTAAATATTTTAAAAGAAAAAGGTGTAGAAATTTTATATGTAACGCTGCACGTAGGACTAGGAACATTTAGACCAGTTGAAGTAGACGATGTTTTATCTCATAAAATGCACTCTGAGTGGTACAGCATGGATGAAGAAGTTGCAAATAGACTTAATTTAGCTAAAAAAGAAAATAGAAAAATTTATGCAGTAGGAACGACTAGTACTAGAGTTTTAGAAACTATAGCTACAAAATATAATGAATTTCAAGAATGTAGTGGAGATACCGAGATATTTATATATCCAGGATACACTTTTAAAGCTATTGATGGACTTATAACAAACTTCCATCTACCGAAAAGCACACTTATGATGTTAGTTAGTGCCTTGTCTTCAAAAGAAAATATAATGAATGCATACAAATATGCAGTAACAAATGAATTTCGATTTTTCTCATTTGGAGATGCAATGTTTATAAAATAAGATAAAATGTTAGTTTATCTTTTTTATTTTACTAAAAAATGTTATAATTACATCGGGTGAAAATTATGGTAGAATTTAAATTAAAATATAAAGATAAAAATACATCAGCAAGGCTTGGAGAGATAAGTTTAAACGGAAAAACTTATGAAACTCCAATGTTTATGCCAGTAGGAACGCAGGCAACAATAAAAACACTTGCTCCAGAAGAAGTAAAAGAAATAGGTTCAGGAATAGTACTTGCAAATACTTATCATTTATGGCTTAGACCAGGAGAAGATATAGTAGCAAAAGCTGGTGGACTTCACAAATTCATGAATTACGACGGACCAATTTTAACTGATTCTGGTGGCTTTCAAGTTTTTAGTTTAGCTAAACCAAAAGATATAAGTGAAGATGGAGTTAAGTTTAAAAATCATATTAATGGTGATAACTTATTATTAACTCCTGAAAAAAGTATTGATATCCAGCAAAAACTTGGAGCGGACATAATCATGAGTTTTGATGAGTGTATAGGCTATCCAGCAACATATGATTATGTTAAACAAAGCGTTGAGCGAACACTTAGATGGGCAAAAAGAGGAAAAGACGTATTTAAAAGTGAAAATCAAATGTTATTTGGAATCGTACAAGGTGGAATATATCCTGATTTAAGAAAATACTGTGCAGAAGAATTAATAAAATTAGGATTTCATGGTTACTCAGTAGGGGGAACAGCAGTAGGAGAAGATAAACCTACTATGTATCAAATGGTTGAAAACACGACTAAACACTTACCTGAAGATAAATTAAGATACTTGATGGGTGTCGGAGATCCAATAGATTTAATTGAAAATGTAGCTAGAGGAATAGATATATTTGACTGTGTTGCACCAACAAGACTTGCAAGACATGGTCATGCATATACTTGGAATGGAAAAATAAATTTAAGAAATAATAAATACAAAGAAGATTTTTCACCAATAGATGAAAAATGTAATTGTTATGCATGTAAAAATTATACAAAAGCATACATAAGACACTTAATTGTAGCAAATGAAACATTCGGTGCTAGATTAATTTCAATCCATAACATAAATTTCTTATTTAGACTTATGGACGAAGTTAGAAAACACGTAAAAGAAGGAACGTTAGAAGAATTTAAAAATGATTTTATGAAAGATTACTATGCAAAATAAACATATTTTAAGCATTACAATAGTAATAATATTAATCATGATTTTAGTTCCTGTAATATACAGTGTTACAAAAGAATATGAAAAAAACATAATAAATGTAACTGAAAAAAGAATTATAGAAGCTGCTATCAATTGTTATAAAGAAGATAAGTGCACAGAAAGTCAAATAACTTTAAGCAAGTTATATGAAAATAATTATTTAGAAAAAGAAGTTCATCCTATAACAAAAAAAGTTTATAGTGATGAATCTTACGTCACAAAAAAAGAAGATGGATATCACTTTGTAGAAAGTTATTAATCTTCTTTTTTCTTTGTTTTACCAACCATACCTCCAAAGATAGAAGCCAGTAGTAGTGCTAAATAATATGTTATTAAATTAATATTAAAAGTACCTTTAAAAAATATTATATTTATAAGGTATATGAATATAAGTAATGCAAATCCGTTTAAAAAACCAATAAAATAACCTTTCTTGCTAGAAATTATAGAATGTTTGTAACCGAAGAAGAAAAAAAGTAAAAGATTAATTATTAGTAAAAAAACTGTAGAAAAGCTGGATGAAATTCCAAACATATTTATCAAACTACAAATAAAGACTACAAATAATTCAGTTATTAAAAACAGACTGAAGTTTTTTATATAACAATTGTACTTTTTCATAAAATCACCTAATTAACTATATTCATGATTAAAAAAAATATTAATTAAACATAATAAGTTTAGGAGATTATATGGATTTAATAATAATTATATTTAAAACAATATTTTTTTACTTATTTGTAATGTTTGTATATAGATTAATGGGTAAAAGGGAAGTAGGACAATTAGGTATTATAGATTTAATAGTATCTATATTAATTGCAGAGTTAGTAGCAATATCGATAGAAGATACATCACTACCAATTATGTATACAATATTACCAATACTAGTTTTAGTAGCTTTAGAAGTAGGTTTTGCACTAATAAATTTAAAATCTAAAAAAGTTAGAGAATTAATAGATGGAAAGCCATCATTAATAATATGTGAAGGAGTAATTAACTTTAGAGAAATGATTAAACAAAGATATAATTTAGAAGATTTATTATTAAGTATGAGGCAAAAACAAATTAAATCTATAGAAGAAATAGAATATGCATTTTTAGAACCTAATGGTAGATTATCAATTTTTGAATATACTAAATTAAACAAAAAATCAAGTTATCCAATGGCGTTAATATTAGATGGAAAAATAGATGAAGAAGTACTAAAAAGAGTAAGAAAAACAAAAAACTGGTTGAATCAGAAGATAAAAGATAATAATTTAAAACTAGAAAATATATTTTACGGATTTTACAAAGATAATGAACTTTTTATAATTAATAAAAATTAATGCAAAATAAGTCTAGAAAAAAAGAGTAAAATATATTATAATGGTTATTGTAAAGAGGTGTTGATATGAAAGTATTATGTATTGGTCATGCATCATATGATATTAGCTGTATTTTAGATGCTTATCCTATCGAAAATAGCAAAAATGTTATTACAGAAAAATTAGAAAATGGCGGAGGGCAAGCGGCAAATGCAGCGTGTTTACTAGCAAAATGGGGAATAGAAACGTACATAGCTGCAGCAATAGGTTCTGATTCATATGGCGAAAAAATGAAAAAAGAATTTGAAATGTTTGGAGTTAAAACATCGCTTATAGAAACTTCATTTGAAAAATCAACTTCAAATTCATTTATAATGATTAATAAAAAAAGTGGAACAAGAACAACAATGAATATATCTACTGCTGATACATCTCCGCATATGAAAAAAGAAGAATTTTCAGAGGAACCAGATGCTATATTAGTTGATGGATATGAATATCATGCATCAGTAGCAGCGCTTACAAAATACGAAGATAAATTAACAATAATAGATGCTGGAGTAGCATCACCAGAAGTTATAGAATTAAGTAAATTATGTAAGTATATTGTAGGATCAAAAGATTTTGCGGAAAAAATTACTGGAGTTAAAGCTGATATAAATTATCCTTCTTCATTAGTAGCAATGTACACGAAATTAAAAGAAAGATTTCCAAGGGCTGAAATAATCATTACTTTAGAAGAGTTCGGCGCATTATATGTAGAAAATGAAGAAATCAAAGTAATGCCAGGAATCAAAATCAAAGCGTTAGATACAACTGGAGCGGGGGATGTTTTTCACGGATCATTTGTTTATGGACTAATAAATAATTATGATATTGAAAAAAACATTGCATATGCAAACATAGCAGCTGGTTTATCTTGTGAAAGTTTAGGTGGAAGATTGTCTATTCCAAATTTAAATGATGTATTAACAAAATACAATGAGGTAAAGGGAGTTCAAAATGTCGTACCAAACAGCGCAGGTCTTGCACAGTAATACACCTTGTTTAGATTTACATGGTGAAGTAGTAGCAATGGTTAATCCTTTAGTAATAGATTTTTTGAACACAAATTATAAATCAGGAAATTATTTGCTTAGAATTGTCCATGGCAAGAGCACTAATATTTTAACGAAAGAAGTTCATGCGGTACTAAAAGCACATAAACAGGTAAATAAATACATGTTAAATGGCTGGAATATAGGAGAAACAATAGTTTATCTTAATAAAAAATAACCTTATTAAATCAAGGTTTTTTTAATCTAAAAAAAAGAAAATAATAAATATTTGACAAAATGTATCAAGTATGCTATAATGTATTTGTACTAAGGGGGTATAAAAATGAAAGGGTATATATTAGACTATATTGATGAAAATGAATTTAGAAAGCTAGAAAGAGCATTGAAGAAGTACAACATGCTTGCTTTTAAGAAATTAAATTTCGACTTTTATCCAGCACTTCGTAATGGAGAGATAGTTGGAGAATTAGTATCTTCAGATAAAGAAAAAGGTTCTGAAACTTATGAGTTAAAACTTCCAAGTGACAAAACTTTTGCTCAAATTCATGGAGATGTTAAATTAGTGTATTCATTTCACAAAAGTGAAAACACAATCATCTTAGAGAAAATAACACCAGAAAATATATTGTTAGAAGGACATAGATCTGAATTAACAACTTATAAAGGTGTAATGATCAGTAAAAGTTCATCAGCTAAGGATAAATTTAAAATTGATTTACTAAATATGCTACAAGACTAAGAAAACTTTTTAAGTTTTCTTTTCTTTTGAAATAATTTGTCAATTTGTAGATATAAAAGAATATTTGTGTTATTATGGCAATAGGCATTAAATAATTAGGAGATGATCAAGTGATAAACAAATATAAAATGAAATCTACAACAGCATTTCGTATGAATATTACAGAAGAAGAAAAATTACAAATATTAGAAGCGGTAGAAATAGTAAAAGATAAAATAAGTTATAATTTAATGAAGAAATCATTAAATTTATCCAACATAAAACAAAGAAAAATCTTAGCAACGATAGATATAATATTTTCTATAGTATTAACGAATGTTTTAGTTTTAGCGCCGACAGAAGGCACACTACATAAAGCAACATCTATAGTATTGTCACTAGTACCTTTAATATGTGCAAGTAAAATGACTGAAGCTATTAAATCATTGGAATATCAGCTTACAAAAATGGAAAAAGAAAACAATTTATTATTAAAAGATTTAAGCGAAGTTAGTAAAGGTAAAGCAGTAATCAAAATAGGAGTTAGTAAAATAAAGTAAAAAACTAGATGAAATTTCATCTAGTTTTTTCTTTTTTCATTTTTAACTTTAAACAAAGTTATTAGTATTATAATTATAAATACTACGGAAACTAAAATATTTTGCCAGTACACTTCAACAAGTCCTTCAAAAGAGTAGTTAACTGATCCATCATAAATTACATCAGTAGTATGTATAACTTTATTATTGTAAACAACTTCAATAATGCCAACTTTCCCACTTTTTGTTTCAGGAGTAATAAAATCATCTCCAATATAATTAAAAGTAAAATCTTCTTTTTCAAGTGATGTATCGGTTAGAAATTGAAACGTATCGGTAGCTTTAATAGTATATTGATATATGTCACTATACTTTACATCTATATAGCCAAGTATATCATCTTCTTTATAAGGATATATGTACTTAAATGTTTCTTCAACATAAGAATATATATTATGAGCATCCATTATATGAAGTGCATCACCAGTAGTAGCATCAGCTCCAGTAGTAATTAATATATAATCAATGTCATTTATCGTAGCGATGCTTGCAAAACAAAATCCAGCTTGATTAATATAACCAGTTTTACCACCTAAAATATGTTCGTTAGTCAAATTTTGAATTTCATTAATTGTAACAAATGAATTTTTAAAAGTAATAGAAGTATCAGAAGTTAAATATTTTTCACTAGTAAATATTTCTTTGAAAGTATCATTATTAAGAGCGTATTTCAATATTTCAAGCATATCACTTACAGTAGAGTAGTGGTTTTCATCATACAATCCAGTAGTGTTTTCAAAATTAGTATTTTCAAGTCCTAAAGACAATACAAACTTATTCATAAGATTAACAAATTCTTCATTACTACCAACTAATAAAAAAGCAAGAGTTTGAGCAGCATCACCACCACTAGGAAGCATAAGTCCATAAAGTAAATCTTCATATGTAACAACCTGACCTAATCTAAAACCAGCAACAGATGCATTAGCTTCGCTAAGTCCTGCAAGTCCTTCTTGAGGAATAACAACAGTCTCATGAATATTATCAATATTTTCTATAGCTACAATTGCAGTAGCAATTTTAGTAAGGCTTGCAACATAATCTTTTTCCTCGGAATTTTGTTCAAGAAGAACAGTTCCATCTGTTTCATTATATAATAAATAGTTAGTGGATTTAATATCCAAAGCATTTACTCCAAGTGGAATAAACAGTATTAATATAGTAAAAATAATTTTTTTCATAATCTACCTCTATTAAATTGTATCAAATAAATTATAAAAAATCTATAAAGTAAAAAAAATATTAAAATTAACTATTTTTTTATTGCACAACTAAAAAATATATGATAAAATTAAATGGCAGTGGACCTCTAGCTCAGCTGGTTAGAGCATCCGGCTCATAACCGGGCGGTCGTAGGTTCGAGTCCTACGAGGTCCACCATTGTAATGCAGGCATGGCGAAATTGGTAGACGCGCTAGACTTAGGATCTAGTGGAGTAATCCATGGGGGTTCAAGTCCCTTTGCCTGCACCATTGTAAATTAAAACTTCTAATATTAGAAGTTTTTTTTATGCGCAAATTAAAGTAAAAAAAACCTTGTTAAAAAAACAAGGTTAATCAAATATAGGAGCGTTTATAATAACGTTTCTAGTTCCGTTATCTGCTGCATTTCCTCTAGTATTACCAACAGTATAAATTCCACTTTGAGAGCCTCCTTTATAGTTGTTTCCACGAATAGACCATGGTATTGAAGAAGTGGTAGGAACGTATAAATCTCCATCCCACGTTTTAGTTTCATCTATAGTTAATCCTAAGTTATTAATATAACTAGAACTTATATATGTATAAAATTTTTGGTTATTTAAAAGAAATTCACTAGTGAAGCCAGAATATGAAATAGCTCCATCGTATGTACCCATAGTATATTCCCAGGCACCACCAGCAGTATCAAAAAGACCATATATATTCCCAGTAGTACTTTGGTTATAAATACCACTTGAATTAGTTCCAAATGCATTTATACATGCTGCTTTATTAGCATCATCTTGAGAGTCACCACTACACCCGGTAGTAGTAGAGGAGTTATTCCAAATGCTATCTGATCCATATTTACTACTTGATAATATAGTAATAGCTCCCCATTCATCTTCTTGAATCATTTTACTTTCGGTAGAAGCAGTTAAACCATAATATATATTACTATCATAAGTAATTGAAGAATTATCTTCATAAGTTCCTCCAGAAAATATTAAGTTAGCGTCAAATAAATTTTTAATAGGTGATTTTAAAGATGTTTCATTAGGTAAGATTGTCGGATTAGTCAAAGTACCTGTAGTTTCGAATTTTCCAACCCAAATACCAGCTAAGAGTTCACCACCGTAATCAAAAGCAGGGTGAGTAACATAATAATTTAATTGAGTAGAAGTTTTTATAGGTTCATCTTTAGTCACAAATCTTATGTCTATTTCAGTTTTATCAACAGCATTAGCTGTATTATTAAATATTAAATATTCAAATCTAGGAATCCATACATAATAACCTAAAATATCACTTTCATTAATTTTTGTTCCAGGAGCTGCAGTATCGTAATTTTGACGCGATTCTTCAGTAACGATAACAGCATTTGCCCATTCTTTGTCCAAATATGAGTACCAATTCAAATTGATATCTGCCTTTTTTATAGTACCATTTTTAGTATACGTAATAGGAACCATACCAAAAAGTAGTTCAGGGTCAGCTCCATTTAAAACATCATCTTCAAATATATAACTTTGAGCAAAATTAAATTCAATAGATAATGACTCACTTTGAATAGTATGAGCTCTGTTCATTTTAAGTCTTAAAGTAAAATAAATCGTTTCTCCAGGTTTAATTTCTTGATAATTACTAAGTCCGACTATAGTGTAAAATATATTTTCATTATCATCAAGAAGTTCATTAATATCTTCAATGAAATAAGGAAAACTAGTAGAATTTCTTATTCCTATTTCATATTCAAGCACTGACGTACCATACTCTAGTGTAGAGTGGTTTGTTATAGTATTATCTGTAAAAGTTGGAGCATAAGTAGCATAAGAACTACTAGCGTATTTAACCTCGTTGCTGATAATCCGGATAGATTGATCCGCTTTAACATAAGCCGAACCACTTATCGATAACTCTGCATTTAATGCTGAATATCCTATTGACATTGTTATTACTGCAAAAAAAATAATTGCAAATATCATGATGTTTAATCGTTTCATTTTACCTCACTTCATCTATTATAAAAATATTATATCAAAAATTATATATCATGTATACAACTAGTTAACAAAAAAATAAATATATTAATATAACTGAAAAAACATGTTAGATACTCAGATAAAAAAATGCAATAAATTAAAGGTATGTACTAATTATAATAGTGGAAAACGAAACTAACCTTGATATATGGTCATATTTTTGATAAAATGTATTTGTACTTTGAGGTGTAAAATGGATAAAACAAGTATATATGACTTTAAAGAATTAAGACAGGAATTAATCCTTATAGAATTAAAAGAAGTTATGCAAAAATTAAAAAGTAATGGATATAATCCAAGTAATCAAATAATTGGCTATATATTAACAGGCGATGATTTATATATAACTAATAAAGAAAATGCAAGAAGCATAATAAAAAAATATGATAGAAGGGAATTATTAAGTGCACTTCTTAATAATTGTTTTGAAATATAATGAGAGTATTAGCTTTAGACTTGGGAACTAAAAGATGCGGTGTAGCAATTACTGATCAAAGTAATACAATAGCGTGCCCAGTAAAAACAATTAGTTATAAATCAGAAGATTATGATTTTTTAGCTAAAGAAATAAATAGTATAATTTTAGAAAATAAAGTAACAGATCTAGTTATAGGAAAACCTAAAAACATGGATGGAAGTGAAGGTTTTGCTACAAAAAGATCTGATGAATTACTTAAATTTATTAATAAAGAAGGTATAAATATACATTTTGAAGATGAAAGACTTACAACTATATTTGCGCAAAATATACTTCATTTCAATGGTAAAGACACTAGACAAAGTAAAAAAGTTATAGATACATTATCAGCATGTTTAATTTTAGAAACATTTATGAAAAGGGTAGAAAATGCAAGAAAATAATATAGTTATTACGAGTAAAAGTAATGTTAAGCAAAAATATCCTCTATTATTAAAATTCAAAAAAAATAATGCAGAATATTTTGTGTTTAGAAATGCAAAACCAAATAAAGATGGTAAAACGGTAATGTCGTATGCTAAGTCTCTTGATAAAGTAACATTAAAAGAAGTTACTGAAGAAGAAAAAGAGTTTTTAGATAAAATAGTAAATAAGATGAAAAAAGAAGGGTAATATGAAAAAGATAATTTTAATTATAACAGGGGTATTGGTTTTATTAATAGTATCAGTGACAGTTTTCACGTATTTTGGTTTACAAAGAGTAAGTGAAACTGATGAATATGTAACAATAGAAATTAAAAGTGGAACAAGTAAATTTGATATAATTGATGATTTAAAAGCAGCAGGAGTTATAAAAAGTAGTCTTGCAGCAAAAATTTATATGCTTGCTAACTTTAATATGAATTTGCAAGCAGGAACATATAACATTAATAGATTTAGCACAGCATCACAAGTATTAGAACAGTTAGAATCAGGAGATACAAATATATACGCAGATACGATAAAAGTAACATTTCCAGAAGGAATGAGAGTAACTAACTATGCATATATAATAAGTGAAAACTTCAATTACACTTACGATGAAGTAATAAAAGTATTTACAGATACTGAATATAACGAAAGTTTAATAGCTTCATATGATTTTTTAACAAATGAAATTTTAGATAATGATATATATTATCCACTCGAAGGATATTTATTTCCAAATACTTATGAATTTTATGAAGATGCAACTATAGAGCAAATAATTGAAAAACTATTGCTAGAAACAGCAAATCAAATATCTAGTTTAAGTACTAATATCAAAGAAAGTGGTTATACACTTCACGAACTTCTTACCATGGCATCGATAACAGAACTTGAAGCTGTAGAAACTGATGATCGCAAAGACGTAGCGCAAGTAATTTATTCACGTTTAGCATATCCAATGACACTAGGAATGGACGTAACAACATACTATGGAGTTCAAAAAGATATGAAAGAATTACTAAATTATAGTGACTTAAACGATGAAAACGGTTATAATACTAGAGCTGCAAATTTTTTAGGCTTACCAGTAGGACCAATATGTAATCCTTCTTTTGAGTCATTAACAGCAGTATTAAATCCGTCAAATAAAAACAATTTGTATTTCATTGCAGATGTTTCAAATGGTAAAGTACATTTTTTCGAAACGTACGAAGAATTTTTAGCAAAAGATGCTGAATTACAAATAAAAAATGCAGGATTATATTAAGGAGTAAAAACAATGAAAGAAATAATTATGGATATGGAGGAGTATGCCACGCAGCATAACGTTCCAATTATAGAAAAAGATTCTATAACATTTATAATGAAATTTATTAAAGCAAACAAAATAGAGAATATATTAGAAATAGGAAGTGCTATAGGTTATTCAGCAATTTTAATGGCATCAGCATATGTTGATTCAAGCATAACAACTATAGAGCGAGATGAAACTCGTTATATGGAGTGTTTAAAAAATGTTAAAAGAAGTAAACTAGAAAACAGAATAAACGTAGTATATCAAGATGCACTTGAAGTAAATTTATCAGAAGATTTAAAATATGATTTAATTTTTATAGATGCAGCTAAAGGTCAATATACTAACTTTTTCGAAAAATTCAAATATTTTTTAAAACCTGGAGGAGTAATTATAACAGATAATATAAATTTCCATGGTTATGTAGGAACTTCTAATGAGATGGATAAATCAAACCTAAAAAGTTTAGTACAAAAAATAGAAGGATATATTGAATTTTTAAAAGAAAATAAAGAATTTGAAACGAAGTTCTACAACATTGGTGATGGTTTATCAGTGAGTGTGAAAAAAGATGCAAAATAAACTAGTTATTATACAAAATAATCTAGACATAGAAAAACTTAAAGTGCTTGGAATAAATAAATTTTTATACCCACTTGAGTTTTTTTCTGTTGGATTCAATAAATACTTTAAGTTAAATGAAATAAATGAAGAAAATTCTTATTTATATATAAATAGGTTGTTTGAATCAAAAGATTTAGATTTGTTAAAAAAAGAACTTACAGCACTTCCTCAAAACATAAAAGGTATAGTATTTGATGATTTAGGAGTTCTTGAAATTATAAAAGACTTAAATATAGAAAAAATATTATTTAATAATCATTTTGCTACTAATTATAATAGTATAAATGCATATTTAAATTATGTAGACACAGTTATAATTTCTCCAGATTTAACACTAGAAGAAACAAACGAAATACTAAAAAAAGCAATTAAACCAGTAGGAATATTTGGTTATGGAAAGTTAAATATTTCATATTCAAGAAGAATGCTTAATAGTAATTACAGTAGTTTTCACAATATAGAAAAAGAAAGAGTAATTGATTTAAAAAACACTGATTACAACTTTTTAAGTGTAGAAAGCAGTGAAGGAACAGTAATTTATGACAATAATACATTTAATGGATTACATGAAAAATACGAAGACAATTTAAGTTATGTTGTAATAAATTTATTTAATATGGAAGTAGAAGAGTTTATTGTTGATCTAGAAAAGGAAAGTGAAAACACTGGCTTTTTGTATAATAAAACAATTTATAAATTAAAAGGCGGTGACAAATAATGTTTGAATTACTAGCACCAGCAGGTGATTTAGAAAGACTTAAAATAGCTTTTTTATATGGTGCAGATGCAGTATATATAGGAGGGCAAAACTTTAGTTTAAGAGCAAATGCAAAAAACTTTTCTTTAGAGCAAATTAAAGAAGGAACTGAGTATGCGCACAAACTAGGTAAAAAGTTATATGTAACTTTAAACATAGTTTTTCATAATGAAGATTTTGAAGGATTAGAAACTTATTTAAAATACTTAGAAGAAATAAAGGTCGATGGAATAATAGCAAGTGATATTGCAGTTATAAAATTAGTGCAAGATTTAAAATTAAATTTATTCGTAGTACTTTCAACTCAAGCAAGTGTATTAAATGAGTACTCAGTAAAATTTTGGCAATCTCTTGGAGTTAAAAGAATAGTTTTAGCAAGAGAAACGCCTAAAGAAGAAATCAAAAGAATTATAGATAATACTAAAATAGAAGTTGAAGCATTTGTTCACGGAGCTATGTGTGTATCTTTTAGTGGAAAATGTGTAATGAGCAATATTACTACTAAAAGAGATGCGAACAGAGGCGGATGTGCTCAAGTGTGTAGATGGTGTTTTGAAAATAAAGACAAAGAAGAGTTTACAATGACGCCAAAAGATTTGAATATGGTAGTAAATATTAAAGAAATGATGGATTTAGGAATCGTTTCATATAAAGTCGAAGGAAGAATGAGATCTATTTACTATGTAGCAACAGTTATAGGAACATACCGAAAAATATTTGATTTAGCAATTAATAATAAATTAACTAAAAAAGAAGAAGCATATCACTTAGATATATTAAATAGATGTGCAAACAGAGAATCAAAATCACAGTTTTTCAGTAAATTACCAGATGTAAAAGACCAGTACTTCCAAGGAAGAGAAGAAAAAACAAATAAAGATTTTTTAGGTATAGTTTTGTTTTATAATGAAGAAACTAAAACAGTAACTATAGAGCAGAGAAATTATTTCAAAAAAGGTGACAAATTAGAATTTTTTGGTCCAAATTCGGAACCTTTTGATTATATAGTTAATAATATATATAATGAGAAAAACGAAGAAATTGAAGTTGCAAATCATCCTCAAATGATTATAAAGTTGCCTTTAGACCAAAAGGTTGAACCATTTACAATGATTAGAGCTAAGATGTTTGACAAAAAGGATTATTTGTAGTAATATTATTATCGTTATCAAATAACGTTTGATTATTAAGGAGACAAGAATTATGAATGATAATGTTTGTGTATTAACACCAGAAGGATTTATCGAATTAGAAAATGAATTAAATGAATTAAAAAATGTAAGAAGACCAGAAGTTATTATAGCTTTAAAAGAAGCTAGAGCTATGGGAGACTTATCTGAAAATGCTGATTATGATGCAGCTAGAAATGAACAAGCTCAAATTGAAGCAAAAATCAAGGATTTAGAATATAGATTAGAACACTGTGAAATAGCTGCAAAGAAAAAAACAACTGGAGAAGTATCACTAGGTTCACTAGTAACAGTATCATATGAAGATGGAGATACAGAAGAATTTAAACTTGTAGGTTCAGTAGAAGCTGATTCTTTCAATAATAAAATATCTAACGAATCACCATTTGGTATTGCACTTTTAAATCGTAAAAAAGGTGATAAAGTAGAAGTAGAAAGTCCGACAGGAACATACTTTGTGACAATCACTGAAGTAAACTAAGTTTTAAAAATTTAGTTTTTTTTATGCAAAAATATTGACATTGAGGATATTGTTTATATAATAATAGGTAGGAGAAGTTATGGAAACAAATAAATTAATAGCACTAACTAGAGGAACATTTTCCGAAGATGGTTATCAATACATTATTAAGTTATACGAAAACACAGATATTAAAATAGAGCAGTATTCTGAAAAAAGTGAATTTTATCTGATGAAGGAATTAAATTATACTAATATTAACTCATATGAAGAGTATTTAGAGTGCTTAGAAAAAAGAGAAATTAATAGAGTAAAAAGTGCAGCAATTTTTGCTAGTTATAATTTTCTTGCACTTACATGTGATATGTATAATATGGATTTACTATCTATAATAAATAATGTAGGAATAAACTTATTAATAGTGTTATACCATATAAAGAAGAATAAAAAATATCAAAAATTACCACACAACAAAGCATTTGACGATTTTACCAATATAACAAATGAAGGACAAATAAATTATTTAGAAAAATTAAACGATGCCTACAAAGATTATTTAGAAAAATTAAATACGTTTAATAATAAAGGTGTGTGTGAAACTTCAGATGAAACAAAAATTAGATTAAGAAAGCAAGAGTCATAATATGGATAAATTAGAAATTATAATATATAAAAAGAAAATATTAAATGATTTTAAAAATAGTGTAAATTTAAAAAGAAAGAAATATATTGAACTAAGTAAAAAAAATACAAGAAAATATATTACTATTGATACAGAGAAAAACAAAGAAGAGATTAAAATGCATAAAATGTAAAAAATATGTGTTTTTTCTTGAAATAAATTATAAACTATTATATAATATGTAAGTAATTTGAAAGAGGTAAAGTATGGCAAAAAATATACATGAAATTGAAATTAAATTAGAAAAAGAGTGGATTGAAGCATTAGACAAAGCTTTTAAAAAAGAAGTTAAAAATGTTAAAGTTGACGGATTTAGAAAAGGTGCAGTACCAAAAGATATGTTTATCAAAAAATATGGTATTGAAAGTCTTTATGAAGAAGCTTGTAATATAGTAATGGAAGAAACTTATAATAATTTAGTTAAAGAAAAAGGATTAGATCCAGTTGTTCAACCTTCAGTAGATGTAAAAGGTATTTCAGATACTAACGTTATCTTAAAATATGTATTTATAACTAAACCTGAAGTAACACTAGGAGAATACAAAAACTTAGGTGTTAAAAAAGCTACTGCTAAAGTAACTAAAAAAGAAATCGAAGAAGAAATCACTAAATTACGTAATCAATTTGCAGATTCAGTAATTAAAGAAGGCGAAATAGCTACTGGCGATACAGCAGTAATTAACTTCAAAGGAATTGTAGATGGAAAAGAACTTGAAGGTGGTACAGGATTTGATTATCCACTTGAAATCGGTTCTAACTCATTTATTCCAGGATTTGAAGAAAAATTAATTGGTGTTAAAAATGGAGAAAAAGTTACATTAGAACTTAAATTTCCTGAAGAGTATGTAGATCATTTAAAAGGAAAAGACGTAACATTCGAAGTTGAAGTTAAAGAAATTAAAACAAAAAAATTACCAGAATTAAACAAAGAATTCTTTGAAGATTTAGGTGATGCTGATGTAACTGATGAAGCTAGCTTAACTAAGAAAATTGAAGAAACTATCAAAAGCGAAAAAGAAAAAGAATCTGATAGTAAATTTGTTGATGATTGTTTAGAAGCAGCAGCTAAAAACATGAAAGTAGAAATTAATGAAGAAATCATTACTGAAGAAGTTCATAGAATGATTGATCAATATTCTAAACAACTTGAAATGCAAGGAATGAATTTAGATACGTATTTCCAAATGACTGGAACTACTCATGAAGATTTACATAAACAAATGGATTCAGAAGCAAAAAAACGTGTGGAATTCAGATATTTAATCGAAGCAATAGCAGACGCTGAAAAAATTGATTTTAAAGAAAAAGAAATTGAAGCTAAAGCTAAAGAAATGTCAGAAAATTATGGAATTACAGTAGAAGAATTATTAAAAGCTTATGGTTCTTTAGAAGTAATTAAGTATGATATGAAAATGCATAGAGCACTTGAAATTGTTAAAGAAAATAATTAATTTTATTTTCTTTTTTTTTGACGAAAAAACATCTTTTTTTCTTTACATTTGAAGTAAAAAACTATATAATAAAATCTAATGTTGGAGGAAAAATTATGAATCATGAAGTTATACTCTTAAAAGAATTAATTATCCTCCCTGGACAAGAAGTTAAAGTCGATTTAATATCAGAAGTAAGTAAAAACGTAATAAAAAAATCTATAGATTTAAATGAGGGAAAAGTATTAGTAGTAGCTCCGCTTGATCAGAAGGAATCTAACCCAAATGTAGATGATTTACCAAAAATCGGAGTAATTGCGCACATAAAAAACAAAATAGAATTACCAAATTCAAACACTAGAGTAATATTAAAAGGACTAGAAAGAGTTGTTGTACAAAAATATTTTTATGACAATAAAGAAAAAAGTAATTTAATAGCAGCTACAACTGTAATAACGCTTCCAAAGTTTGATACTAAAGTAGAGTCAGCTTTACTAAAGAAACTAAAAGAATCAATAAAAAAATGGGTAAAAATGAACGATAATAGTTCCAATACCATTTTAGCAAAAATAGAAAAAGCAACAGATTTGAATAAAACATCTGATATAATAGCATCATTTTTACCATTTAATATATCAAAAAAACTTGAATATATGCAGCAAATAAACCCCGTAGATAGAAGTAAAAATCTACTTGAAGATATTGAAGAAGAAATAGAAATATTAAAAATAGAAGAAGAAATAGAAGAATCTATCAGAAAAAAATTGCTTGAAAAAGAAAAAAAATACTATTTAAAAGAAAAACTAGATGAAATTAAAATTGAACTAGGAGAAACTAGCATTAAAGATGAAGAAGTTAAAAGTTTTGAAGTAAAGTTAAATAATCTTAAAGTAAGTGAAAAAACAAAAGATAAATTAAAAAAAGAAATAGAAAAATTATCTTTTACAAGCGAAGAGTCACCTGAAGCTAGCGTTTTAAAAAATTATATAGATACAGTAATAAATTTACCATGGAGTTTCGAGACAAAAGATACAACATCTACGATTGAAATAAAAAAACATTTAGAAAATTCACATTACGGCTTAAGTGAAGTAAAAGAGCGTATATATGAATACGCTGAACTTAAAACAATTAGTAAAAATATTAAAACACCTATTATATGTTTAGTAGGTCCACCTGGAGTAGGTAAAACAAGTATTGCAAAATCAATTGCAAAAGCTTTAAATAGAGAGTTTTATAAAATATCCGTTGGGGGTTTAAGTGATTCAACTGAATTAATTGGTTCAAGAAGAACATATCTAGGGGCAAATCCAGGTAAAATTATTCAAGGAATAAAAAGATGTAAAGCAAAAAATCCTGTTATATTAATAGATGAAGTAGATAAAATGGTTAAAAATTATAAGGGAGATCCTGCAAGTACTCTTTTAGAAATTTTAGATGAATCACAAAACAGTATGTTTATTGATAATTATATTGAAGAAGAATTTGATTTATCTAAAGTATTATTTATTTTAACTGCAAATGAATATGAGAATATACCTTATGCTCTATTAGATAGACTAGAGATAATGAAAATAAACAGTTATACATTTTATGAAAAAGTAAATATTGCTAAAAAATACATATTACCTAAGATATTTGATGAATACGATTTAAAAAATGCCAAAATATCTATTACAAATGATGTTTTAATAAATATAATAAACAATTATACAAAAGAAGCTGGAGTTAGAAATTTAGATAACACACTTAAAAAGTTAGTAAGAAAAGCATTAATTAATAATGAAAAGAGTATAACAGCAAAAAGTTTAAAAACTTACTTAGGAAATGCAAAATATGAATCTTGTGGCATAGAATTAATAAATCAAATAGGAACGATTAATTTACTTGCATATACACAGCTTGGTGGTATATTAACCAAAGTAGAAGTAATAAAAAATAAAGGTCAAGGAAATGTAGTAATTACAGGTATGGTAGGACAAGTTATGGATGAATCTATAAAAGTAGCTCTTACATATTTAAAATCAAATTATAAAGTAGATTTTAGTAAAAATGATATACATTTACATTTCCTAGAAGCAGCAACAAAAAAAGATGGTCCATCAGCGGGAGTAAGTATTACAACAGCATTATTATCATTAAGTTTAGGTAAAGAAGTAGACTCAAGAACTGCATTTACTGGAGAACTTACATTAAGTGGAAAAATAATGAAAGTTGGTGGAATCAAAGAAAAGGTAATAGCAGCCATTAATAATAAAATTAATGTTTTATACTTGCCTTTTGAAAATTCATTTGATATAGTGGAAGTGCCCGAAAAATATTTGAGTGAAATAAAAATAAAATTCGTAAAGAATTATGAGGAAATATATAGTGATTTATTTTCTTAGAAAGGTGTGAGTTTATGAATATACTTGACATGTTAAATAATATGGATTATGTTACAGTATATAACAAAAAAGATTTGATGGTAACAAGTTTTAGCATCGATTCGAGAGTTATAAAAAATGAAAGTTTATATATAGGAATCATTGGAGAGAGTTTTAATGGAAATGATTTTTATAAAAACGCAATGGAAAAAGGTAGTATATGTGCAGTTGTTAGTGGTGTAACGCCATCACAAGAAGATGTAAAATATTTAGAAGATAATAATAAGACTTTAATTGTAGTGGAAAACACACAAGAAGCTTTAAGACAAATGGCAGTTTACAAAAAATCTTCATGTACATTACCCGTAATAGCGGTAACAGGTTCAGCTGGCAAAACGAGTACAAAAGATATAATACATAGTATATTAAAAGAAAAATACAATGCTTTTAAAACATTAGGTAACAAAAATAATCATTTAGGTTTACCAACAACGTTACTTAATTTAAAAGATGAAGATATAGCTGTTTTAGAAATGGGAATGAATCATTTTAATGAAATCAGTTACCTAACTAATATAGCAAAACCAAATGCTGTAGTTTTGACTAATATCGGAACAGCTCATATTGGTAATTTAGGAAGCAGAGAAAATATATTAAAAGCTAAACTGGAAATATTAGAAGCTTTACAAAACGGTGGACCAGTAGTAATAAATAACGATGATGATTTATTAAATGAATGGGCTACTAATAATAAAGAAAAATATAATATCATTACGTACGGAATTAGCACTGAAAGTGATATAATGCCAAGTAGTGTTACATACAACTCAAAATACACAAAGTTTGTTTTTGAAGGAGAAAAAATCACAGTACCAATTCCAGGAGAACATTATTTATATAATACACTTGCTGCTATAGCAGTAACTAAAGTATATGGTGTTAATGCTAAAGAAATTAAAAATGGAGTAGCTAAACTAGAACTTAGTAGTAACCGAATGGAATTAATTGAAAGTAAAGGAATAAATTACATAAATGATGCTTACAATGCAAATTACGATGCAATGGAATATGCAATTAAACATTTAGCATCTTTTGAAGGAAGAAAAATTGCTTGTTTAGGTACAATGAAAGAATTAGGAGATTTATCCGAAGTAATGCATAAAAACTTAGGAGAAAATATAGTTGAAAATAACATCGACGTTTTAGTCACTGTTGGTGAGTACACTAATTTAATAAATGAAGAAGCAGAAAAATTAGGTTTAACTAAAGATAATAGTCATCATTTTAAAAACAATAATGAAGCAATTAGTTTCATAAACAAAATGAAACAAGAAAAAGACAATATATTAGTAAAAGCATCGGCTTCATGTAAATTCTTAGATATAGTAAAGAAAATTGCAAAATAACTTTGAAAAAAGTTGTTTTTTTTGTAATAAAAACAAAATCAAAGAATATTTTTTTATAGGAGGAATTTTATGAATTGTATAGTACCATTTACTAAAAATGTGGATTTTAAAACTAATATTGGAGAGGTAAGTAGTATATCACTAGAACATGAATATAACGTTAGTGAAAATGTTGTATTAGGTAATTTTATAATCTTTGGAAGTTATAAAACACATGAAGTAAGTGTAAACACTGAAAATTTTTCATTCACACTACCATTTGATTTAAGTTTAAAAGAAAGTGTAGAAGAATCAACATTAGAATTTAATATAGATAATTTCACATATGAAGTTATAAAACCAAATACACTAAAAGTAGATATAGATTACATTATAAAAGCAGAAGAAAAACCAGAAGAAAAAGAAAGTATATTTGAAGAAGAACCATCAAATATAAAAGAAGTTATTCTAGAAGAACTTAGAGAAAGTGAAAAAGGAAGAGATAGTGATATATTCGCTGAAGAAATAGAAGTAATTACTAATGAAAATAGCGCTGAAGATGTATCACTAATAAATGAAGAAAATAAAAGTAATATACTTTCCTTTGCAAAAAGCAATGAAGATAGTTATATTAGTTACAAAGTGCATTTAGTTAAAGAAGAAGAAACTATAGAGACTTTATGTAAGTTATATGGAAAAACAGAAATAGAATTACAAAGTTATAATATAGATTCGAAATTTTTAGTTGGAGAAAAAATATTAATAGCAGAAGATGAATAATGTTGTCTCAGCTTACAGGCACACGATAAAAGGTAAAGTAACAATAATAGAAACAAATCAAGGAAAATATGTATTAAAAGAAAAAAAAGATGGAATAAACATTAAAGGTTTATATAGCTATTTAAAAAGTAGAGGCTTTGTATCTTATCCTGAAATAATTGATGATAGCAGAAGACAAATAAATGTTTATGAATACATTGAAGATACTGAAATGCCAGCAGAGCAAAAAGCAAGTGATTTAATAAACCTAGTAACCATACTTCATCACAAAACAAGTTACTTTAAGGAAGTAAATGCTGATAAATATAAAGAAATATACGAAAATATAATATCAAATATAAACTATTACAAAAATTACTACGATAATTTATTTGAAATGATCTTTAAAGAAAAATATATGTCTCCATCTAAATATTTATTTATAAAAAATTATTATAAAATTAAAGAAGTTTTAGACTTTTGTGAAGCAGAACTGGAAAATTGGTATGACATAGTAAAAGACGAAAAAAAAGAAAGAGTATCAATTGTACATAATAATTTATCAATTAAACATTTTTTAAAAGCAGATGAAGACAAATTAGTTAGCTGGGATAACTATAAAATAGATACACCAATTTTAGATATAGTGCAGTTTTATAAAAATGATTATTTAAATCTTGAATTTAGTCAAATATTAAATTATTATGATTCAAGATTTCCTTTATCAAAACAAGAAAAAAAACTTATGTTTATACTAATAAGTTTACCAGACAAAATAACTTTTGATTTAAAAGAATTTGAGAACACAAAAAACATCAGAAGAAAATTAGATTATATATTCAAAACAGAAAGTTTAATAAAACCATATTATTCTAAAAATGAAGAAGAAGAGTAAAGAAATTTCCACAGTTAAAATAAATACATTAAATCTAAATGGAAATATGAAAGTTATTAGACATTGATAAAATATAAGACATGTTAATATCATAATCATAAATATAGAAAATCCAGGAGTAAAAAATCTTCGCATAAAATCACCTATAATAATTTATGAAAAAATAGAAACTTTGCTAAAACATCATTTATTGATGTTTTTATTTTGTACCTAAAATGTTACTAAAATACAAAAAAAGATTGACATATATATAGAAAAGTATTAATATATTATTGAAGTAATGAAAAAAAGGGGAAAATATGACGGAAAAGTACATTTACTTAGTGTTAAGTAAGTCTAAAACATTACCATCAAAAATCATTAAATATAGATCAATGGCTAACGTTCTGCATAGATTTGAAAAAGACACATACACTCACATATCTATTTCTTTAGATAGTAAATTAACTAATATGAAATCTTTTGCAAGAAGAAGTAAAAAGAATTTTTTAAATGCGGGTTTAGTTAAAGAAAACATCGAAAAGGGAGCATTCAAAAACGGAACGGTTACTGATATATTAGTATTAAAAGTGCCGGTAGATAAAAAAGCTTTTTCGCATCTAAAAAAAGAAATAGCTACATACTGGAAAAACAAAGAAAAATATAAATATAATTTTTTAGGAACAATTTATATATTCTTCACTAGTTATTCAAAACCGAGCAAAGATAATAGTAGATATTTTTGTTCTGAGTGGGTCACTAAACTATTAGATGAATGCAACATTCATAAGTTTGACCGCAAACACACAAAAATTAGACCGGCAACATATTATTTATTCTTTAAAGATTATTTAATATATGAAGGTAAACCAGAAAATTATAAAAACTTAAATATGATAACTAATTAATAAAAGCATAAAAGGGGGATCTTATGCCATCTATTAAAACACATGATATATTTTATAAAGAATTAATTAAAAAATTAGATAACAAAGCAAAAAAAAGTTATGTAAACTACACAAAATATAACTTATTTGCTCAGGGACACGATATACTTTTATATAATAATTTTTACAAATTACATAAAGCTAAAAAATTGAAAAACAATTTACATTTTTGTTTTGAAATGCAAGAAAAAAATTTCCAAGAGTTCATCTACAACTACTTAAAAGTAGCTTCTGAATACAATTTACTTGAAGATGAAAGTATAAGATCATTTATAACAACTGGGTATATTTCTCATCATATTTTAGATTCAGTAACTCATCCATTTATAGTTTTTTATGCAGGAGACCATAGTGTTGATAAAACAAAAGAAACATGGCAACATGGAATCGTGGAAAATTTACTAGATATGTATTTTATTTTAAAATATGAAAACAAAAACTACAGAAAAGAAAAATTTAACAAAGAGTTTATATATAGAAAAAAAGATATAAATAAAAAATTATATGAAATAATTGATAAAGCAATATTTTTAACATATGGAAAATCACATCAAGGAAAAGTATATAAAGTAGGTCTTAAACACATAAGAAAATATGTTAAATTCATGAAAGAAGACAAAAGTGGATTAAAAGCAAAATTATTTGATAAAGTAGATAAATATTTTAAAGGAGCAAAGTCTTTTTCATATAATAGAGATTTAAGCGACATACATAAATATTTAAATAAAGAAAATAAATTATGGGTAAATCCATTTGCTGGTACAAACCCTAGTGATAAAAGTTTCGAAGATTTATTTGATATTGCACTAGATAAGACAGCAAAAGTAATAAACGATTTAGAATCATGTATAAGAAAAGGTGACATTTCAAGAGAGACAATTTATAAAGTGGTGCCTGATGTTGCATCTAATCACGGATTAGAAAGTAATGTCAAATTTAAAATAAATTACACTTCAAAAATAAGTGTGAAAACAAAAAGTTGCGAAAAAGAAATAATAAAAAAAATAGATAAGGGCTACAAATTAAATAAAAAATTAATGAAATTTATTTATACAAAAACAGCAGATAACTTCACAACGAAACTCGGAATGAACATAAGAAAAATAATTCATCCTTTAGTTAAATTTATAGTTAAAAAATCAATGGTTAAAGAAAATATAATTTTGAAAAATATAAAATTAGATAAAAAAACTCCATACATTTTTGTGCCAACTCATTCGTTTGACGAAGATTTAAAAACTACAGTTGCATCAATTGATAGAAATGCTTATTTAGTATTAGGGTTAACAGAGCAAATTAAATATAACCCAGATATGTACATGACTTATTTAGGAAGTGGAATGATTCACATTTTCAAAGATAGCAAGCCTAGTAGAAGAGCTGCTAGAGAAAAAATGGAAAAAGTTTTAAAGAACAACAACTGTGTAATAATATATCCTGAAGGTGCATTTAACCATAGTCAAAATGCTTTAATGTTAGATTTATATGATTCTATATTTGACCTTGCAAAAAAAACAGGAGCAAAAATTGTACCAATAACTTCTTATAGTAGATATGATTTAGATAAAATATATACAGTATTATCAGATCCAATGTCAGTTGAGGGTTATAAAGAAGAAGAAAAAGAAAAATTCATGGAAACATTAAAAGATGAACTTGCAACACAAATGTGGTTATTATGGGAAAGTTATGCTCCAAAAGTTAAGAGAGAAAATCTTGGCACTATCGAAGATTATTATCATGAGAGAATGCATGAATATTTGGGAGTATTATGGGATCCGCGAAGTGATGTATGGGTAGATGAAGAAATAGTTTGTAAAAATCCATCTGAGCAAGAAAATATAAATAACTTCAAGAAATATGTAAAAGCTAATTGGCGTGAAACTCAAGAAAAAATCTATTTAAATAAAAAAATTAAAAAAACAAATAAAAAAAAATAAAATCTTTTTCAAAAGAATATTGAAAAAGATTTTTTTATATGGTAATCTTATAATAGCGGAGTTGATATTGTGAATAAAATTTATAGTTCATTAGAGTTTGAATTACCATTATTTTCATTAATATTTTTAGGAATAATAGTAATAATGTATTTTTCTAAAAAAAGAGAAAAAAACATAGAAAATATTTTTTTTGTATCTTTATTAATATCATCAACTTTATATGCATTTTTTAATACATTACTGCATTTTTTATGTGCTATTCATGATTTAGAAACATTGAATACTGTATATTATGATTACGTAAACGGTAGTAACAAAATACTAATGACATTAATAGTAAATTCAGCAGCTAGTTTATTTGGTTATATGATGGTTGTAGTATTTCCTAAAATACGGAAAAATTTAAGAATATTTCAAACTATGTTATTTTTTACAGTCTTATTATATTTTGTTTCTATAATGACTGATGAAGTTACTCTAATAGAAATAGGTACAGTAACAAACGCAACAGGACCAATGTTAACAAAAACGTATTATTTTGTAGGGTTTTATTTACTATGTTTAAGTTACCTTACAATAAGAAATTTTGTTAAAAATGACAAAAGACACAGATTATTTATATATATATTAATTGCTTTAATTGTAACTGTAATAATTTCTTATGCTATACCAGGAATAATTATTTATGATTTTAACTTAACTTTATTATGTTTTTTAATGTATCATACAATAGAAAATCCAGATGTTAAATTAATTAACAAACTTGATATAGCAGTAGTGCAGGCAAAAAAAGCAAATCAAGCCAAGACAGACTTTTTATCAAGTATGTCCCATGAAATTAGAACACCTCTAAATGCAATAGTGGGTCTGAGTAATGAAATAGCTGAAAATAAAGATGCTACCGGAACTTTAAAATCGGATGCCGAGGATATAGTATCTGCATCTCAAACATTATTAGAAATAGTAGGAAATATTATAGATATCAGTAAGATAGAAAGTCAAAAAATAGTAATTAGTACAGTAGATTATAAATTTGAAGAAATAGTAGATGAAGTTATAAAAGTAAATAATTTTAGAATAAAACACAAAAAGGTAGAATTCGTATCAGAATTTAAAAATATTCCGGAATATTTCTCAGGTGATAGACAACATTTGAAACAAATCATCAACAACTTAGTATCTAATGCATTTAAATATACAGAAGAAGGTAAAGTTAATTTGTCAGCTTCGTATGAAAAAAACAAGGAATTACTAACAATAATAGTAGAAGATACTGGTAAAGGTATAAAATCAGAAAACATAAAAAGATTATTTAATAAATTTGACCGCTTAGATGCAGAAAAAAATTCTACAATCGAAGGAACAGGTTTAGGACTAACAATATTAAAACAATTAGTAGAGCTTTTAGGTGGACAAGTAATAGTAGAAAGTGAATTTGGCAAAGGAAGTAAATTCACAATACTCTTAAAACAAAAAATCAGTAATTACAAAGAACCCGAGGAAAAAGTTTTAGAAAATATAGATAAGGATTTATCTAAAGTAAAAATCTTAGTTATAGATGATAACTTACTGAATTTAAAAGTAGCTGAAAGATTAATAAATTCTTTAACGCAAAAAATTGATACTATTACAAGTGGACAAGAAGCAATAGAAAAGCTAAAAGTTAAAAACAATTATGATATAATTTTATTAGATATAATGATGCCAGAGATGGACGGAGTAGAAACTTTAAAAGAACTAAAGAAAATAGAAGGTTTTAACACTCCAGTAATCGCACTTACTGCTGATGCTTTAGCAGGAGCAAAAGAAAAATACATGAAAGAAGGATTTGATGATTATATATCAAAACCATTTAATAAAGAACAAATAAAAGAAATTTTAAATGAAATAGTATCATAAATAAGACTATTTGAATCAAAACTAGCTAATCAGTTAGTTTTTTTCTTGCTTAAAAAAAAAAAGTAACTTATAATATAAATAGAGGATAGTAAAATGAATAGAAAAGGGTTTGCAATAATTGAAACTTTAATAGTAGTAACTATGTTAACAGTAGCATTATTGATGATACATTCTTCTTACAAAGCGCAAATTATTGAAGAAGAAAAAAGATTATATTATGATGATGTAAGTTACATCTTTAAAACTAGTGAAGTTAAAAAGTTCATAACGCAAAGAGTTGATTTAGAGTCTCTTGCAAAATCACAAAAATACATCTATGAACTTATCAATAACAAAGAATTATTTTATAGTGACATTTATTATAATGAATATTTAGCTTTAAAGAGCAGTTTTAATATTGAAAGTATATTTTTAGTATCAAGTGATTTAACTAAAATCAAAAGCTGTACGTACGAAAGTATACACAGTGATAGTGATGAGTGTTATCAAGAAAATATATCTTTAACATACGAAAAGTACGAGTATTTAAAAACTATTGATACATCAGTTATTCATCAAAATTATATTTTAGTAGTAAGTTATAAAACAAATAAAGATGGATCATCTTGTGAAGAAAACTGCGTATATAATTATGCTAATTTAGGTATAGAGGTGAAAAATGAAATATAATCTAAATAATAAAGGTTTTATATCAACATCAGTTATTTATACTTTACTTTTATCTTTTTTAACAATGTTACTTGTACTTATTGGTATTTATAGTAATTCAAGGTTACTACTTAATAAAGAAAAAGAACATTTAAAAGAAAATTTAAGTGATTTAACTAGTAATATAAATGAAGAGTTACTTTTATATAACTCTATATTAACTAGTGATAACGAATTAATAAAACACAATAGTACTACTTATATTGTAGGTTTAACAAATAATAATAATTTATATTTTGCTAATTTAAACTGGGAAATAATAAGTATCGGTGAAGATAATACAATAAATATAATATTAAATGATTCTAGCCCAATATATTTAAATGACTCAATATATAATTCAAATAGCTCAAATAGTTATCATAGTAATTATATATATAAACAGGAAAATGATAATATAACTTATTACAGCTCTGATATAAAAACAAAAACTGAAACATTTTATGAAGACTATTTATTACCTAATAATAATTTTATAAGTGATAAAGAAATTTGCATAAATAATTCATCAAATAGTTGCACTGAAAAAGCAAGTGTATCAAATGGTAAATTAATGTACCCTATTAGACTACTTACAATAGAGGAGTATAATTATAGCTTATATAATAATGAAACATATTTATTAAGTGATGAAGAATACTGGACAATGAGTCCAGGCGAATATAATTTATTTGCTTATGTGAAAGTGATCGGAGAAGATGCTGAGAAAACAGTTACTGAAACAGCTAATATTAGACCTGTAATTACACTTAAAAGTAATTTGAGATTTACAGGTGATGGCACTTTAGAAAATCCATACATGATAGTAGGTGCTTTATGATAAAAATAGGAAAAAAAGGTTTATCAATATTAGAATTAGTAGTAGCAGTAGGTTTAATATCTATAGTGATATTATTTTTATATAGATTATTAATTGATTTAAATAATGAATTAACTTCAAATGACTTTGCAATTAATAACCAAAGTAATAGATTTGATATTATAAGTGAAATTCGACTAGATCTAGAAGGTGAAGTTATATCACAAATTACTCTTTCTGAAGATAAAAAAATAATTGAAATTTACTTCGAAAGTGGAAAAAACTCAAATATAAATATATCTTCCACTGAAAATATAAGTTATAAGACTAAAGACAATGTTAATAATGCATGGAGTATAAAAGGAGCTATGATAGACTATAAAGATACTTCAGTTTGCACGCATGAAGTATCTAGTACTGAAAAAATAATTGAAATAAATATTCCAGTTTATACAAATAATGATAGAAATTCAAGTGATAATAATAATGCATTAGATGATATCCAAATAAATTATATAAGTACATATGAAAGTGATAATTTACCATCTTGCACTAAATAAGGATTACTATTAAAACGCTAAGTATAACTGAGTATATTCTACCTTTGAGAAAAGCTAGGTAAGATAAATCAGTATCACAAATCATTGAATAAACTTGAGTATGAATAGACATGCCTCCAAAAGAAATAATTAAAATACTAATTATTTCTTTTATATTGCTAGAATAGTTAATGTCTACAATAAATTCAAGTCCGTTAGTTATTTCAAAAAAACCTTTTAAAATAGCTATATGCAAATCATTTGTTAAATAATTAGATAAAATACTACTAACTATCATAAAAAAAGTAATGCTTCCTAAAATTAAAGTTAAATTATTTAAACTATTTTTTATCGATGTAACAAGTGTATCACCGAAAAAAACATTGATATTTTTAGTTTTAGAAGGAAGAAAAACTTTATTTCTAGGTAAAACAAAAGCTAATATAAAATTACTAATATATAAAGCAAACATTATTTTAAAAACATAGTAAGAATCAACAAACATAAATGTCAAAATATTATATGTAAATAAAGGATTTGTAAAATAAGTGAAATGTAGTAATCTATTTGCTTCAAATTTAGAAATGTTGTTATTTAAATATAAATTTTTTACAGTAATAGCACTACTAGGAGATCCACTAATAAGAGATAATAAAAAAGCTAGAGTAGCACTATCTGATAAAGAAAATAGTTTTCTAAATAATTTGCCAGTAACAAATTTTAAATAATAAGCAAAGTTATAATTGATTAAAAAGTCTTGAACAATAAACATAATAAATAAAGTTGGGAAAACTCTAGTAAGCCATATATTAACAGAGGATATTGAAACACTAGTAATTAATACACGGTTATAAAAAATTAAATAAAGAAAAGTTACAAAAAAAACTAAAATTAAGAAATTTTTGTATAAATGCATATTTTTTTTCATATAATCTCCAAACTTTGGTATAATTAAACAAGGTGATAGAATTGATTAATAAAATATATGACAAATTCAAAAATTTTATAAAGGAAAATTACAAATTTTTAATAAGTTTAATAATTATATACATAGTTTTTACAATAAAACTTCCATATGTAATATATACTCCTGGTGGTAATATAAATTTAAATGATAGAATCGAAGTAGATGGTGGATTCGATGCACAAGGTACACTTAATATGGCTTATGTAACGGTATTTGAAGGGACAGTGCCAACACTACTGCTTTCTTATATATTACCAAACTGGGATATAGAAACTAAAGAAGATATAACTTTAGAAAATCAAACATATGAAGAATTAAGAATTTTAGATAAACTGCAAATGGAGTCATCAATAGATTTAGCTACTCAAGCGGCATATAGTTATGCAGGAAAAAGTTTAGATATAAAAAGCGAAATGATTAATATTGCATATATTGATCCAGCAGCAGATACTGATTTAAAAGTAGGAGATATTATCACTGAAGTAAATGGTAAAAGTGAAGAAGTTTTTAGTGAACTAGACAAAGCAATATCTGAAAAAAATATTGGCGATGAAATAACATTGACTGTACAAAGAGATAACAAAGAAAAAGAAATTAAATCAACCATTGTAGAAATTGATAATGAACCTAAAATAGGTATAGTTTTTGTAACAACATATGACTATGATTTATCTCCCGAACTTACTATTACATCAAAAGCTAGTGAATCTGGTCCATCAGGCGGACTGATGCTAAGTCTTGCTATATATAATGAACTTGTAGAAGAAGATATTACAGACGGAAGAAAAATAGTTGGTACAGGAACAATTGAAGAAAATGGATTTGTAGGAGAAATTTCAGGAGTGAAATATAAAGTATTAGGTTCGAAAAATGCAGATATATTTTTATGTCCACTTGAAAATTATGAAGAAGCTATAAGTGTAAAAGAAGAGTATGATTTAGATATGGAAATTATCGGAGTAAATACATTTGAAGAAGCTTTAGAAGCTTTGAAATAATAATTGACAAGCAACTAAATTATCATTATAATAAATATTCAAAAGGAAACATTATGAGTGAATTTATAGATTTAAAAACCAGTGAAAAATTAAAAATTGAATCGGCAGAAGAAGAAATAGAAAAATTAGAGTATATAACTACTTGTCTGAGAAATAAAGAAAATACTTTAAGAGAAAATTTAGATTTGAATAAAGCGATAGATAAAAATTTAACAAGAGCTAAAAGTATATCAGGAATAACATCTAGTATGATTTTATTAAGTTATCTTCTTACACTAATGATTCTGCAAAACGTATCAGTATTGCCAGGAATAGTGCATTCATTGTTTGCAGTTACTATATTAGCAAGCTCTATATCTTATTTAAGAAACGCTTACTTAAAAAGCAGAAATGATTACAATCAAAAATCTAACGAAGAACAAAGAAATGAAATTATAACCAAGCTAACAAAAGAACAAAAAAATATGCAAATGCTAAAAAGATCTTTACACTATTTAGAAGAAGCATATAGCAATAAATATGAAACTTCCAAAAAGACAAATAGTACTGAAGTTTCATTAGATTTTGCTTTAAATGCAAACAGAAAGTTTCATTTAGTAAGAAAAAAAGAAGATAATGAATAAATAAGTGAGAAATTACTTATTTTTATATGAAAAAAAAGAATTATAGTGTTATAATATGGGAAGTGAATTATTATGAAATTAAATGAAGTAGATAAAAACAAATTAAGTCCAATGATGCAGCAGTACGCAGAAGTAAAAGAAAATTACAAAGAAGAACTTGTATTTTTTCGTCTTGGAGACTTTTATGAATTGTTTTTCGAAGATGCAGTTACTGCATCTAGAGAATTAGAGTTAACTTTAACCGGAAAAGTAGCTGGCTTATCAGAGCGAGTTCCAATGTGCGGAGTTCCGCATCATGCAGTAAAAGCTTATATAGAAAAACTAGTAAGTAAAGGTTATAAAGTAGCAATAGCAGAGCAACTTGAAAATCCAAAAAATGTTAAAGGTGTAGTTAAAAGAGGAGTAGTTAGCGTTGTTTCTAAAGGAACAGTTGCAGACTTTGAACTTTTAGATGCTCACAGTGAATCATATATAGCAAGCGTATTAAAATTTGCCGATATGTATCTTTTAACATATTTAGATTTATCAACTGGTAATTTATCATCTGTTAAACTTAATTTAAATGAAGAAACATTAGTCAATGAAATTTTAAGTTTAGGTATTAAAGAATTATTATTAATAGATAATTTAAATACTAATTTAATAGATATTTTAAAAAATAATTATGGAATAGAAATTTCTTACTCGGATAATATTTTAGAAGAAGAAGTACCAAGATTTTTATATGAAGTTGAAGCAAGAACAGCAGTAGGAGTAAAACATTTATTTTATTACTTAAAAGTTAAATTATTAAAAGATTTAGCACACATTAACAAAATAAATGAAAAAAACAAATTAGATTACTTAGAAATGGATATCCATACAATAAGAAATTTAGAACTAGTCGAAACTCTAAGATTAAAAGAAAGAACATATAGTTTACTTTGGTTATTAGATAAAACTAGAACAGCAGTAGGTTCAAGAAAATTAAAATCATGGTTATTAAATCCACTTAAAGATATGAAAATGCTTAATAAAAGATATGATAAAATAGAGAAGTTAAATACAGAATTTATTTTAAAAGCAGAACTTAGGGAATATTTGTTTGAAGTTTATGATTTAGAAAGATTAGCTGGAAAGGTAACAAATGGATCTTTAAATGCAAGAGATTTAATACAACTAAAAAACAGTTTAAAAGTATTACCAGCTATTAATGATATTACAAAAAAACTAGGTTTTAGTTACAAATTTAAACTACATGCTAATTTACATGAATTATTAGAAAAAGCTATATCAGATGATGCACCAATTACTATAAAAGATGGTGGAATAATAAAAAATGGATATAACATGCACTTAGATGAACTAAAAGAAGTAAGATCTGGTGGTAAAGAATTTGTAGCAAACTTCGAAAAACAAATCAAAGAAGAAACAGGCATTAAAAACTTAAAAATTGGATATAATAAAGTATTTGGTTATTACATTGAAGTTTCAAAAGGATCTGTAAAAGATATAAAACCTGAATTTGGATTTGAAAGAAGACAAACATTAGCTGGAGCAGAGCGTTATATTTCACCACTTCTAAAAGAAAAGGAAGATATAATACTTGGCGCTGAAGATAAAATAAATGATATTGAGTATAAATTATTCTTAGAAATTAAAGAAGAAGTTAAAGATGAAATATTAGATATAAAAAAAACAGCAGATACAGTTGCAGAACTTGACTGTTTAGCTGCACTTGCAGAATGTGCAGATGATTATAAATTAGTAAGACCAAAACTTAATAATAACAAAGTAATGAATATAATTGACGGAAGACATCCAGTAGTAGAAGCAGTTTCTAAAAAAGAATATGTATCAAATGGATGCTTTATGGACAATAACTCATCAACACTATTATTAACAGGACCAAACATGAGTGGTAAATCCACTTATATGAGACAACTTGCGGTAATAGTTATTATGGCTCAAATGGGTTGTTTTGTACCAGCTAAATCAGCAGAAATAGCAGTAATAGATAAGATATTTACAAGAATCGGAGCATCAGATGATTTAGTTTCAGGAGAATCCACATTCATGGTAGAAATGAAAGAAGCTAAAAATGCAATTTGTAATGCTACTGAAAACAGTTTAATATTATTTGATGAACTTGGTAGAGGTACAGCAACATATGATGGTATGGCGCTTGCAAAAGCAATACTTGAATATGTAAGTAAAAATATCAAATGTTTTACATTATTTTCTACACATTATCACGAACTTACAAGTTTAGATAAGAATTTTTCAAATATAAAAAACATACACGTATCAGCAGTAGAAGATGGAAATAGCATAACATTTTTACATAAAATTAAAAATGGCCCAGTAGATAAAAGTTATGGTATACACGTAGCACTTCTTGCAAATTTACCATCAGAACTTATAAAAAGAGCATCAGAAATATTATTTGAGTACGAAAATGAATCGAAAAAAGTAAAAAAAGATGAATCTAAAGTACAGTTATCTATGAGTTTTGAAGAACCAAAAGCTGAAAGTGAAGTAAATGAAATTATAAAAAGTATAGATATATTAAATATAACTCCGATGGAAGCTATTAATCAAATATTTTTACTTAAACAATTACTTGAGCAAGAAGAAAAAAAATAATAGCAAGTCATTTTAAACAGTGACTTGTTTTAAATGAAAGGAAAAATATGTTAGAATTTTTTAAATTTATAAAAAAATACTTAAAAGGAGAAAAAAAGCTAATGATTATAGCTTTTAGTGCAATACTTTTAAGTTCTACATTAGTAGTATTATATGGCTATTTAATGGGAGAGGCAACTAAATATATTACTGAAGGTAATACAAATCTTGCAATTAAAATGTTATTAATTTATGCAGGATATAATATATTTGATATATTACTTCACAGTTTAGTAGGAAAAGTAAAACTAGGTAAATTATGTAATAATTTAATGAAAAAAATAAGTATAGACACATACGAAAAAACGTCTGCTTTACCAGCAGTTGCTTACGAAGAAAAAAGTAGTGGAGAGTTAATTAACATTATAACTAACGACTCAGGAGCAGTAGCAGATACATTCAGAAATTTTTTAAATACAATAGTTTATTTAGTAGGAACAAGTGTAGTATTTATTTATATAGCAATGCAGTCATATTTACTTGCAATTAATATATTAGTGTACATAATATTATTTTATATAGTATCAAAACACTTCCTTCCTAAAATAGAGGAAAAACAAAAAGCTATTTCAGAAAAAACAGATTCATCAATAGCACTAACTACTGAAACAATAAGAGGAGTTAGAGAAGTTAAATCACTTGGAATTAGAAGTAAAGTTGTGTCGAATATAACTGTGATTATAAATGCAATTTTTAAAAATAAATCTGACCAATTAGCTTATGAAGAAAAATATTATGCAGGAATAAATATTTTATCTACAATATATGAAGTAGGAGCATTTTTAATTTGCATTTATTTAATATCTACAGGTAAAATGCAGGTGGCATTTTTTGTATCAATGACTTACTATATATATAGATTTATGTCTTTTTCAGATTACATAATGAATTTGACTTCATCTCTTCAAAAATCTAAAGTAGCTATTAAAAGAATAAAGGAAATTACTCAAAACGAAACATACAATGATGAAGAGTTTGGAACTAATAATCAAATAATCAAAAAAGGAAAAATAAATTTCGAAAACGTTTCATTCAAATATAAAAATGAAGATAAAAACATATTCGAAAATTTAAATTTAACTATTGAGCAAAATAAAATAACTGCATTAGTTGGTCCATCAGGACAAGGTAAGTCTTCACTATTCAATTTATTATGTAGATTCTTTGATGTTAACGCTGGAAAAATAACAGTTGATGGAATAGATATAAAAGATTTCACTGAAGAGTCACTACGAAAAAACATTGCAGTTATTAGACAAGAACCATTTATTTTTAATAAAACAATTTTTGAAAACTTTTCTTTAGTAGATGAAAAGATAACTTTAGAAAAAGTAAGAAGTGCATGTAAAAAAGCACAGTTAGATGATTATATAATGAATCTTCCAAATAAATATGATACATTAATAGGGGAAGGTGGAGTTAATTTATCTGGAGGACAAAAACAAAGGTTATCAATAGCAAGAGCTTTAATCAAAGAAAGTAAAATAATACTTTTAGATGAAGCCACTAGTGCACTTGATAATGTTAATCAAGAAAAAATCAAAGAAGTAATTAATACACTAAAAAAAGATCATACAATAGTAATTATTGCTCACAGACTTACTACAATAGATTCAGCTGATACAATACATATAGTTAATAATGGAAAAATTGAAGATAGTGGAAAACATGAACAGTTACTAAAAACATCAACAATATATAAAAATCTTTATAAAAATGAAGGTTAATAAACTCTATACATAAAGCACACAATTTGAAGTGTGTCTTTTATTTTAAAATAATAAATTTATACATGTATACATTGTAATTATGGAATTGTCATGATATTATAGAAAAAAAGTTGTTATTAAAAGGAGAAAAAATGGAATTAGATATATTAACGCTCGAACAATGTCAAGGACCTTCAAAATTAGAAACATTAGATAAATTAGGTTTAGATTCAAAACTTACTGATTTTGCAGTAATAACAGGAGCGCTACCAATTGATAATTTACCAAGTAATAACGATGATATTGACAATACCTACGGACATTATTTCATAAAGTCCACAAAAGATATAACTAGAAATTACTTTGTGCACGCTCCATACGTTTTAAGAGGTCACATCAAAAACCATTACGGACAGTACATAGCCAGCGCAGCATGCAGACCAGTAATAGATTTAGAAATGTATTCAATTAAAGAGTTTAAACAAGGAGAAAAAATCGTTAAGTTTGGAGAATATCCACAGGATGTTATTTCACCATCAATATCAAATTACTTAGAGGAAAATTTTGTAAAATGTAACATGATGGAAACAGGTGAGTGTTACACCACTAATATGAATTCTCACCTTGAAGATCAATTCAGAGAGAAAAAACATAAAATTTACGTGTTTGAAGATGAAAAGTATATTAGAGTGGAAAATTATCCATCTATGAAAAACCAAAAATATACAACATCACTTGGTTATAATATTGATCCAAAAGGAGTATCTTGGGTGAAAATTCAACCAGTAGAATGGGTTTTTGATAAAAAAGCAAAGGTAGCTTACACATTAAAATCTATTTTAGGGGGGATAAGGTTAAATACACGGGATACTAGAACCGACATTAGTTATTGTTATACAGAAATGCATATGTTTTTAAACAAATATCTTGTAAAAGAATTATGCTTAAGTAGTTCCATTACATATCAAATGACACCAGTGAACCAACAAACAAACTCGTTACCGAGCACTACCACTGCAACACAACAACAACCAGTATCAACACAAAGTAGTGCACCTTCACAATCACAACAATCTACACCTACACAGCAATCATCACCAGCTCAATTAGTATCAGC
>CAYJFJ010000002.1:0-72907 GCA_964369845.1 uncultured Muribaculaceae bacterium | reverse complement strand
TGGAAACTTCAGGATTTAGAGATACAGTAACACAAATAGTTTTTGATAAAGAAATTGATGCAGGATATGAAACAGCAACCAATAAATGGGATTTATCAGTAGCAGGTAACGAGGAAATAGTAGGATACATAGAAAACGTAGGGGAAGAACAAATTCTGCATATCCAGTCTAACAGAAGAATAATGGCAAAAGAAAATCAACAAGGAACTTTTCGAAACTTTAACGCTATAACTAAACTTGATTTTAATGATTGGTATAATACATCTAATGTAACTGATATGTCGTATATGTTTTACATGACGATAAATTATAGTGAAAGTAACGAATTTGACGATTATTCTTACTTAACAGAATTAGACATATCGTCATTTAATACTAGTAATGTAAAAAATATGAGATATATGTTTTCTTCATTAGAGTCGTTAACTTATTTAAACCTAACTTCATTTGATACTAGTAATGTACTAGATATGTACGCAATGTTTAATAATATGCACTTCTTAGAAAAAATAAATTTAGAATCATTTAATACAAATAAAGTTACAAATATGGCTTATATGTTTCGAAATATGATTTCACTAGTGAATTTAGATATATCTTCTTTTGATACCAAAAGTGTAACAAATATGTCTTATATGTTTAGTGAAATGAATTCATTAAAAAATTTAGCAATGACAAAATTCGATACAAGTAATGTAATAAATATGAGTGGAATGTTTGCCGGTGTAAGTTCATTAACTAGTTTAGAATTAACAAATTTTGATACAAGTGAAGTAACGAATATGTCTTATATGTTTCAATATATGATGAATTTAAATAATCTGGATTTAACAAGTTTTGATACCAGTAAAGTGACGAATATGGCTAATATGTTTTTAAATACAAGTTCATTAGCAAATTTGAATTTGACAAAATTCAACACAAGTAATGTAACGAACATGTCTTATATGTTTCTGGGAATGAGTTCATTAATAAATTTAGATGTGACAAACTTTGATACAAGTAAAGTGAAAAGTATGCAAGGAATGTTTCATGGAACAAGCTCTTTAGTTAGTTTGCATGTGACAAACTTTAATACAAGTAATGTAACAAATATAACAAATATGTTTCGTGATATGTCGTTGACGAGCTTGGATTTGAGTAGTTTTGATATGTCTAGCGTTACAGATAGTCAGAGTATGTTTCAAGACTCAACTAACATAACCGAGGCTTATGCAAAAACACAGGCAGATGCAGATATATTAAATGCAACAAGTGGTAAACCAACTACATTTACATTTATAGCAACTGAATAAACAAAAAAAGAAGAGTGATCTTCTTTTTAAATTGTATAAGTATTAGGATTAAATTCATTTTCGAAAAAATCAGCTATGTATAAAATTGATTCATTTATGTCTTGGTCATTATTTTTTGAAAAACTTAACCAATTATTATTTTCATCAAAAACATTTTCATAAAATTTTAAGTGTCCTGCTTCATATACATCTAAGGCTACATTTTTATTTTGAATTGATGAAGCCATATAAAGAAAATAAAGTAATATGTTACCGATATCTACTTCTTTGTCTATATTATGACTGTAATAACATAAGAAAAACGTTCTAATAGTGCTAAGTAAATTTTCGTATTCAGTAGTTGAATAATTTATAATTTGCACGGCGCCTGTATACTTAAAAATAATATTTTCTAAATAAATTCTAAGTTCGTAAAAAACTATATTTTTTTGTTCGGTTAAAGATAAATTTTCAAAGTCATATTTATTTTTAATGTTAAATTCAATTTCTGTTATTAAGTTGCATGTTTCCATAATTCCTCCTGATTAATTTACTAGTATTATACATTAAAAATAAATATAGTCAATTATCTTATTTCATTGCATATAATTTATTATGAAAAAAATTATATATTATATAGATTTTGATGGAGTAATACTAGATACTTATCCAGTAGTATTTGAGGAAAAATTAAAAATACCTGGTAATGAAAACTGGAGTAGAAAAGAATTTATAAATTATTTTAGTAAAATAAATTGGTATGAAACACTTAAAAAATGTCCTGAAATAAATGGTGCTTTTAGTGTCCTGAAAAAACTTAGGAAAGATAAAGTATTTATATTAACCAAGTGTGGTTATTATGAAGTAGAGTGTGAAGCAAAAAGGAAAATTCTAAAAGATAATGAAGTAGATTTAGAAGTTATATCAGTAGCGTTTGAAGAATCTAAAAGTAGTGCAGTAAATCCTGTTGGAAATATTTTAATAGATGATACTATTAGAAATTGTAAAGATTGGGAAAACTATAAAGGAAAAGCTATATTTTTTGATACAAATAATAATCAAATAGATGAGTGGAATGAATTAAACACTAGTTTTAAAAGTGTAAATTCCCTCAATTTTCTACTAGAAATACCTGAATTAGTAAATAAAAAATAAATATTAGTAAAATAGGGCAAAATTTTTCTAAAAAAATGTTTTTTTTCAAATCGAAATATGTTAAAATTATAAATGTTCGAGGAGGAATAACAATGAATGAATGGAAAAATTTTGTTGGTGAAATTTGGAAAAATGAAATAAATGTAGAAAATTTTATTAACGAAAATTATAAAAATTATGAAGGGGATAAAAGTTTTTTAGAAGAAACTACAGCTAAAACAAATGTAGTAGTTGAAAAATATGAAAACCTTATTAGTGAAGAACTTAAAAAAGGTGTTTTAGATATTGAAGTAAACGCTATAAGTGGAGTTAATAATTTTGAAGCTGGTTATATTGATAAAGATAATGAAGTAGTAGTAGGACTTCAAACAGATGCACCACTTAAAAGAATAGTTAATCCGTATGGTGGTATGCGTATGGCTTTATCTAGTTTAGATGCTTATGGATATGAACTAAACGGAGAAATAAAAAAACACTTTCCTTCGTATAGAAAAACACATAACGATGGAGTTTTTGATGCATATGATGAAGATATTTTAAAAGCTAGAAAAGTAGGTTTATTAACTGGACTTCCAGATGCTTATGGTAGAGGAAGAATAATTGGAGATTACAGAAGAGTAGCATTATACGGTATTGATAGATTAATTGAAGATAAGAAAAAAGATTATAAAAATACAACTTCAAGTGAAATGAGTAGTGATTTAATTCAATTAAGAGAAGAAATAGCAACTCAAATTAGAAGTTTAAATGAAATTAAAGAAATGGCTTTAAAATATGGATATGATATTAGTAAGCCTGCAAATAATTCTAAAGAAGCAGTTCAGTGGACATATTTTGGTTATTTAGCTGCAATAAAAGAAAATAACGGAGCAGCAATGAGTTTCGGTAGAATTGATGCATTCTTAGATATTTATTTTGAGCGTGACCTTGAAAATGGTGAAATAACTGAATCAGAAGTTCAAGAACTTATAGACCAGTTAGTTATTAAACTTAGATTAGTAAGACATTTAAGAACTCCAGAGTATGATGAATTATTCTCAGGAGATCCAACTTGGGTTACTGCATCTATTGCAGGAGCAACAACTACTGGAAAAAGTATGGTTACTAAAACAGCATATAGACTTTTACATACGCTTATAAACTTAAAACCATCACCTGAACCTAACATGACAATTTTATGGAGTGAAAATCTTCCTAAAAATTTCAAAGATTACTGTGCAGAAATCTCAATTTTAACAGATTCAATTCAATATGAAAATGATGACTTGATGAGACCTATATATGGACAAGATTATGCAATAGCTTGTTGTGTATCTGGAATGAGACTTGGAAAAGATATGCAGTTTTTTGGAGCTAGATGTAATGCAGCAAAAGCACTTTTATATGCAATTAATGGTGGAGTAGATGAAGTTAAAGGTATTAAAGTAATTGATGACATAGATAAAGATACATCAGAAGTACTTGATTATGAAACAGTTAAAGAAAACTTCTTTAAAGTTATAAATACAGTTTGTACAACTTATGCTAAAGCCATGAATATAATACATTATATGCATGATAAGTATGCTTATGAAGCAGCACAAATGGCACTTCATGACTCTAAAGTTCATCAGTATATGGCATATGGAGTAGCTGGAATTTCTGTAGTAGCAGATTCACTATCAGCAATTAAATATGCAAAAGTTAAACCAATTAGAAATGAAGAAGGAATAGCTATAGATTTTGAAATCGAAGGAGATTTCCCAAAATATGGTAATGATAACGATTCAGTAGATAGTATAGCTATTGAAGTTTTAGAAAAATTCTCTAGTGAATTAAAATCTCATAAATGTTATAAAAATGCAGAACCGACTTTATCAGTATTAACAATTACATCGAATGTTGTTTACGGTAAAAAAACAGGTGCTACACCTGATGGGAGAAAAAAAGGAGTTGCATTTGCACCAGGAGCTAATCCAATGCATAATAGAGATGAAACAGGAGCAATAGCATCACTTAATTCAGTAGCTAAAATTGATTATAAAGATTGTTGTAAAGATGGAGTGTCAAATACATTTAGTATAACACCAGCATCTTTAGGAGAAAATAGAGAAGTTCAAATTAATAATTTAGTAAGTTTACTAGATGGATATTTTGCACAGGATGCACATCATTTAAATGTAAATGTGTTATCTAAGGAAACTTTAATAGACGCTATGAATAATCCAGAAAAATATCCACTACTTACAATACGTGTATCAGGATATGCCGTGAGATTTAATCGATTAACGAAAGAACAACAAACAGAAGTAATCGAAAGAACTTTCCATGACAAATTATAAAAAAACATATGTAAGTTCGATTGAATCAGCTGGAATGGTTGATGGTCCAGGAATTAGAACAGTAATATTTTTAAGTGGATGTCCGATTAGATGTATTTATTGTCATAATCCAGAAACTTGGGCAACACCAGGAACACAGATGACAACTAAAGAAGTATTTGATAAAATAGTTCGTAATAAAAGTTATTTTAAAAATGGAGGAGGAGTAACATTCTCAGGGGGAGAACCTCTTCTTCATTTAGATTTTCTACTTGAAATATGTAAAATGCTTAAAGAAGAAAATATACATATTGCAGTTGATACATCTGGAGCTGTTAATTCAGATTTTACTAAATTATTTGAATATGTAGATTTGTTTTTATTAGACATTAAGCATATTACTAGAGATGGTTATAAATTTATTACAGGTTTTGAAATTGATAACTTCACATTATTTTTAGATCAGCTTGCTAACTATAAAAATAATATTTGGATAAGACAAGTAATAATACCAGGAATAAATGATAATTTTGAATATATAAAAGGTTTAAAAGAATATATAAAAGATATTAAAAATGTTACTAAAATAGAATTTTTACCATATCATAATTATGGAGAAGCAAAATATGAAAAATTTAATTTAGAATACAAATTAAAAGGAACACCTAACATGGATAAAAAAGTTTGTGAAGAACTTTTAAAATATTTTGAAAGCATAAATGTATAATTTATGTTTTTTTTATTTAAAACTTTATTATCTAGTTAACGCATGTTATAATATTGTAAAAGCACAGTATGAGGTCAAGATGAATTACGATGGGATTTTCAAAATATTAGTAAATGCAAATAAAAATAATGTTTATGGTATGCGTTATGTTATATCAGAAGTAAATAAAATTATAGAAACAAATAAATCTTTACAAGAAGAAAATAGATTATTAAAAAAAGAAAACGAAAAGCTATTAACACATAATGTGGTACTTGAAGAATGTAATATAACAGATCCACTTACAAATGCTTTGAATTTAAGTGGATTAAAAAAGAGCTTGATGAATATAAATAAAGAGCAGGCATACATTGTCTGTTTGGATTTAGATAATTTTAAGTATGTAAATGATTATAATGGGCATCACCAAGGAGATGAAACTTTAAAAAAAGTAGTAACATTTATTAAGTCTGGTATAAGAGCAGGGGATATAGTTGCAAGAACTGGTGGAGATGAATTTGTAGTTATTCTAAGTGGAATCGCAGAAGAATTAATAAAAAGTAGAATGGAATTAATAAAACACAAAATAGAGTATATAGATTTACAGCTTGATAATCCTGCAGGATTATCAATTAGTTATGGAGTAGCAAAGTTAGATGACTATGAAGATAGTTATAAAGAGGCAGATAAAAAACTGTACGAAATGAAAAGAAAAAACAGAAGTTCTAGAAAGAGAAGCTAGAAGTAGAGTTTATAAGGAGAAGTTATGTTTGAGATAGTAATTTTAATAATATTAATAGGTTTAAATGCATTATTTGCATCAATAGAAATGGCTTTTGTATCACTAAATGATGTAAAAATTGCTAATATGTCTAAAGAGGGAAATAAAAAAGCAATAGAAATAGAAAAAATGTTAAAATCACCAAGTAGATTTTTAGCGACTATACAAATAGGTATTACATTTGCAGGATTTTTATCAAGTGCCTTTGCATCTGATACATTTGCAGATAAATTAGCTCCCCTTTTTCATAAGTTATTTCCATTTTTAAGTTATGATATGTTAAATGCAGTGGCAATAATATTGATAACAATTTTACTATCATGTCTAATGCTTATATTTGGAGAATTAGTGCCAAAAAGAATAGCGATGAAACATAGTGAAAAAATTTCTTTTAAAACTATTAATTTTCTAAATATAGTTAGTGTAATAACATATCCATTTGTTTATCTTTTAATGAAAGTAACTAATGTTGTATCAAAATTATTTGGTGTTGGCGAACATGATGAAGTAATAGTTACAGAAGAAGAAATAAGAATGGTAGTAGATCATGGAGAAGAAAAAGGCGCTATTTTAGAGTATGAAAAAGAATTTATAAATAATGTCTTAGAATTTAATGATAAAGGTATTGAAGAAGTAATAATAAAAAAAGAAGACATTTTTGGCATAAATGTAAATATTTCATTTGAAAGTTTAGTGAAAATATTATCAGAGGAAGGATATAAATATAGTAGAATTCCAGTTTTTGACGAAGAAGACAAAGATATAGTAGGTATTTTGTATGTTAAAGATATATTGAAAAATTTACATAATAAAAAAAATGATATTAAAAAAATTATGGTAACTCCAATATATATTAAAAAAAGTAAATATATAAATGAAGTATTTAAAAGAATGCAAAAAAACAATTTACAAATAGCAGTTATAACAGACTATAAAAATGCATCAGTAGGAATAGTAACAATGGATGATATACTTGCTCAAATAGTAGGAGACATTCACGAAGAACATGGTAATGAATAATTATCATGTTTTTTTAAAAATTATTCATAATAATAACTATAAAATAGTATACAAAACATATTATGAAATGTTATAATTATTTATGATAATATAGGTGAGTAAAATGAGTGAAGATAAAAAAAGAAAGATAAAAAGAATTATAGCTGTAATTATTATAATCATAATAATTATTTTAATGCTTGTTTCTTGTGTTTTTAAACCAACAGAAACATTTTACGAATTTGGTAAAGATTTATATTCAAATTTAAATGAATACAATTTAGAAGAAGGAAAAGTTCCAGAGAAGTACATTGATTCAAAATATTCTTGTGATAAAGTGGTTTATACAGCAGGAATACTTGAATTTTATGGTTGTGAAGTAGAAGAAGACAAAGTAGAAAAATACTGTATATATGATGGTAAAAACTTTGATTGTAATGTAGGAGATAAGACATTTGATGTTAGCTTTAATAGTGATAATGATAATGAATTAACTAATGAAGATGTATCAGTATCACTTAGTTATGATGAAGAAGATATAACTAAATTATTATACTGCACAACTACTGAAGAAAAATGTGTTCCATCAGATGAATATAAAGAAGACATAAACTTAAATCAAAGTAGTTATACAAATAAAGTTTGTGTAAAAGCAGTTTATAGTGATGGAAGTTATAGTGAAATAATTTGTAGTGATAATTATTTAATAGATAAAGAAGCACCTATAATTGCTACAAGTGTGATAAAAGGAACTCTTGGAGAAAATGGTTGGTATATAAGTGATGTTGTAATTGAAAATATTAATGCAACAGATGAATTATCAGGAGTAAAAGAAACTACTATAAATATTGATGAAATAAATTATGATACAACTGGAGAAAAAATAATAATTACTTCAATAGATAATGCAGGCAATGTAAGTGCAAAAGAATTTACTATAAAAGTAGATAAAGAAAATCCTATAGTAGGAGAAATTATAATTGATGGGACTATAGGTTTAAATGGATGGTACACAAGTGATTTAAATATTTCTTATAAAGAAGGAACGGATGAAACATCAGGTATAGATAAATCAATTTTAAGTACTAAAAATGTAAATGGAAGTATAAAATCATATGATATATCACTTATAACATATGATAAAGCAGGTAATAGTAGTGAAACTTCTAAAAATGTTAAAATAGATAAAGAAGGACCTATATTTACAGGAATTACTGATATAAATATAAAGGTTAATGAAAAAATCAATTTGAATGATGGTGTACTGGTAAGTGATTCTATATCAGGTTTATCTGGTGATTATGAGATTGTAAATAGTAATATAGATACATCAAAAGTAGGCGAGTATACTGTGACTTATAAAGCGGTAGATAAAGCAGGAAATGAAACTTTAATAAATAGAAATATCTCAATAACTAAGGTTGCATTTACAGTAGATTTTGAAAATGATTCAGAGGCAACTAATGCTTGGTATGATGAGAATTTAAATATCACTTTAGATATTTTAGAAGATGTAGATAATATTAAATACTGCATAACTTCAAATGAAACTTGTAATCCAGCTACCCTTTACGATGAGAAAATATCTTTAAGTGATGAAGGATCAAAGAAGATATGTGTAAATGCATATAATGATGGTAAATTAACTGAAACAATTTGTAGTGAAGTATATAATATAGATAAAAGTAAACCAGAAATATCTAATATTTTAATAAATAACTCAGTACCAAAAGAGTGGTATAATACAGATGTTGAATTAACATCTTATGATGTAGTAGATAGCATTTCAGGAATAAAAGATGTAGAAATTATTAATGAAACATTAAGTAATGAAACAACAGGTGAATATATTACTATAAAAGTAACTGATAATGCAGGAAACTATGCAGAAGAAAAAGTATTAGTGAAAATAGACAAAACAGCTCCGGTAGTAAATTATAGTATTTCTGGAACAAAGGGATCAAATAATTATTATGTATCTAATGTAGATGTAAGTACACCAACAGCAACAGATAATTTATCGGGTGTTGTATCGGTTTCTGCAAATAAAACTTCTTTTACAGAAGAAACTAGTGGAACAGATTTAATAATAACAGCAGTAGATAAAGCAGGAAATATAAAAACAGAAATAGTAAATTTAAAAATAGATAAAACGGCGCCAATTATTCATAGTTATGATTTAACAGGAAATTTAGCAAACGGATGGTATACATCAATTGTAGAAGTTGAAAATATTATAGCAACAGATGCAATTTCAGGAGTCAATACTTCAGCGTTAAATGCTTTAGATGTAGTAATTGACTATGAAACAACAGGAACTCAAATAGAATTTCAAGTACTAGATATGGCAGGTCACGTTGCAACAGCAGTATTTGACATAAAAGTAGATTTAAAAAACCCGGATTCAGGAGAAATAGTTTTAAATGGAACTGAAGGTGAAAATGGATGGTATACATCAGATGTTACAGTGGAAAACACAAGTGGAACAGACGATATATCAGGAGTTAAGGAATCTGAACTTAATATTACTATTATTACTGGAAGTACTACAAATACTACAGTAGAACTTAATACAGAAGATAATGCAGGGCACATAACTAATGAAAGTCAAGAAGTTAAAATCGATAAAGAATTTCCATTGCTAGGAGATTTAGTTATAATAGGAACACTTGGATCAAATGGATGGTATACTTCAGATGTAACTATTCAAAACCCATCTGGAATAGATAGTGTATCAGGAGTAGATTATGCAACTATAGATATTGCAGAAATTAATGGTAATACTATTGGAACAACAGTAAATATTTTAATAAAAGATAACGCTGGTAATGAAGTAACGTTTAGCGAAACAATAAAAATAGATCAAACAATTCCATCAATTAGTCAGAAAAAACCAATAGAAATTGAAAATGAACAAGAAGTAGATGTTTATAGTTATTTTGAAACATCATTTGGTCCATCAACAGGAACTTTCATTTGTAACATAATTGATACAACATCACTTTCTGTAGGAACTCATGATCTTACATGTACTGCTACATCAGTTGCAGGACTTACAAACGTTATAAACACTACAATTGTAGTATTGGATACTTATACATTACTTGAGTATGTTGAAGGTGATGGAACTCAGTTTATCGAAACAGGAGTACCTAATACTGGAGATTATATATTTGAATCAGAATTTTTAGTAACTAATTCTTCAAAAAATAATGGTTCATGGATAGTTGGAGGAAGGTTAGATTATAACTATTCAATAGGAATACACGTAATGCCATCAGGAGTATATAACGCTTATGGTGGACCTACAAGACGTTTTTCTCCAATTTTATCAAACAATGTTTGGTATAAAATGTATTTTACTAGATTTAGTTTAAAAATAAATGACATAACTTACCCTGTTGTAGGGCAAAAATTAATTCCGCTTGAATATGAAACTGACATTAGAATAGGCGGAACAAACGTACTACAAAGTGGAGCAGTTGATAATAGAAACTTAGTCGGAAAAATAAAATCATTTAAAATAACAGATGCTACTAACGGTGAAGTAATAAGAGATTACATACCAGTTAAATTGAATTCAACTGGTGAAATGGGTCTATATGATTTAGTAGAAAATAAATTTTATGGAAGCAACGGAACTGGAAAGTATACAGGTTTAGAAAAATAAAAATTGATTGTTAAAACTTTCAATTTTTTTTATGCATAGAACAAAAAATATAATAATTAACTAGCAAGTTAATATAATTATAATGGTGATAAGAAATGTTTTTAAATAATGTGCATGTTAGAATTCGTTTTGTATTTATAGTAATAGTAATTTCGCTAATTATTATTATAGCCAGAGTATTTTATATACAAGTTTTCTCATATGATAAATTAAATACTTTAGCAGAAAATTTATGGAGTAGAAATTTACCAGTTTCAGCTGATAGAGGTTTGATTTTAGATAGAGATGGTGAAGTTTTAGCTGATAATATTACAACTACATCCTTAGTTATAGTACCAAATCAAGTAGAAAATAAAGAAGATGCGGCTAAAAAAATATCAGAAATAATAAATGTGGATTATGAAAACTTATTAGAGCACTTTAATAAAAACGTATCGATAGAAAGAGTACATCCAGAAGGAAGAAATTTAAGTTATGAACTTGCAGAAGAAATAAATAATTTAAATATTGATGGAGTTTATTTATTAAAAGAATCTAAAAGATATTATCCATATGAAGATTTATTATCACATGTTTTAGGGTATGTTGGTATAGATAATCAAGGATTATCAGGTATAGAGTTATATTATGATGAGTATTTAACAGGAAAATCAGGATCAATAAAGTATTTTTCGGATGGTAAAGGAAATAAATTAGAACTTGCAGAAATATATGAAGAGCCTGTAAATGGAATTACGGTGCAGTTAACTATAGATTTAGATTTACAGTTAGCTGTTGAAAATGAGTTAGATAAAATAGTAGAAATGTATGATCCAGCATCAGCAATGATTATGGCAATGAATCCAAATACTGGAGAAGTGCTAGCTATGAGTTCAAGACCTACATTTGATTCTAATAATTATAATGAGTATTCACTGGAAGTTATTAATCGTAATTTGCCAATTTGGGCTACATTCGAACCTGGTTCTACCTTCAAAATCTCGACGCTTGCCTCAGCGCTTGAAGAAGAAGTAATAAATTTATTTGAAGATAGATATTTTGATTCAGGAAGTATTAATGTAGAAGGATCTACACTTCACTGCTGGAAAAGTGGAGGTCATGGCGATCAATCATTTCTAGAAGTAGTAGAAAATTCATGCAATCCTGGATTTGTAGAGATGGGAAACAGACTTGGTACAGAGACGTTAATGGAATATATTGAATTATTTGGTTTTGGTGAAAAAACAGGTATAGATTTAAACGGAGAATCTTCAGGTATATTATTTGATATAGAAAAAATGGGACCAGTAGAAACAGCAACAACAGCATTTGGACAAGGTGTATCAGTAACGGCAGTGCAGCAAGTAAATGCAGTAAGTGCAGCAATAAACGGTGGTTATTTATACACACCTTACATAGTAGGATCACTTCTTGAAAGTGAAACAAATGCTTTAATTCAATTAATGGAGCCTGTTATGCAGCACAGTGTAGTAAGTGAAGAAACAAGCGAACTAGTAAGATTTGCTTTAGAAAGTGTAGTAGCAAATGGTACAGGAAAAAATGCTTATATAGAAAACTACAAAATAGGAGGGAAAACTGGAACAGCACAAAAAGTAGTGGACGGCGCATATTCAGCTACAGAGTACATATTATCATTTATTGGTTTTATGCCAGCAGATAATCCGGAAATAGTAGTATATGTTGCAGTAGATAGTCCTAAAAATGTAGTGCAGTATGGAGGAACAGTCGCAGCTCCAGTAGCTAAAAATATCTTTTCAACAGCAATAGATTTATATGGTTATGAAGCAAGCACAGATGTAATTCCAAGAGAATATACATGGCTTGATACAAAATACTTATCAACTCCATGTGTTGAAGGATTATCATATGAAGATGCGGTAAATAACTTAAAAAATTTTACGGTAGAATTTTCTGGTGAAGGTAATGAAGTATTTTATCAAAGTCCAGAGTGTGGAACTTATGTGAAGGAAAAAGGTACAGTTTTATTACAGTTAAATTAATGTAAATTTAGTAAAATATATAAAATAAGATGCTTTTTTAACTAAATTTATAGTATAATATTTATTGAAAGAGGTGGCGTATGTTAATACTTGCAAAAGCAGCTATGGCTATGATGCTCGGTTTTATATTATCAATCATATGCGGTATAATTTTAATACCATTACTTAGAAAAAAGAATATTGGTCAGTTCGTAAGTGATTTAATACATGTAAGACATCAAAGTAAAAAAGGAACTCCTACAATGGGAGGATTAATATTTATAATTCCTGTTATAGTTTCACTAGCAATACTTTATTTTAGAGGAAGTATGGATTTTAGTTATAATTTAGGAATATTAATATTTGTATTTTTAGCATACGCAACCTTAGGCTTTGTAGACGATTATTTAAAAGTGTATAAGAAAAATAATGATGGATTACCTCTAGTAACTAAATTTTTATTTCAAATGGCAATAGCATTAGTTTTCTTCTATTTATATTTAAAAGGTGGAGGAGAAGCAGTACTTACAATATCATTTATAAATGTAACATTACCACTATACTGGTTATTTGGTATTTTTATTTTATTAATGTTGCTAGCCACATCTAATGCAGTAAACATTACAGATGGACTAGATGGATTAGCTGGAGGATTATCTTTAATATCATTCTTAGCTTACGGAATAATCGCATGGAACTGTGGATGGCTAGAAGGTTATGAAGAGATAGCAATATTTTGTTTCGTACTAGTAGGTTCATTAATGGGCTTCTTAGTATTTAACTCACATCCAGCAAAAGTATTTATGGGAGATTTAGGTTCTCTTGCACTTGGTGGAGCTCTTGCAACTATAGCGATAATTACTAAACACGAATTTTCTTTATTATTAATTGGTGGAGTATTTGTAATAGTAACAGCATCGAGTTTAATTCAAATAATAGCAATAAGAAAATTCAATAAAAAGATATTTAAAAAAGCACCACTTCATCATCACTTTGAAGAAATAGGGTGGGAAGAAGCTGATATAATTAAATTGTTTTTAGTAGTAGGTTTAATACTTGCTATGATAGCAATTACTTATGGAGTATGGTTATAAAGATGCATTAGCGTCTTTTTTTATTGAATAATATAAGATTATTTGACAGTAAGTAAGTACTATGATAAACTTTTATTAAATGTAAGGGAGATATACTATGAAAAAAATTATAACAGGAATTCAGCCATCAGGAACTATAACGCTAGGTAATTATATTGGATCAATTAAACAAATGATTAAACTTCAAGAAAATTATGATTCAAAAATTTTCATAGCAGATTTACATGCAATAACAGTTCCGCAAGATAGTGAAAGTTTAACAAAAAAAATTAAAGAGTTAGCAGCACTATACTTAGCATGCGGGATAAATCCAGATAGAAATGTTATATTTATGCAATCAGATAATGAATATCATACTAACGTATCATGGTTATTAGAGTGCAGTACTCCATACGGAGAATTATCAAGAATGACACAGTTCAAAGATAAATCAGCTAAAAATGTATCATTTACAGCAGGACTTTTTACTTATCCTGTATTAATGGCAGCTGATATTTTAATATATGATGTAGATTATGTTCCAGTTGGAATCGATCAAAAACAGCATGTTGAACTTGCAAGAAACACAGCAGAAAAATTTAATAAAAAATATGGAGATACATTTAAAGTGCCAGATGTTTTAATTTCAAAAAGTGGAACTAAGATTATGGATTTAGTAGACCCTACAAAAAAAATGAGTAAATCAAGTGATAATCCTAAAACTTATATAAGTATACTAGATGATGTATTAGTTGCTAGAAAGAAAATAATGAGTGCAACTACTGATAGTGAATCTATAGTTAAATTTGATATGGAAAATAAGCCTGGTATATCAAACCTAATAAATATAGTGGTATCTTTAACTGATAAAAAGATAGAAGAAGTAGAAAACGAATTTGCAGGAAAAGGTTATGGAGACTTTAAAAAATATGTCGCTGATATTGTTGTAAATGAATTATCAGAAATTCAAGAAAAATATAAACACTACATAGAAAGTGATGCTTTAAATAAAATACTTGATAAAGGAAAAGAAGAAACTAGAAAAATTGCAAAAGCTAAATATGAATTAATGAAAGAAAGAATGGGGCTTAGTAGATGATAGATTTAAATTTAGTAGGAAAAAAAGTTATAGAAAACAAAAAAAACAAAGGTTTTAGTTTAGGAAATATAGAAAAAGAATTTTGTTTGTTATATGGTGAAGTTGGTGAAGCGTACGACGCTTACAGAAAAAATAAGGAAGATTTGCCATCAGAATTTGCAGATGTTGCACTATATATGTTAGGTATATGTGAATATTTAAATATTGATTTAGAAAAAGCAATAAATGAAAAGTTGAAAATAAATGAAAACAGAACTTACAAAGAAGTAAATGGAGTGAAAATTAAAGTAGATTAGCTTTAATTTTTTTTTGTAAAAGTATTGTTATTCATAAAAAGCTATGATATTATTTAACTAGCTGATTTTTTACTTAGGCTAAAAAGATCTCTATAAAGTTTTTATTGGAGGTGTTTTATAGTGAAAAAAAACTTTGAAGAAGAAGTATTACATTTAAATAATACGAAAACAGAATTTAGACAGATGCTAAATCATACAAAAAAAAGAATTGATAATTTACCAAGTATGATTAAAGACAATCCTTTTCAGTTAGCAGATTTATTATATAGAGCTAATCATAAACTGAAACTAATGACTAATAATTTAGAAAAACCATATTTTGCAAGAATAGATTTCGTAGCCGAAGATGGAAAAAAAGAAATATGTTATATAGGAAAAGTCGGAGTATCAAATGATGAAAACAAAATAATTACAGTAGATTGGAGAGCTCCAATTGCAGCAGTTTATTATGATTCAAATGTAGGAGATTCATCATACGAAGCACCATCAGGAGTTATAAAGGGTAACTTAAAATTAAAAAGACAATTTGAAATTGAAGAAGGAAATTTAAAAAATTATCAAGATATAGATACAGTTGCAAATGATGAAATGTTAAAGCCGTATCTAAATACAAATGCTGATAACAGACTTAAAAATATAGTTTCTACAATACAAGCAGAGCAAAATGAAATTATAAGGCAAAGCATCAATAAAAATATAGTTGTGCAAGGAGTAGCAGGATCAGGAAAAACAACTGTAGCACTTCATAGGGTAGCATATTTAATTTATAATAATATTGAAAAAATAAAACCAGATGAATACTTAGTTATTGGTCCAAATAATTTTTTTGTTAACTACATATCAAATATTTTACCTGATTTAGATTCTCCTGAAGTAAAACAATTAACATACTTTGATTTAGTTAAAGATTTGCTAGATGAAAAATTGATTTTATTAAGTGATGAAAAAAACTTAAGTAAATATATTAGTGAATTTAATATTAACAACTTTAATTTTTATCGAAATTCAATGAAATATAAAATAGATATAGATAAATATATTGATAAATTTAAAGAAGATTTACTTCCAAAAGGAAATTTAGAAATTAAAGGTTATCAAATAATTTCAAAACAAAAAATGATAAATATTTATAATGAAGTAAATGATCAAGACATTTATAGTAAAAAAATAGAAAAAGTTATAGCAAGAACTATAAAGTATATTAATGATAATCAAATAAGAATATTAATGGAGATAAGAAATAATTTTTATTTAAAAGAAGAAAATGAGAAAACTAAGCAAGAGTTACTTCTAGTAGAAAAAGAATTGAAAACAAAAGTAGTGATGCATATAAAGAAGTATTACAAAGGTGCAAATCAAAAGATTTTGAAGTTATATATTGATTTTTTAGAAAAGACATATGAAACAGAAGAAGTGAAAAGTATAATTAAACATTTGAAGAAAAAAGAAGTAGAAGCAGAAGATTTACCAGCGCTTTTATATTTTAATTATAAACTTTTTGGTTCAGGAAATTATGAAAAATATAAACATACTGTTGTCGATGAGGCACAAGATTATGGTGACTTTAGTTTTTATGCACTTAAAAAGACATTGTCAAAAAGTACGTTTAGTATTTTTGGGGATTTATCACAAGGCATATATAGTTATAAATCTATTGAAAACTGGGAATATATTTTAAATAACGTGTTTGAAAACTGTGATTTAAAAAAATTACAGAAAAGTTATCGTACAACAAAAGAAATCATGTTAGAAGCAAATAAAATAACAAGATATTTAAAGTTATATGAAGCACAGCCAGTAATAAGGCATGGAGATGAAGTTAAGTATATAAAAATAAATAACTTGAAAGAAAATCTTATAACTTTAGTAAAAAATAACTTAGAAAAAAAACACAAAACAATAGCCATAATAACTAAAGACGAAAAGGAAAGTATAAGCATTTATGAGTTACTAAAAGAAAGTGAAGTAGATGCAAAAGTGGTAACAGATTTACAAAATGAATACAATGAAAATATTTTGATAATACCAAGTTATTTATCAAAAGGGTTAGAATTTGACAGCGTAATAATTTCTGATTTATCAAAGTACAAAGAAGAAAGTAAAATAGATTTATTACTTTTATATGTAGCTATGACAAGAGCACATCATAATTTAGATATATTATATAAAGATAATGTAGCATCCTTTTTAGAGGTTAAAAATGACTGAAAAAATACTGCTAGATAGCTATGGAATAAAACAGTTTGAAGATATTAAATTAAAAATTTATGAAAAAATAAATTTGAATAATAAAATTAAAGCTGATGCAATGCAAGATGCACCTGGAGATGGATGGCATGATAATTTTGCAGCAGAAGATGCAGCGAGGCAAGAAAGAATATATTTAGATGAATTAAAAAAAATAAATAATTTAAAAAAAGATATAGTTTTAATAACTGATGAGTATAAAAAAAGTGTTGTTAACATAAATGATTTTATAAAAATATTACTTATTTTTAGTGAAAATGATCAAGAGACAATTGTTATAAAACTTACAGGTAAATATATTAGTGAAACAGAAGAAGAAATAACTTTAAATAGTGAGCTCGGAAAAAATATATATCACAAAAAAATAGGTTATGAAGGTAGTTATTTTGTAAATAATAAAGAAATAAAATATAAAATTTTAGAAAGGTTAAATAAATGAAAAAAGAAGTATCTTGTGGAGGAATTATAATCCACGATAATAAAATATTAATAGTAAAACAAAGAAATGAGTGTTATAGCTTTCCAAAAGGTCATAAAGAAAAAGGGGAAACAGATTTAGAAACTGCTTATAGAGAAATAAAGGAGGAAACTAATTTAGAAGTAAGCTTATTAGATGAAAAAGTATTTAAAGAAAACTATATAATAGATAAAAAAATAGATAAAGAAGTAATATATTATATATTTAAACAACTTACGACAGATATAATAGTGCAGCCATCAGAAATACTAGAATATAAATATGTAACACTAGATGAATTAATAAAGTATTACAACTTTGATTCTTTTAAACCATTGTATCCCAAAATAAAAAAATATTTATTAGAAAATAAATATATAATCAAATAAAAAGTACTTTATTCATAAAGTACATTTAAATCAATGAAGCCATCATATCCTGGAACTTTTCCATAGTGGGTTAATTGCCAAATATAATAGTCATTTTCATAATTTGTTTGGCTAGTATAATGAGCAAGCCAAGTAAGATTATCATTAAGAGTCCAAATATTTTTAAGATATGATGCGCTACCATAATTCATACCAATATAACCATGCTTTTCAACGGTATCGATGAAAGATGCAGCCATTAAATTAAGTTCAGTTAAGCTTATATTATAAGTATTAAATTTACTCCATTCTTCCCAGTCATAAGAAATTGGTAAATCAAGTTTAGCTCCATCTAAAGTATCAACAACCCAGTTTGCTTGCATAATGGCTTCATCAACACTATCAGCATAACTATAAAAGTAAACTCCAACATCAAGACCAGCATTTTTTGCTCCGTTAAAGTGAGTCCAAAAATACTCATCTAATTTATTTTCTTCCCAGCCATACCCAATTCGGATGATAGCAAATTCAACACCAGAATCCTTTAGCATTTCCCAGTCAATTTCTTCTTGCCATTTAGAAACATCAACACCGATCTTTGTTGACTCAGTTTTATGTTTTTCAATAATATCTTCGATATAAATAGGAGTAGGTTCATAAGTAGAAGTGCTAGGTATGATTTCTTCTTTAACAGTTAAAGTAATATTTTTTTCAGTAACATTATTACTTGAATCAGTAGCTACAAATGTTAAATTATAAACTCCAGGAGTATTAATATCATATGTACCAGTTACTTCACATATTGGTCTTTTATCATAGTTATCTGCGCAAAATATATTTTGATAAGAAAATTCACTACCTTTCTCAATAGTATAATTAGTAGAGTTTATTACAAGCGGAGCAGTATCATCAATAACAAAGTATTTAAACTGACCGATATATTCTTTGTCCTCGTAAATATAATTAAATTCAAATATACTTTCACCAAGTTTGGAAGTATCAATTAATATTTTTTCATCAATTAAATAAGAGTCATTCAAAGAAATATAATCTTTTAAATAAATTTCTTGATAATAAGTAAATATTAAATTATCTTCTTGAGTAAAATAATCATTACTGACTGGAGTTTCTTTTTCAAAATTCAAATACACAATTGTAGTAAGTGGTATGGATATTAACACTATGGTTAATAATAAAATAAACAATTTCTTCATATAGTTATTATACCAAAAAAAAATCATAAATAAAATTTATTTTAAAAATTGACAATTAATGTACATTAGTGTTATATTTAATTAAATTTAAGGAAGTTGATAACTATGGAAAAAAATTTAAGTAACTTGATAAAAATAGTAGGTAATTATAATAAAGAAGATAAAATTATAATAGAAAAAGCGTATAACTTTGCAGAAAACTTACATAAAGGACAAGTAAGACAAAGTGGAGATGCATATATTACTCATCCACTTGAAGTTGCTTTTATACTAGCTCAAATGCACGCAGATACTGATACAATATGTGCAGCACTTTTACATGATACACTTGAAGACTGTGACGTAACTAAAGAAGAAATTATAGAGGATTTTAATGAAGATATAGCTAACTTAGTTGAAGGCGTTACAAAAATTTCTAAATTAAAACTTCCTACTAAAGAAGAAAATGATTTAGCTAACACAAGAAAAATATTAATAAGCTTAATAGATGATGTAAGAATTATAATAATAAAGCTAGCAGATAGAGTACATAATCAAAGAACTCTTCAGTTTAAAAGTAGAGAAAAACAAATAGAAAAATCTTTAGAAACAATGGAAATATTTGTACCACTTGCTTTTTATATTGGAGCTTACAAATTGAAAACAGAACTAGAAAATTTATCTTTTATGTATTTAGAAGAGGAAATTTATGATAAATATAAAAAAATGTCAAAGATAATAGAAGATAGAAACAAGACATTAATAAGTGATACTATTAATAAAATAAATAATAAATTAATAACTAGCAATGTAGAATTTAAAGTTTCTCTTGAAGAAAAAAGTGTCTATGAAATGTTTAAGCGTAGTCAAGAAGGAGATAAAATATCTAAAGCTAATGAATTATTTGCAATTAAAATATTAGTAAATGAAAAAAATGATTGCTATAAAATATTAGGTCTAATCCATGAAGAGTTCAAGGCGATAAATCATAAGTTTAAAGATTATATAAGTAATCCTAAAACAAATATGTATCAATCAATTCATACAAGTGTATTTATATCGTATGATAAGTTAATACAAATACAAATTAGAACTTATGAAATGGACAGTATTGCAGATTTTGGTTTATGTTCTTACTGGGATATCAATAAACTAGAAGCAAGAAAATTTATGCAAAATGATTTAAGAAATAAATATCAATTTTTCAGCTCACTTGCAGAAATGAATGATATGTTAGAGCATGATGCGGACTTTGTAGAACAAGTTAAAAACGAACTTTTTTCAAGTAAGGTATATGTATACTCTCCAAAAGGAGATATTATAGAGCTTCCAAAAGGATCAACTCCCATTGATTATGCATATAAAATAAATACAAACGTAGGAGACTCGATGATAGAAGCTTTTGTAAATGCTAAACCAGTTCCGCTTAATTACACACTTAAAAATAATGATTTAGTGAGTATTGAAACTGTTGAAGAAAAAAGTAGTGAAATATTAAATGAAGAAATGAAAAAAATTTGGCAAGATAATGCATTTACAAATTATACACAAAATAAAATAAATGAAATATTTAAAGACTAATCATGTCTTTTTATTTTTTTGACAAAATGTAACAAATATGATATAATATTAGTATTAATGGGGGAAAAATGAATAATAATATAATGGAAGTAATATTAACAGAAACAAATTTAGATAGAGGTATTGTTTTATGTTTAATGAGAAGAAGAATATCAACTATAGGTCAGTTATCAAATAAATCAGAAAGTGAGCTTGCAAGAATTAGAAGTATAGGTGCTACTAAAATAATAGCAATCAAAGAATTTTTAGCTGGATTTGGTTTGAGACTTGTGGATTTAAAAGAATTATCAAAAGAAGAATTATACGAATCAGAAGTATCTAAGTTAAATATAAGTCATGATATAGTAGCTAATTTAGAAAATAAAAAAATAAATAAAATAGGTAGTTTAGTTTCAATAAGTGAAAATTTATTAGTAAAAAAAGGTATTATACCAAGTTCAAGTATGAAAAAATTAAAACAAGCATTAGAAGAAGTATCACTAGCTCTTTACGTAGATTCATCACAAGAAATAACATTAGCTACAGAAATTCAAAATATAGGATTATCACCGGCTGTAGAAAATGCATTGTCTAGAACTGATGTTTTCACAGTAGATGATTTACTAGAATTTAAAGAAGAAAAAATCAAAAGATTAAGAGCAGTAGGGAAAACTAGAGAAGAAGAGCTTCAAAGTAAAGTAGCAGAAATAAAAATGTTATTTGAAATTAAAAAATATCAACTGTTATGTGAAGCTTTATATATAAATAACTATGTTGCTTATGAAAATTTAGAAAATAAAGAAGCAAAAACAAAGTAAAAAAGTATAAAAGGGGAAAAATGGAAAGAAAATTAATATTAAAAACTGACGAAGAAATTTTAGAAGAAATAAATCAAAATATTAGAGGAATTTTAAATACAAATCGTATTTATTTACTTTCTGATTTAATAAAAAAAAGCAAAAGTGAATTACTATCACTACCATACATAACAAATAAAGTAGTAGAAAAAATATCTGACATATTAAATAAATACAATTTAAAGTTATATGATGAAGTATTTAAAACATTAACTTTTGAAGAAAAAATAGAATGCTCAATATATTTATTGAATTTAAGTCCAGCAGTGAGAAAAAAACTAGAAAATAAAGAACTCAAAAGTATAAAGTCATTAATAAATCAGGTAAAATCACAAAATTCTATAAGTAAAGCAAGAACAGATATAAAATATTTAAGTGAAATATTAAAAGCAAAAGTAATTAAAGCATTAGTTAATGAATTTCCAAATTTGGAAGAAGAACTTAAGGTACTAGAAATTTCAGTAGAAAAAAAAGAAGTGATGCCAGTAAAAAAAGAACGTATAAAAAGCAGAGAAAATAAAGATTATTATGGAACTAAAAAATATATATTTTTAGATAAATTACTAAGCGATTTTGATTTTTCTGAAAAAATACTTGATGCTTTTAAATCTAAAAAGATGATATATGTAAGAAACATTCTAAATATTTATGAAGAAGATTTTTTAACAACATTTACTTCACTAAATAATGAAGATTTAATAATTGTTAAAAACTTTTTAGAAAAGGTAGAATTAAAATTTATAAGCGATTCAAAAAATGCAGATAGAAACGATTTGCTTAGTAGATGTATAAGTTTTTACTTTGATTCTGAAATAGTTTCTATACTTAATAAAGAAGGAATTATAAATACGTGTGATCTTGTAAATACCGATGAAAAAATAGTAGAATATATAGTTAACAATCAAGAAGCATTCTCTGAAGCTAAAGACAAACTAAACAAATATGGATTAAGTTATAAAAAATTAGATGAACAAGGTCTAGATGTTTATGAAGATGTTAGTTTAGAACAAATGAATTTTCATTATAAAACGGTTAATATACTAAAAGAAGAAGGAGTTACAAAATTAAGTGATATATTAAAACTTACAAAATATTATTTATATAATACAAAAAATTTAGGTATTAAGCCAGCTGATACAGTAGTAAATTTTGTATCAGAAAAAAACTTAAGTTTACTAGATGCTACATATTTGACAAAAGAAGAAGTTTTAAATAGTGGTATTGAAATGTTAGAAATGAATGTGTATTTTATAAAATATTTAAAAAGTTATGGTTACACAAAAGTTATTGATTTAATGAATGAATCACATCAAGGTTACACTAAAGATAAAAGAATGCCTATTAATCAAATTAATATTATCAGAAACGCATTAAATCAAGTAAACTTAATTTACAATTACGGATTAATTGAAGAACAAAAATTTGAACTATTACAAAGTGTCTTAAAAGAATATAATTTCGCATCAGTTATAGATAAATCATTGATAATAAGTGTAAATCAAGAAATTGAAGAAAATCTAGAAATCAATAGAGCAAACTATAGAAAATGGATAGCTAAAGAAGAAGAGTATAAAAAATTAAACAGAAAATAATTCTGTTTTTTAATTTATAGAATAAACATAATAAATTAAAATATAATTTATTATATGAAAAAAGTTGATTATCCACTTTTAATAAGTGTTATTTTATTATCTGTATTCGGATGCATTATGATATATTCATCAAGTTATGTATGGGCTGAGTATAAATTTAGCAATCCATATAAATTTGTAATGAATCAAAGTGTATTTTTAGTAGTGGGAATACTAGGTACGTTAGTTTTATCAAAGATAAATTATAAATTATATGAAAAAAGAAGTAACTTAATACTTTTTGGATGTATAATTTTTTTAATTTTAGTACTAATTCCAGGAATAGGTATTGTAAGAAATGGATCTAGATCTTGGTTTGGAATAGGTTCTTTTGGTGTGCAGCCGTCGGAATTTTCTAAGTTAGGACTAATGATTTTTACCGCTAAATATTTATCAAAAAATAAGATAAATGAACATAATGAAATTAAAAACATAATTCCTCTTTTAGGAGTAATTATGTTTTCATTTGCACTTATAATGTTGGAACCAGATTTTGGAACAGGAGTAGTTCTTGTTTTGACTAATATAGCAATCATATTCATATCAGGAGTAAAACTTAGTTTTTTTATAAAACTTGGAGTAGCAGGTCTATTAGGAGTTGTAGGACTTGTCATAGTAGCTCCATATAGAGTGGCAAGAATAGTATCATTTTTAAATCCATGGAGTGACCCTTTAGGTAGTGGTTTTCAAATAATACAAAGTTTATACGCAATAGGGCCAGGTGGTCTTTTAGGACAAGGATTTATGTCCTCAAGACAAAAACACTTTTACTTGCCAGAACCCCAAACAGATTTTATATTTTCAATTATAAGTGAAGAATTTGGTTTTTTAGGAGTTATAATTGTAACAACTTTCTTCTTATTTATATTTTATAGAATTATAAAAATTTCTCTAAGGCAAACAGATTTATTTCCAAAATATTTATCATTTGGAATAGGAATAGGGATATTAGTTCAGGCACTTCTTAATTTAGGCGTGGTAGTGGGTTTAATACCTGTAACAGGAGTTACACTTCCTTTCTTATCATACGGCGGATCTAGTTTACTCATATCACTTGCAAGCATTGGAATAGTTTTAAATATAAGTAAAAAGTGATATAATTAGCTTGTTGAGGTGAATATAGTGATAAACGATAAAATTAGATTAATAGCATATAGATTAGGATTTTTAGAAACTAAATATCTTGAAAAATCACTAGAAAGTTTTAATTGTATTTTTAATAATAAAGAAGCTCTTGATTCTTGTGAAGGATTTGAATTTGATAAAGAAAATCAAATAATTCGATAATTATTCATATTAGTATGTTAAAATAATAGTAAGAAAGAGGTTAATATGGATAGTAAAAGAAATGAAACATGTGTTTTTTGTGAGTTGGTAAATCATAATGAGGAATGTTTAAAAATATATGAGTCTGATAAAATTTTTGCATTTTTAGATTCTGATCCTATTAATGAAGGTCATGTTCTTATAATAACAAAAAAGCATTTTTTAGATGTTGATGAAATTGATATTGCTATATTAAATGAAATTAATGTCCTAACAAAAAAAATAGTTAAAACATTGAAAAATATATATAAATTAGACGGATATTCAATTATGCAAAATGGTGGAAAATTTAACGATATAGGTCATTATCATTTGCATATATTTCCAAGATATGTAAATGATGGTTTTTCATGGATATTTGATGAAACTGATAAAGAGTTTAATAAGGAAGTGCAAAACAAAATTTTAATTGAATTGAATAAAAATATATAAATAATTTGATGAATATTTATATTAATATGTTAAAATAGAAGTAAGAAAGAGGAATTAAGATGGATGGTAAATTATTGAGAATAAATGAATTAAAGGAAAAGATAAGTAGTCTTAGACCATTATCTCAAGGAGAAGTAGAAAAATTAAATGAAAACTTTATGCTTGAATATACTTATGATAGTAACGCAATAGAGGGAAATACTTTAACTTTAGATGAAACTGCTTTAGTAATAAAAGAAAAAATTACAATTAGTGGTAAACCTGTTAATGATCATTTTGATGCAATAGGGCATAAAGATGCATTTTACTATATACTTGATTTAGTAAAAAATAAAAAAAATTTAAGTGAAAGTGAAATTCTTAATATTCACAATTTGGTTTTAATGAGTAGACCTGACGATAGAGGAAAGTTTAGAAAAATACCTGTACAGATTGTAGGTAGTAATGTAGAATTAGCCCAGCCATTTATGATTAAACCAGGACTTGATAATTTACTCAATTGGTATAATGAAGATACATCTATGCACATTGTTGAAAAAATAGCCTTATTTCATATCAAATTTGAAAGAATACATCCATTTATTGATGGAAATGGTAGATGTGGTAGATTAATTATGAATTTTGAGTTGATGAAAAATGGATTACTTCCAATTAATATTAAAAATACAAATAAAAAAGATTACTATGATGCATTTAAAGTTTATGATGACGCTGAAGATTTAAGTGCCATGACTAATTTGATAGCAGATTATTTAATCTTAGAACTTGAAAAATATATTAGTATATTAGAAACTAATTAAAAGTGAACTATTCGGAATTTCCGAATAGTTCAAAATTTATCACTTTATAAATAACTCAGGTGGTCTTTTAGGACAAGGATTTATATCCTCAAGACAAAAACACTTTTACTTGCCAGAACCCCAAACAGATTTTATATTTTCAATTATAAGTGAAGAATTTGGTTTTTTAGGAGTTATAATTGTAACAACTTTCTTCTTATTTATATTTTATAGAATTATAAAAATTTCTCTAAGGCAAACAGATTTATTTCCAAAATATTTATCATTTGGAATAGGAATAGGGATATTAGTTCAGGCACTTCTTAATTTAGGCGTGGTAGTAGGTTTAATACCTGTAACAGGGGTAACATTACCTTTTCTTAGTTATGGTGGCTCAAGTTTATTAATATCGCTTGCAAGTATAGGAATAGTTTTAAATATAAGTAAGAATTGATATAGATATTAAATTACACATTTATTAGTCAATAATAACTTAGAATTATAAAAAATGCAATAATTTTAATATTAAATAAAGGTGAACGTTATACTAAAATGTAAATAGGAAATATTTGAAAATAAGTTTTCCATGATATAATTAGTTTATTGGAGGCAATCTATGATAAATAAAGAAGTAAAATTAATTGCTCATCGTTTAGGATTTTTAGAAACAAATTACCCAGAAAATTCCTTTGAGAGTTTGAAATACATTTTTGAGAATGAAAAGTTATTAGATTCATGTGATGGATTTGAGTTTGATATAGTATTTACAAAAGACAACATTCCAGTGATTATACATGATGAATTTATTGATGACGTTTCAAATGGAGTTGGCAAAGTAAAAAAAAGTAGCCTTGAAAATTTAAAAGGATATGACTTCTGTTCAAGAAAAAGCAGTAATGGTATTTGTGATCATACTTTTAAAATAGTAACGCTTGAAGAAGTTTTGAAATATTTTAAGGAAAACGCAGATAAATTAGGTAGTAAAGTAATTAAAGTAGAAACAAAAGACATACTTTTATTTCAAAATAAAAATATTTCAAGTTTAGCTAACATATTAAGTGATTTTCCTGAACTAAGTAATAACATTATTCATTTATCATTCATACCAAATAATTTAGATATTTTAAGAAAGTATCAGATAAAAAAAGGTTTAACAAAGATTAAAACAGATTTACTTTGTGATTATAAATTTGCACTATACTTAAGTAAACTATATAAACATATAGATAGTGTGTCCATTAGGATTAAAACATCTTACGATGTTGACTGGGAAAGTGTTGAAAATATAAGAATCTATTTAAAACTACTATGGAATTATTTAACAATTTCTTTAAGCAATGCTTTAACAAATAAAACTATTAAATATGCTCTTGATAATTTTTCACAGTTAGGAATTTATGTGATCAATGAAGTTAAAGATATAGAAATGCTGTATAAAAAAATAGATATTGAAATATTAAATTCCAATATAGAACAAATAAGTATTACTACAGATAATCCACAAAAGTTAAAGAAAATATTTGTTAAAAAAAAGGAATTTGAGAAATGAAAAAGTATATATTTTTAGATATAGATGGAGTTTTTAATAATGTTTATACTAAAGAGTTCATAAATGAACAAGCAATGGATCACTTAGCATATATAATAGTTAAAACAAATGCAAAATTAGTTATAATTTCATCACAAAGTGCTAATTGGATTCGTGAAGATTATTATTGTGATGAGAATTTTGTAAAAAGAAGAATAGAGTTTGAAACAAAACTTATAAAGTCGTGTGAAAAGCTAGGTTTAAATTATGATTTTGCAAAAGTTGATTTCATTGATAAATATTTCAATTTGCATGAACTTAATAAAGATATAATCAATTTAAATGGATTATATATAAATGATTTAAAATCTATTAAATTAAAATATTATGGTTCAAGACAATATAAAATAGATGAATATTTAAAGTATTATCACAAAGATAATTTAGCCGAGTGTAATTATATAGTTATAGATGATACATCAGACTTTTATAATGAAAATAATCACATTATGACAAGTGCATTTGATGAAGATTCGCTTCTCAAAGAAGAGGATGCTAAAAAAGCTGTTAGTATTTTAAATAGATAAATTTGAAATGCGTTATAAGAAAGAGAGTTATATATGTTTATATGTTTATACGATGATTTGTTAAAAAAAAGAGTTTTTAATGAAGAATATATTAAAGCTATTGATAATAATAAAATTTGTGTATTTAATAGTGACAAAGAAATATTTTGTGATTTATCAGGTAATCCTATGGATTTAACTGGTAAAGTAATTTGCCCTATAAGTGGAATGATGCAAGTAAAAAAAATAAGAGAAGTAGCAAATAAATTAGGAATAAGAAGTTTTGTTACTACTGAAGATGATGAAAAAATCCACTCATGGACTAAGTGGTTTAAAACATTAAGAAATACAAAAGAGTTTGTAGGGTCAGATATTCTTAGTGAAGAAGGAAATGCAAAAATAAAAGAGTTATTCGGCGAAGAGTTTTTCATTAAAACAAAAGAGAAAAATTACAATGCATTCTGCAAAGTAGATTATTTTAAAAATAAAAAGTCGATATTAGTTAAAGCTTTAGAAAGACATTCAAGTGAGGAATTTATTTTGTCTGAAAAAGTAAATATTATGGAAGATGAATTAGGAAAGTTAGAGTATAGATGTGTAGTTATAGATAATCAAGCTAGAAACATATCTAGAATAACAGATGATATTGTTCATAAGATTGATGAAAGAATAAAAGGTAAACTAGAGGAAGTAGTAAAAAGACTTGAAGAAACTGACTTTCCTAGTTCTTATGTTGTGGATTTAATGGTTTACGAAAAAAATGGTGTACAAATAGTAGATGTTATAGAATTTAATAGTATATGCTCTAGTGGTATGTATTTATATAATTCAATAATAGATTTAGATAATTCTAATTTAATGCATAAAGATTTATATAAATTACCTCAAAATAAAGAGTATATGAAAGGCAGTCTTTCAAAAGATGAAAAAATAAAATCGTCATCTTCAAAATATTTTCAAGCATCAGGAAGTTTTGCTGAGACTGTTAAAGAATTTACTGGCGAGATAATGGGTGGTATTTATGTTCATAAGAATTCAGAAAAACCAAATAGATATGAAGAAGATGAATGTTTAGGAGATGATATGCAAATAATGAGCATTGCAGATTTGCTAGCATCATGTAGACTGGTAGAAGATAGTGAATTTTTTCGAGAAAGAAAAAAAGATTGTTAAATAACTAATTTGTAAAAATATTTAAAGAGGTGTAATATGGGATTAATTAAAGGTACAGTAAAATTAGAAAATAATTATGAAAAATTTGTTAAAGAATATGAAGATGAAAAAGAAAAATTATTAAAAATTTTCAAAGGTAATAATATCATAGTAGAACACATTGGTTCTACATCAGTGAAAGGTTTAAAAGCAAAACCTATTATAGATATTGCTATTGGAGTAAGTAAATTTAAAGATTTTGAATACTATAAAAAATTGTTTGATAAAAAAGAATATGAAGTTAGAAATAGTTTAGAGATGGATGAAATATTAATTGTAAAAGGTAATGAAAATTACACATCAGTATTGATCCATTTAATGGAGTTAAATGGTAGTAGATATCAAGAAAGTATTTTGTTTAGAGATTATTTAAAATCTAATAAAAATGCATTAGAAGAATATCAAACGTTGAAAGAAAAATTAGCAGAAAAATATTCAAATGATAGAGTTATGTATACAAAATCAAAAAATGATTTCATAAAAGAAAATATAACAAAAGCTTTAAAAGAAAATGATGCTTTTGAAAAATTTGAATTAAAAGAAATAACTAATGAAGACTATATTGATTATTATAATAATATAAAACAAAATATGAAAAATTCGCAGTGGCTAGGGGACTTTGATGTTGAAAAGTTAGAAGAAGTCTTAAAAAGTGGAGGTAAGTTATTTAATTACTTCAATGAAAATGAATTAGTTTGCTCAGTAATGTATATGGAGTCTAGCCAAAAAACAGTTGATAAATTCAAGTTAAATTATGATTATACTTTAGTTGCTGGTTGTGGTCCTATAATGGTTAGTCCGAAATATATAGGAAGTGGATATCAAAATAAAATGTTACTGAAATTGGAAAAGTACTGCAATAGTTTAGGTAAAAAATATTTACTTACTACAGTGTACCCTGAAAATGAATACAGTATTAAGAATTTTCTTAAAAATGAATACAAATTCATAAAGCAAGTTGAATTTAAAAGGGGAAAAAGAAACTTATATGTAAAGGAGTTAAAATGTTGCCAGTAAATTTATATGAACTAAGCCACAAACTTGATTGTGACCTTACAAGAGTTATTTTAGTATGTAGATATAAAAACAAATGGGTTTTATGCAGACATGGTGAAAAAGGAACTTGGGAAATTCCGGGAGGACATATTGAAGAAGGTGAAGATTATTTAGCAGCTGCTAAAAGAGAACTTTTAGAAGAAACGGGTATAACAAAAGCTAACATCGAAAAAATTTGTTATTATAAAATATCAACTTATGGATTGATCTGCTATGTAGATGTTTTAGAACTTGGGACAAAAAAACTGGTTCATGAAATGGACAAAGTAGAGCTATTTGATGAATTACCTCTTAATATGACTTATTATGATACTCACAAAAAATTCATAGAAAAAGTTAGTGAAGTTAAAAATATTAATGAAACAGATAAAAAAAGTAAATAATGAAAGGCATGATATGAAAAAAAAGATTTTAATAACTTTAATAATTTTACTATCAATAATAATTTTGCTTATGATCTATTTCTTTTCTTGGAATATAAAAAGTATTCCTAAAAAAGAAGATGATGTTTATAGAATAGTTAACTATAACATAAAATATGCTGAAGATTGGATGGATGAATTTGCTGGAAGAAAAGAATTAATCACGGAACAATTACTAAGTTATGAAGCTGATATAATAACTATTCAAGAAGCTAATTATGGTTGGATGAATAACTATGATGGTTTACCAGTTTTACTTGAGGATTATAGTTTTGTAGGAGTAGGAAGAGAAGATGGAATTACTGAAGGTGAATACGCACCTATATTTTATTTAACTGACAAGTTCGAAGTGATTGATACTGATACAATTTGGCTTTCAGAAACGCCAGGAAAAGTATCGATAGGATGGGATGCTTCAACTTATAGAATTATGACAAGTGCTACTTTGAAAAATAAAGAGACAGGCGAAATATTTACCGTAAATAATACACATTTAGATCACGAAGGAAGTATAGCAGTAGATGAATCAATTAAATTAATAAATGAAAGCTTGTCAAAGCTAGAAAATCCATATATATTAACAGGAGACATGAATGTTCCAAGTTTCTTTTTAGACTATAGTAAATTCACAAAGCATATGAGTGATACTAAAAAGATAGCACACAGCAGTATGAAATATGGAACTATAAATTATAATTCAAATAATAAACTGTTACATTTTATAACTATAGATTATATTTTTGTTAGTAAAAATGATTTCAAAGTATATAACTACAGAGTGGACCCTAGTTATATGTATTTAAATAAACCAGTAAGCGATCATTTTCCAGTGATAGTAGATTTTGTATTAATTGACTAAGAATTATTAAGGAATTAATAATTCTTTTTATATAAATTAAATGAGAAAATTTAGGAAGAAAATTACTAAATAATATTGTATAATATAATTTAGGTGGAAGTATGTACCAAAAAGAAGAAGAAATAAGAAATGAATTAATTTTGCTTAAAGAAGAAAAATATCAAAAGTTTTCATCATCTTTAATACCTGGAGTAAACAATTTACTTGGTGTAAGAGTTCCGATAATAAGAAAAATAGCACAAAGATTAATCAAAAACAAAGAAGTTGAATATTTAGAAAAAGCAGAAGATATTTACTTTGAAGAAACTATGTTAAAAGGTCTAATGATAGGAAATATAAAAGGTGAGATAGAAGATGTTTTAAAAGAAGTAGAGTTATTTATTCCTAAGATTAATAACTGGTCAATATGTGATAGTTTTTGTTCTGAACTTAAAATTGTAAGAAAAAATAAAGAAAAGGTATGGAGTTTCTTAGAAAAATACTATTCGTCAGAAGAAGTATACGAGATTAGATTTGCAGTAGTATTAATGTTATTTCATTTTATTGAAGAAGAATATATTGATAATATATTAGCTGTATGTGATATCATTACTAATGAAGAATATTACGTAAAAATGGCAGTAGCTTGGTGTTTATCTATATGTTATGTTAAGTTTCCAGAAAAAACTCATGAGTATTTATTAGAAAATAATTTAGATGATGAAACATTTAATAAAACTATACAAAAAATAAGAGAATCTTTTAGAGTCGATAAAGAAGCAAAAGAAAAACTTAATAAACTAAAAAGAAAGAAAAAGAAAAATGAATTTTGAGAGAAAATATGAGATTATCAAAAATAATGATGAACGCTATGATTTAGTTTTATATTATGCTGTTAAATCAACTAAAATCTTTTGCAGACCCTCGTGTAAATCGAAGTTACCAAAAAAAGAAAATGTGGAGTTTTGTGATAATATAACAGAAGCTATGGAAAAAGGGTATAGACCATGCAAAAGATGTAGAAGTGATTTGGAAAAGTATACACCTTCAAAAGAAATTTGTGTAAAACTTAAAAGTAAACTAGATAATTATTATGTTGATAATGAGAAATTAAAGGAAGAAATAAAAAAAATAGGACTTTCTCAAAAGAGAATTTCTCAGTTGTTTAAAGAAGAATATAAAATAACTTTAAATCAGTATATAAATATTTTGAAGTTAAAAAAAGCAAAAAAGCTATTAAAAGAAACTACTAGTAGTATTACGGAAGTTGCATATGAATCAGGGTTTGGAAGTATATCAGTTTTTTATAATACTTTTAAAAGGGAAGTTAAAACTTCACCAGCAAATTATCGTAAAGAAAATAAGGAGAAAAAAAGTGAAATATGCAGTTTATAATTCTAATTTAGGTTTTATTAAAATCACATATGAAGATGTGGTAGTAATAAGTATAGAAAAAGTAAATGAATTAACAAATGAAAATAATAAAAACAAATTTACTGATGAAGTTTTTAAAGAAATAAATGAATATTTAAATGGTAAAAGAAAAATTTTTAGTTTTAAGTACGAATTAAGAGGAACTTCGTTTCAAAAAAAGGTTTGGAAAGCCTTATGTGAAATACCGTATGGTGAAACTAGAACTTATAAAGAGGTAGCAACTCAAATAGGAAATGAAAAAGCAAGTAGAGCAGTAGGTATGGCAAATAATAAAAATCCAATTATGATAACCATTCCTTGTCATAGAGTAATAGGTTCGAATAATAAGTTAGTAGGTTATGCAGGTGGACTTGAAATGAAAAAATATTTACTTGATATGGAAAAAAACAATAAATGATAATAAGTGCAACTCGCAGAACAGATATTCCATCATACTATGGAAAGTGGTTTATAAATAGATTAAAAGAAGGGTATGTTTTAATACAAAATCCATATAATGAAAACAGATATTCAAAGGCACTTTTAACAAAAGAGTCTGTTGACATAATAGTCTTTTGGACTAAAAATCCAATACCATTTTTAAAATATTTAGATGAAATAGATAAAATGGGATATATTTATTATTTTCAATTTACTATAACTCCATATGATAATAGTATTGAAAAAAACTTACCAAGTAAAAAAGATATACTTAATTCTTTTATATATTTAAGCAAAAGACTAGGTGTAGATAAAGTTATTTGGAGGTATGACCCTATAATAATTAGTGATAAATTTACAGTTGAGTATCACACAAAAATGTTCAAATTTATGGCAAATAAACTTAAGGATTATACTAATAGGTGTATAATTAGTTTTGTAGATGATTATAAAAATGTAACTTATCGAATGGGTAAAAATCCTACTAGTTTATTAACTTATAACAACATAGAAAAACTTGCAAAATCTTTTTCTGAAATAGCAAAGGAAAACAATATAGAATTATTTACTTGTAGTGAGGCAGTAGATTTATCAAAATATGACATAAAAAAAAGTGCATGTATAGATAAAGAGTTAATTGAAAAAATATTAAAAAGTAAAATAGATGTTAAAATAGATAAAAATCAGCGTGAAGAATGTAGATGCGTAGAAAGTATAGAAATAGGAACCTACAACTGTTGTGATAATGGATGTACTTATTGTTATGCACTTCAAAGTGAAGAAAGTTCAAGAGAGAATGTTAAAAAACATAATCCATTATCCCCTACATTAATTGGTGAAGTGAGTAAAAACGCAATTATTACGAACCGTGATACTAAAAGTGTAATAATTAAGCAAATGTCCTTATTTTAGTAAAATAACAAATAAATCTTGAAAAACTTTGAATAAACCCATATAATAATTTAGCAAGTGGGGTAAAATTATGAAAAAAAACGAAAATATTGAAGATAAGAAAATATTTGCATTTATCAATTTAGATGCTGGTGTAAGGGAAATTCTTCTTAAAAATGATTATTTAAACGCTAAAAAAGTATGTGATGCATATCCTGAAAATCATAAAATTCAATCTAGATTATATAGATTTTTATTTTCAAAAGGATGTTATGAAGAAATATGTAAGTTATCAAAAAAGTATATTGATAATGATTTAATTATAAGATCACAGTATATAGGTGCATCAATAAAATTAAATAACTTAATTGAAGCAAAGGAAGTTGCAGAAAGTACAGTAGGGTATAGCGAAAGCATAGCAGTTCAGTTAACTAAGATATATGCTATGTTAACACTAGAAAATAAGTTAAGTGAAGAAGTCTTGGTGAGTTTTTATAATAAAAATAAATTTAATTTAAAAATAAACAACGTTATGTGTAACTATTATAAAAAGATAAAAGAATACAATAAAGTAATTGAAATATGTGATAAGTATCCTGATGATTATATATTGCTTTTACAAAAAGCAGAGTGTTTACTTATATTAGGATTTTATGAAGAAGTAATGGATATTTGCGATTATACTTTAAATAAATTTGGAGAAAATGATTTAGCGGCTAAATTATTTATTGAAGCAAGTAACAAAAGTAATACTAGAATATAAAGTATTATTTTTTTTTATGTTATAATAGAAAAAGAAAGAGAAGATAGTAATGAAATATAAATGTAATATATGTGGATATATATATGATGAAGAAAAAGAAAGTGTACTGTATAAGGATTTAACAGATGATTATGTTTGTCCTTGGTGTATGGTAAAAAAAAGTGATTGCTTCGAACTAATTGAAGAAGAAAAAGAAAAAGTGAAAACTGAAGAAAAATCAAAATTTAAAAACGCAATTGAAATAAGTAAAGATAATATTGCAATTGAAAAAGATGATGAATTATGTGTAGACTGTGGACAGTGTAAAAATATTTGTGAATCTCGAGAAGGTCTTAAAGATATAAAAAAAGGATTAGCTTGCGTTAATTGTGGTCAGTGTATTGGGGTATGTCCAGTAGGGGCAATAACTCCTAAAAATGATATTGAAAAATTTAATGAAATGAAAAAAAGTGGTAAAAAGTTAGTAGCTTTTACATCACCAGCAGTAAGAGTAGCTATAGGAGATGAATTAGGTTTAGAAAAAGGTTCATTTGCCCAAGGAAAATTAGTAGCAGCTTTAAGAAAAATCGGTTTTGATTATGTACTTGATACAACATTTGGAGCAGATTTAACTATAATGGAAGAAGCTACTGAACTTATAAGTAGAATAACTGAGAAAAAGACTTTGCCAATGTTTACCAGTTGTTGCCCAGCATGGGTTAAATATGCAGAAGATAATTATCCTGAAGTATTAAAAAATATTTCAACATGTAAAAGTCCGATAGGAATGCAAGGGTTAATGATTAAAAAGTATTTTGCACCAAATGTATCACTAACTGAAAATGATATTTATGCAGTAGCAATAACTCCATGTACAGCTAAAAAGTATGAAATTAAAAGAGAAGAAATTAAGGGTACAGATTTAGTTTTAACTACAAGAGAATTAATTAGTATTATAAAAAACTCTGACATTGACTTTTTAAATCTAGAAGATATGGATTATGATAGTTTATTTAAAGAAGGTTCAGGAGCAGGGATGATATTTGGAGCAAGTGGAGGAGTAACTGAAGCTGCTATAAGAACTGCGTATAATATGCTTACAAATAAAGAACTTGAAAATTTAGAATTTACTAGTGTAAGAGGTCTTGATAATGTCAAAGAAGCAAGTGTTAAAATAGATGATTTAATTCTTAATATAGCTGTAATAAATCAAATGTCTAGTGCACTTCCTATTTTAGAAGATGTGAAAAATAACACTTCAAAATATCATTTTATAGAAATAATGAACTGTTTTGGTGGATGTATTGGTGGTGGTGGACAACCTAAAGTGCAAGGTGATGAAAAAGAAGTTAAAGAAAAAAGAATCAATTCTTTATATAAAAAAGATGAGTCATCATGCATAAGATGTTCACATTTAAATGAAGATATTATAAAAATTTATGATAATTATTTAGAAAAACCTGGAAGTGACATAGCAAAAGAATTATTGCACACTAGTTACACAGAAAGAGTATAAATATGAAGAAAAAAATTTTATTGCTTATAATTACTTTAGTTATAGTTTCTACTATTTTAACACTATGGTTTTTAGTTTCAAAAGAAGAAAAAATAAATTATGAACAAACACTTATAGAGGTGAGTGAATCATTTTATGAAAATTATTATTACGAGTCAATATCAGGTAATGAGTCATTTTTAGAAAACTATGAAGATACAGGAATTAAGCTAAGTTTAGAAACACTATTTGAAATGGAATATGTTGGTAAAGATGAAGTAGTGCTAAATTTATTAGATAGTTGTGATAAAGAAAATACAATTACAACATTTTATCCATCATCACCATATGGGAAAAAGGATTACAAAATAGAAACAATTATAAGTTGTGAATAACAAAAAATCTACACGATTTGTGTAGATTTTTTTAATTGGTAATATCTTTGGCTAAAAAACGGTTATAAGCATTATTGTTAGTTCCAAATCCAAGTTCAGATGAATTATTATGTTCATTGCCATGATAATCTGAGCCAGCAGTGATAATTAAATCAAAGTCTTTGGCTATGTCATAATAATATTTTATATCTTCACTAGTATGCTTAAAACTAAATACTTCAAGACCATCAAGACCAAGAGTTTTCATTTCACTCAGTAAAGTTTTAAATTCTTCATGATTTAAATTATAAGAGCCAGGATGAGCAAGAACTGCAGTTCCATTAGCTTTTTTTATAATTCTTATAATTTCTTTATAATCAAGACCTTTAGTATGATCGCCAATTAATGTTTTTATATGATTTAAATATTTAACGCATGCATCTGAAATAGAAGTTGCATAGTTATATTTAATTAACAGTTTAGCTATATCAACTCTATTAAGAGATTTATCTTTTCTAATAGTATCTATTACTTCATCATAAGAAAAATTTATGTTATATATAGTGTTAAGGTAATTAAACATTAAAGATAAATAATAAATAGAACTAATTCTTATTTTATCTATTGCAGCTTTAAGTTCTAGATTGTTAATGTCAATATTATATCCTAAAATATGTAATTCTTTATTTTTATATTTGGCACTAAGTTCACATCCATGTATTAATTTTATATTATATTTATTTTCAAGTTTATTTTCTAGAGAATAAAATATAGCATTAACTGAATTATGGTCAGTAATACTGAGTGTTCCAATGTCACTATTTTTAGCTAATTTAAATAGATCATCGGGGTTTAATTTTCCATCCGAAAAAGTTGAGTGAGTATGCAAATCAATTAATTTATACTTATGAAACAATTTATTAATAGCTTCTATATTTTCTTCTTTGAAAAATAGTTCATATCTTTTGTTAGTAGATTTGTGATTTTGAAAAAAATCTAAAACTTCACTTAAATGAATTTTCTTAAGATTAAAATTCTCATTTTTTTCATTTTCACTTAATTTTTTACCATTAGTTAAATCTATTTCATTAACACGAACTAAAAAATATTTTGTAATTATTTTCTTATTTACTAATTTTTGAGAATGTTTGCTTGAAAAATTTTTAAGATAAGTAGTTGCTTCGAATTCTTCTTTGATGGAAGTTTTATCAAGCATCATACCTGTTTCTTCATGAATTTCTCTTATAATAGATTCTTCATAACTTTCATTAATATCAACCTTACCCCCAGGAAACATTAAAAGATCTGCATAACTACATATTATAATGTTACTAAAATCATCTATTATAAAAGCTCTAGCTTTCTTTTGAATAAAATTAATTTCCTTTTCTAGTAAATTTTCTTTATTAATTACAATGTTCATATATTACTCCTCTTACACCTTGAATTATAGCAAAAGGTGGAATATAATAAAAATACATATTTGTTATTACAAATATAACAGGAGGTTATGATGAATATTAACTTAGAATATTATAAAACATTTGAAGCAGTAGTAAAGAAAGGTAATATAACAAAGGCAGCAGAAGAATTATTAATATCACAGCCAGCGGTTACAAAAATCATTAAAAATTTAGAAGCATCACTAGGGGGAGAGTTGTTTGTAAGAACTAGAAAAGGTATGACTTTAACATCAGAGGGCAAGGAATTTTATAAATATATTACAAAAGGTTTAGAATATTTTTCAAATGCAGAAAATAAATTTACTGATTTAATTAATTTAGATGCAGGAATATTAAAAATTGGAACTACCTCAACAATTTGCAAAGAATTTTTAATGGATTATATTCAAAAATTTAGTCAGCTTTATCCCAAAGTAAATATTGAAGTAAACACTAATTCATCGAAAAATCTATTACAAAGTTTAAAAGAAGGATTTATAGATTTAGTTTTTATAAATATAGATGATAATAAATATGAAATTGAGTACAATGTAGAGTACTGCTCCAAAATTACGAATGTATTTGTAGCAAATGAAGAATATAGTGAACTTAAAAATAAAAAAGTTAAAGTAAGTGATTTAAAAAAATACAATTTTATTTTTCAAAAAGAAGGATCAAGTCAAAGAAGATTACTAGATGAATATTTTAAGAAAACAAATTTAATTATTAAACCTAAGTTCGAATTTGTAAATTATACACTAGTGAACGAAGCAGTAAAAAAAGGTTTAGGAGTAGCAGTTGCAACAAAAGAGTATATACTAAAAGATATAAATGAAGGAAAATTATTTATAATAAATACTGAAGAAGAGTTACCATCAAGACAAATAGGAATGGTAACTCTTCGTACAAACGAATTAACATTTAGTGCAAAAAAATTTAAAAAAATGATAGAAAATGATATAAATAATAATTTTGGTATTGCAGAATAAATCTAAGTAATGTATTATGGAAGAAAGAGGTGTAAAAATGGATTTAGAATATGCTAAAATGAAAGATGCGCTAAAATCTAAAAATTTTGAAGCAGGAACAATAATATACAATAAAAACAAAGATGACATTGCTATTTTTTCTTTATATTTAAAACTTGTGAAAGAACACGAGTTATTTGGTTACTGCAAAGAGATAATTGAAGAATTTTTCAAAAGAAAAGAAAAAGAAGGAATTAGTTTTGAGAACTGTAACAAGGTTATAATATCTCATTACATTGATACATTAATTAAATTAAACTTACTAGATGAGGCATTAGAAATAGCTAATAAACATGATTATGATAAAGTTATAATGCTTCAAAAAGTAACAATATTATTTGAAAAATATTTATCAAAAAAAGAAAAGCATTATATAATATACGATTATTTACATGAAAATTTAGAACATGATAAAATTAAATCTAAATTATGTTATTTTTATAAAAGATTAGAACGATTTGATAAGGTTATTGAAGTTGCAGACTTAGCTCCAAATAACAAATTATTAAAACTACAAAAAATCGAAGCTCTTTTAGTGCAAAAAAAATATGAAGAAGTGATGAATTTATGTGATGAACATTTAAATGAGTTTGGTTATTATGACAAAGCTGAATTTATGTATTTAAAAGCAGAAAAAGAACTTCAAAAAGTAAGAAGAGGCGAATAAAAAATAAAAAAACATCCATTTTATATATGGGTGTTTTATTATGAAAAAATATTTATGTATTGATTTAAAAGGATTTTATGCATCAGTAGAATGCGCGCTTAGAAACATAGACCCGTTTAAAGTTAATTTAGTTGTAGCAGATCCAGTAAGAGGAGCGGGAGCTATAACGTTAGCTATAACGCCAAAGATGAAAAGTCTTGGAGTAAAAAACAGGAGTAGATTATTTGAAATACCACAAAATATTAAATATATAATAGCAAAGCCAAGAATGAAACTATATATGGAGTATTCAGTAGAAATTTATAAAATATATTTAACATTTTTTTCAAAAGAAGATATACATGTATATTCAGTAGATGAAGCATTTATAGATGTAACTAATTATTTAAAATTATATAAAAAAAATGAAATAGAGCTAGCTAAGATAGTAATGGAAGAAGTATATAAAAAAACTAAAATACCATCAAGTGCAGGTGTCGGAACTAATTTATTTTTAGCTAAAGTAGCTTTAGACATAACTGCCAAAAAAAATAAAACTAATATAGCTTATTTAGATGAAGAAAAGTTCAAAGAAGAGCTATGGCATCATTTGCCACTAACTGATTTTTGGAAAATAGGTAAAGCAACAGAAAAAAAACTTGCTATGAATAAAATATATACAATGAAAGACATATCAAAAGCATCAGATGGTTTATTAAAAAAATTATTTGGAGTAGATTATATTTTACTTAAAGATCATAGTTTAGGAAAAGAAAGCTGCACTATTAGTGATATAAAAAAATACAAACCATCTTCATCATCTTTAAGTAGTAGTCAGATACTTTTTGAAGATTATAATAGTGAAAATGCTTTAATTGTTTTAAAAGAAATGTGTGATGGATTAGTTCAAAAAATTGTAGATGAAAAAAAGGCAGTAGGAGGTATTGCTATTTATATAGGTTATAGTGATTATGAAGTGTTATCTTCAAAAATGTCAAAAAGATTAGAAAACACTACAAATAAATATTATATATTAATTAATTATGTAGAAAAGATGTATGAGAAAATAATTAATAAAGATTATTATATAAGAAAACTTGGAATTACATTTTTTCATTTAACTTTATACAAAGAAGAGCAGTTATCGCTTTTTGAAGACTTTTCATTTGGTCAAGAAGAAAATGCTTTATTAACTTCAGTAAATACCTTAAAGAAAAAATATGGAAAGAGCTCAGTATTAAGGGCAATTAGTTACGAAGAAAAAGCAAATCAAAAAGCTAGAAATAAACTTATAGGAGGTCATAATGCAGAATAATGATTTTAGGGCAAAACAGTTCATGCCATTTGACGCTCTTGAAGGACTAAGGAAAATGATAAAAGAAGCAGAAAAAGAAGTAGCAGATAAAGTAGTGTTATCTGAAAACTTAATAAGTGAAGTAAATGAAAAATTAAAAACAATAAATAAAAAAGATACAGTAGAATTAATATATTATAAAGAAAACAATTATATAAGAAAAATAGTAGAAGTAAATAAAGTAGATGAAATAAATAAAGCTTTAATCACTACTGATGAAGTAATATATTTTGATAATATACTAAATATAAAATGAGTCCACTTTGCAAACTTTGTCGAAAAGTGTAGAAATAACAAAATATATATGATATTATTAATGTGTCAGAAGCGTTTAAGTCTGATGTAGTAAGCAATCTGCTGGTATAGGGATTGTTTTTTTTATGCTTATTTGTTATAGTTAATTTACTAGAAAGAGTAATAAGTAGTGAAATATATAATGACGTATTACATAGTAATAAATGTATTATTATTTATTGCAATGTTTATAGATAAAGAAAAAGCAAAGAAAAATACATGGAGAATAAAAGAGTCAACACTTTTTATATTTTCATTTTTAGGAGGATCTTTAGGAGGTCTTTTTGCAATGAAATTATTTAGACATAAAACTAAGAAAAAGAAATTTTACATTTTATATTTTCTTTTTCTATTTATTCATATGTATTTAATGTTATACTATTTATGTGAGGTATAAAATGTTAGACGTAATAGTTATAGGGGCAGGAGCAGCAGGTTTATTATTTTCAAATGTAATAGATAAAAATTTAAATGTATTAGTTTTAGAAAAAAATAAAGAAGCAGGGAAAAAATTATTAATAACTGGTGGTGGAAGATGTAATTTAACCAATAATAAAGAAAATAATCTGTTTTTAGAAGAAATAAAATATAATAAAAAATATTTATATAGCGCAATTTTTAAATTTGGACCTAAAGAAGTAATGAAATTTTTTAAAGTACCTTTAAAAGAAGAAAAAGAAAATCAAATATTTCCAGTATCTAATAGTAGTTATGAAATTTTAGAATTTTTATTAAAAAATAAAAACTGCGAAATAAAGTACAATTCAGAAGTATTAAGCATTTCAAAAGAAAATAACTTTTTCGAAGTAAAAACAAAAGAAAAGACATATACATGTAAAAAATTAGTAATAGCTACTGGCGGTTCAAGTTTTCCAGCGCTAGGTAGTAGTGGAGATAATTTAAAGTTTGCTAAGATGTTAAATCAAAAAGTAACTAAAATATTTCCAGCAGAAACATCAGTTCATTTAGAAAAAAGTAATAACTTAGCAGGAACTTCTTTTGAAAAAGTAGTCTTAAGTTTCAAGAAAAAAACTTTTGAAGGAAATTTAATTTATACCCATAAGGGTATAAGTGGTTTATCAGTAATGAAAGCTAGTGAACATATTTATTTAGAAAACATAAAAGAAATTAAAATAGATTATTTACCAAATATTAATATTGAAAACATATTAAATGAAAATCAAGAACAAACGCTTATTTCAGTCTTGAAAACCTTAGTTTCAAAAAAGTTTGCATCATACATTTTAGATATTAATAAAATAGATCATTCAAAAGTTATAAAAGTGTTAAATGAAAAAGAAATGGAAAAAGTAATAATATCACTTAAAGCATCACCATTACAAATAAAAGGTGTCGAAGATATATCTAAAGCATACGTTACAGGTGGGGGAATCGATTTAAAAGATGTTAACACTAAAACTTTTGAATCTAAAACTGTAGAAAATTTATATTTTATTGGAGAAGCACTAGATTTACATGGACCAGTAGGTGGATATAATTTGACAATTGCATTTTCAACAGCTTATAGTGCAGCATACTATATAAGTGAGGAACTTAAATGAAAAGTTTAAAACTGCGTCCACATAATAAAAAAGCATATGATAAAGTTAAAAAAACTTATGAAACAGAAAAAATAGCTGCAGTAGTTCATGCAACAGGAACAGGTAAATCATATATAGCATTATCATTAGTTATGGATAATAAAAACAAAAAATTTATTTACATAACACCATCACTTGCAATAAAAGAACATTTAGAGCAAGTGCTTAAAACAAATAATTATTCATTAACTGAAGATTTACCTAATCTTGAAATTAAAACTTATAGTGCATTATATAACGACTATAAAAATAACTTACTAGATAAACTAGATGTTGATTATATAATATTAGATGAGTTTCATCACATAGGAGCTGATAAGTGGGAAAATGCGATAAATCATCTTATAAGTATAAAACCAAAGATGAAAATTTTTGGTATGAGTGCTACAACTGTTAGAAATAGAAAAACAGCAAAAGAAAGGGATATGACTTTAGAATATGGAGATGAAATATTTTCTGATAAAGTTGTAAGCAAATTTACTTTAAGTGATGCCATAATTCAAGGTGTATTAAAAGAACCAGTTTATAAAACAGTTGAGTATACTAATTTTAATGTAATTGAAGATTTAGAACAAAGAATTATTAAAGCTAAAAACATAGAAAATAAACCACAATATATGGATCTTTTAAGCGAGGTAAAGAAAAAGTTACTTTCACAAAAAAGTATTAAAGACTTACTTAAAGAAAATTTAGAACTAGGAAAAAAATATATATTTTTTTGTCCTCCGAATATAAATTCTAATAGTAAAGATTTTAAACAAATAAAAGATGAAGTAATAAATATTTTAAAAGATACTATAAACGAAACTGAAGTTGAAATATATACTACATCAAGTTTAGATAAAGATAGTGGAAAAAAAGCAAGAGACTTATTTAGTAAAGATCTAGATTCAAATGGAAACGACGTAAAAAATAAACTTCGAATATTATTTGCGATTAATCAGTGTAACGAAGGAGTTCATTTTGAAAACATTGCCGGAGTAATACTTGGAAGAAGTACAAGTTCCGATATAGTATTTAAACAACAAATTGGAAGAGCTCTTAGCATAGGAAATAAGGTGGAAAAACCACTTATACTAGATTTAGTAAACAACTCAAAAATTATGCTTGAGCTACACGATGAATTAAAATTCAAATGTAAGAAGTCAAAAAAGAATATTGCAGCTAATATAGAAGAAAAAAGCATTGGAATTGAAGTAGATGTTTTAAATAGTGAAATAGTAGAATTATACAAATATTTAAATGAAATAAATAATTTAAGTATCGAAGAAAAACTTAAACAAATTGTTTCTTTAAAGAGTTTTCCAGTAATTAAACGAAGTGATAAATTTTCAAATAATTCTAGCATGAGAATATTTATAGAAGGATCTAAAAACGAAATATTAAAATTTATAAATACAGAAGATGGATATTTATTTTATGCACAAATTATGAGGTTACCATTATATAAATTTAAAGCAAATCTATCATTTGAAGATAAAATGGAAGAATATTTTGAAAATCAATTATATATAAAATATGCTTATGATAAAAGACTTACTTTCTCAGATGGTGTAGTAGTTAAAAGTTTTATAAATGTGAATAAAGAAAGAATAAAAAGTTACATTAAAGGTAAAGGAAGCAAATATAGTGAAGTTTTTAAAACGATAGCTTACTTTAAAAATAAATTATCTGAACTTGAAAAGTTAGAAATAATATTAAGTCTTAGTAAAAAACCAAATGAAAATGGTAAAGATTTATTTAGTGATGGAACTCAAATGCATAGTTTTATAAGAAGGTTTGAAAAAAAACTTGATAATTTCTTAGAAACTGAAGAAGGTTTTAAGTATAAAGAGCAAATATTAAAATCAGTTTGTTTTAAAAAGGAATTAACATTTATAGAAAAAATGGAAGAACTATTAAATATAGGATACACTCCTGAAAAAAAAGGTAAAGTATTCTTCTCTAGTGGAACAGATGTTTATAATTTTGTGAAATATAGTAAAGAAAATATATTAAAGTTTATAAACGATGAAGAAAACAAAGAAAAGTATCAAATTTTAATTGATGACAAATATTTAAATCAAGAAAAATATTCTTTAGATAAATACATAGATGAATTGATTGAAATGTTAAAAGAAAATAACTTTGATGAGGATACAAAATTGTCTTCAGGAACTGTTGTGAAACACTTTTTGAAAAATACAAAATATGATATTTATAAAAAAATTAGAAATCAAGAAAAATCAGAAATTTTATTAAATATTCCAACATTAAAAAAACTACATGAAATAACAGAGCAAAAAGAATATTTATTTAGTATGGTAGGTCTTAGTTATATGAAACTTTATGAAGATTTAAAAAATGTTTCATTAGAAATATTAAAAGCTAAAATAACTTATTTAATAAGAAATGATATAGAAGTTTTTAAAGATAATCAATTAAATGAAATATTTTACTTGAACGCTGATGAAATATCAGGGAAATATAATTTAGATATTTCATCAGTAGAAAAAATCGTAAAAAAAGTATAGTAAATATTCTTGACTTGAACTTGAAAATAAAATATAATGTTCTAGCTAGCTAATTTTGTTAGCAGGAGGATTAATGAATTTTGATAGTTATTCAGAAATATTTAAGGTATTATCTGATTCAAATAGATTAAAAATATTAGCTATAATCACAAGTGAAAATGAAATTTGTGCAAATGATATTTTGAAACATTTTAAAATTTCGCAACCAACACTTGCGTATCACATGAAATTATTGTGTGAAGTGAATCTTATAAGTGTAAGAAAAGAAGGTCTTTATAATTATTATCAAATAAATTATGAATTACTAAAGAAGATAAAGTTATTTCTAGTGCACTTTGACATAGAAGAACATGTATCAGAAGATGAATTTGATTCATTCTTCTAAAAAAAGCAAAATTACTAGTAATATTTGCTTTTTTTTGATAAAATATATAAGAAATAAATTAAATTAGTTTATTTATTGTTTATTTAAAGAAAGGAAAAACAAATGAGAGAATTTAACGAACAAGAATTAGTTAGAAGAGAAAAGCTAACAAAATTAGTAGATAAAGGTATTGACCCGTTTGGTTCAAAATATGAAACGACTACTAATTCCAAAGAAATAAAGGACAATTATGAACTAAAGACAAAGGAAGAGTTACACGAAAATGTAGTAACTGTTAAAGTTGCTGGTCGTATTATGACTAAAAGAGGAAAAGGAAAAGCTGGTTTTTTCCATCTTCAAGATAAATTTGGACAAATACAAATATATATTAAATCTGATTTAGTAAGTGAGGAAGATTTTGAACTTTTTGAGCAAGCTGACTTAGGTGATATTGTTGGTATAGAAGGAATAATTATGAAAACTATGATGGGAGAATTAACTATTAAAACAGTTAAATTTACTCATTTAGTAAAAGCATTAAAACCACTGCCTGATAAATATCATGGACTTGCAGATTCAGAAATTAAACTTAGAAAAAGATATTTAGATATGATTACAGACCCAGAAGTAATGGATTTATTTAGAAAAAAACAAATCTTTTGGTCTACAATTAGAAATTATTTACTAGAAAATGACTTTTTAGAAGTAGAAACTCCAATACTAGAAAATAGTGCAGGAGGAGCTGCTGCTACACCATTTTCAACTCACCACAATGCACTTGACTTAGATGTGTTTTTAAGAATTTCTATGGGAGAGTTATGGCAAAAAAAATTACTAGTAGCTGGTTATGAAAAAACATTTGAAATAGGCAGACAATTTAGAAATGAAGGAATGAGTCCTGAACATTTACAAGATTATACACAAATGGAATTTTACTGGGCATATGCGGATTACAAAATGGGAATGGATTTTGTTAAAGAAATGTACAGAAGAGTAATTAAAAATGTTTTAGGAACGTCTATATTTACTTCAAAAGGTTTCACTATTGATGTAGATCAAGAGTGGGAAATATATGATTTTGAAACTGTTGTAAAAAAAGGAACAGGAGTAGATATATATAACTCTACTAAAGAAGATATTACGACTGCTTTAGATAAAGCTGAAGTTGAATATGATAAAAATGCACCATACTGGAGATTAGTTGATGTTTTATGGAAAGTAGTAAGAAAAACTTTAGGTGGACCTGGATTCTTAGTAGGGCAACCAGTAGAACTTAATCCACTTCCAAAAAGATTAAAAGAAGACCCAAGAAAAGTTGCTCAGTTCCAAATCATACTAGCAGGATCTGAAATGGGTAACGGTTATAATGAACTTAATGATGCTGATGATTTAGAAGCAAGATTCCAAGAACAAAGAGTTATGGCAGAAGCAGGAGACGAAGAAGCTCATGCACATGATGCTGAATTTATTGAAGCTTTAGAATATGGAATGCCACCAGCATTTGGATTTGGATTTTCTGAAAGATTCTTCTCAATGCTTATGGATAGACCAATTAGAGAATGTGTTATGTTTCCGTTAATGAAACCAACAAATTCAATTGAAAAATAGATAAAACGTAAAGTTTTGTCTTTTTTATTGACTAAGAATTAATTTTCATAGATAATTATAATGGAGGAAGAATGACGAATATTATTGCAATTGATGGCCCAGCAGGAGCGGGAAAAGGAACAGTAGCTAAGATTATAGCTGAAAAATTAGGATATACTTATATTGATACAGGGGCTATTTATAGAGTAATAACTCTTAAATTATTAAGAGAGAAAATAAGTCCAGAAGAAGAAAGTAAAATTAAAGAAGTTTTAAAAAGTATTAAAATTAATCTTATATGTAATGAAAGTATTTTTGATGCATATTTAGATGATGAAAATGTATCAAAAGAAATTAGAACTTCAAAAGTAGATGAGGCAGTACCACTATTTGCATCACTGCAATTTTTAAGAGAAGAAGTTTTAATTATAGAACGTAAAATAACTGAAAATACAGACATAGTTATTGAAGGAAGAGATATATGTACAAAAGTATTTCCTAATGCTAATGTAAAAATATTTTTAGATGCTTCACTAGAAGTAAGAGCTAGAAGAAGATATGAACAAAATGTTGAAATGGGTATAACTTGTACTTATGAAGAAATTTATGAAAATATTGTAGAAAGAAGTTTACTTGATTTAAATAGAGAGCACTCACCACTTGTAATAACTGATGATGCTGAATACATAGATTCAAGTGATATTTCAGTCGAAGAAGTTATAGAAAAAATAATGAATATTGTAAAGGAAAAAGTAAAGTAAAAATTATTTTGCTTTTTTATTGAAACGAATTTTTAAAATTGATATACTCTAGATGAAAGTAGGGTATTTATGACAAAAACAAACAAAAAAAATATGTACTTACTTATTTTAGTAACAGTAAGTATAACTGTAATAGCAGTATCATTTGCATACTTTGCAGCGCAGTCATCATCACCAGCTAATACAAGTGTAAATGTAGGAACTGAAGTCTCAGAAAAATTAATTTTCACGCCAGGTGATCCACTTAGTATAAATGCAAATCAAGAAAATTTTGGTGATGGCGATGGCTCGGTAAGTAGTGAGTCAACATCAAGTGCAACACTTATAGCAAATTCATCTAAAGGAAGTGCATCTGGAGTTTATCAAGTATATCTTGATATAACTGCAAATGACTTTATTTATACAGTAAATGAAAGTACTCCAGAGCTTATTTTAACGGTAACAGATCCAAATGGAAATAATGTAACGTCTATTGATGGACTTAGTTATAAAACAGTAATAGATGCATCAACTGGTGAGTCTATAGTAGGTTTTGATATAACAACTTTTAAAGGATTAATAAAAATCAAAGAAGATGAAGCAATATCAACAACGAACTCTACAACTGGAACAACAGAAAACTGGACTATAAAAGTAACATTTGTTAATTTAGTAACTAGTCAAGCATTAAATGAAGGAAAAACACTAGTTTCGAATTTCATATTGCAAGAAGAAAAAAGGAAATCAGGCGCGGACACAGTAATAGATTTACATGGAGGTGTAGACGGAACTAATGATTTATATTATACAAACAATGCAGAATATAGATATACAGGTTTGACCCCAGATAACTATGTAATATTTAATGAAGAAATGTGGAGGATAATCGGGGTATTTGATGATGCTTCCCATGGAATAACAGATACAAATTTAATAAAAATAATTAAAGAAGAACCAATAGGGGACTATATGTTCGATACTGATGAGGTTAACGGAACTTATGGTTATAATTCATGGTCAGACAGCGAAGGAGGTGCCGAACTCAATCAACTGTTAAACGGTTATTATTATAATAGTACTGAAGCTCCTAATAATTTAGCACATTGTGGTAATGTAGATTACTATGGATATCAAGCATCAAGTTGTGATTTTACAGCAACTGGTTTAAATTTTGAGTCTAGTAATATGATCCAAGAGGTTACTTGGTATCTTGGTGCAGTAGATGAGGATAATGCTCCAGAGGCATATGCTAGTGAAAGAGGAAGTACAGCTTCTGCATCGCCAGGTGCTAACCTAACTTATGTTGCCAGTGTTGGATTAATTTATATTAGTGATTATGGATATTCTGCACCACAAACTTACTGGAATTATACGATGTTTCATTATGGACAAATTAGCTGGATGAATAGTAAAGAATTAGAAAATCCACAACCTTCTATTAATTCAAGGACGCAGTCTGATGCTTTCGTATACAGTATATATAATGACGGTTCTGCATTTGGAATAGATGCTGGTATAACTTTTTCTATAAAACCAAGTTTGTACTTGAAAGAAGAAATTAAAATAACTGGTGGAACAGGAACAGAGTCTGATCCATATACTTTATCAATGTAAAAAAACAATATAAAAATGCAAACCTTGAATGTTTGTATTTTTTTTGTTATAATTTTTTTAGGAGAATTATTTATGGCATATATTAAATATAAAGAGTTAACAAAATATTTTAATTTTGAAAGGGAGATACCGGTAGAAGATTTACCTAAGTATGTAGTAGATTATGTTGATGAATCTGAAGAAGTATTGATGGCTTATAAAAATAGTATGGATTATGCAGTATTTACTGATAACAGAATGATTTTATTTGATAAAAATCCATTATCTACACTTAAAAAAATACATATTATTCCATATAAATCTATATCAACAAGTGCAATAGGTTATGGTTTTAATAAAGTAGAAGTATTAATGTCACTTGATAGTGGATATCCACTTCAAATTAATTTTATTAAAATGAATGACTCTAAAAAAGTGAATTTAAAAAATGTTTACAAACACATGATGAAACCAAATAAATAAATGCAAATTAGTTGCATTTTTTTTATGCTTTATCATTTCCATAGTTTTCTTTAATAATTTTGTATACTTCTTCTTTTAAATAAGTTACTTCATCTATTATATTATCTTTTTGCATATAAGGTTTGAAATCTGAAAACTTTTTAGGGTTTTGGAGTTTTGTAATAGCCTGAGCATTAACAGTAAGCATAATTTGACCAATTAAAATCAAAAAATTACCTAAAGAATTTAGTTCGTTAATAGATAGGTTTGGTGTAAGTAAATAACCAGTAGCAGTTGAAAGTAAAGTAAATTCGTATGGACTAAGTGAAAAAAGCCAACTGGCAATAGATTTATAGTCTTGATTAATAAAATTTTTAAATTCTTCGTTTTCCATATTAAAGTTTATGAATTTTTTGTGATAAATACTAGTGATTTCTTGTATTTGAAAATTATGTATGTTAAAATTAAATTATGTTGAAAGGATAAATATGAAGAAAACAAAAATTATATGTAGTATTGGACCAGCTAGTTCATCAGTTGAAGTGATGAGTAAAATGGTTGAAGCGGGGATGAATGTAGCTAGAATTAACTTCTCTCACGCGACTATGGAAGAAAGAAAAACAGTATTAGATTCTGTTAAAGAAGTTAGAAAAATAACTAAGAAAAATGTTGGTGTTTTATATGACACTAAAGGGCCTGAATTTAGAAGTGGTATGCTTGAAAAAGGAGAAATTACTTTAGTTGCTGGAAACAAAGTAAGACTTGTTAAAGAAAATATTTTAGGAACAGAAGAAGCTTTTTCTGTTAATCATCCAAAAGCACTTGATTCACTAAAAGTTGGAACAATTGTACTTTTAGAAAATGGACTTATGACTCTTGAAGTAGAATCTACCGAAGAAGATGGAGTGACATGCATAATTATAAGTGGTGGAGTTTTAGGTAATAAAAAATCTATGAGTGTTCCAGGAGTAAAACTTGATATTCCATTTATCTCAGAAGTAGATAGAGAAGACTTATTATTTGCAGCTACGCATGAAGGAGATTATTTAGCGTTATCGTTTGTATCTACTAGACAAGATGTGTTAGATGTTAAAGCATTATTTAAAGAAAATAATTGTGAAGGAATAAAATTAATTGCTAAAATTGAAAGTCAAACTGGTATGGATAACTTAGATGAAATCTTAGAAGAGTGTGACGGATTTATGGTTGCTCGTGGAGATTTAGGTGTTGAAATACCTATGTATGAACTTCCATTTGCTCAAAAAACAATGATTCAAAAATGTAGAGAACAAGGTAAAATTGCTATTGTTGCTACTGAAATGTTAGAATCAATGAAGAAAAATATTAGACCAACAAGAGCAGAAATTGCAGATATTACTCAAGCTGTACTTGATGGAACTGATGCAGTAATGTTATCAGGAGAAACTACTACTGGTAAATATCCAGTAGAAACTGTAACTCACATGGCTAACGTATGTGCTCATGCTGAAGGAAAATACGATTATTCTGTAAGAGAAAAAGATTTAACTAAAAATGTACTTACATCAGCTCTTGCGACAAGTATTGTAGAGTCTGCTAACATATTAGATTCAAAAGTTATAGTTTCATCTTCAAAAGCTGGAACATTTGCTAAAATGATTAGTAACTTAAAACCAGTGTGTCCAGTATTAACAATTGTTGATAGTGAAGAAGCGAAAAGTAAACTTGCTCTAAACTATGGTATTTATCCAGTTGTTGCAGAAGACTACAAAAGTGTAGATGAATTAATTGCAGATAGTAAGAAAAAAGCAAAAAAATTTGTTAATCTTGAAGAAAAAAATACAATTATCATTACAGGTAGTGTAGATAATAAAGATGAAACAATTAATACTGATTTCATGAAAATTGAAGTAATGTAATAATAAGGCTAACGTTTAGTTAGTTTTTTCTTTTGAAAAAATAAATATTTGACTTATAATTATGTCAATTAACTAATAATTGTATTTTAAATTTATTTTTTTTATGATATTATTAATATGATAGAGAGGTTAAAGTATGTTAGATGATATAAAAGAAGAAAATGAATTAGAAACTGAAGAAGTAATTGAATTTTCTAGTGAAACAGATGATGTAATTGATGAAGAAGTAATGGAAAAAGTTTTACCTAAAAAAAAGAAAAAATTTAGTTTAAAAAAATTAAGTAAAAAAGGTAAAATTATTTTATGTGCTGTAGCAGGAGTAATATTTCTTGCTATTGTGGCAGTAGTTTTATTTTTATTCGTATTTAATAAAGAGGAAGAAAAAGAAGAAGAAACTAAAGAGCCTGATGTTATACTTGAAAAAAACAATTACAGATATGAAAATGGAGTATTAATATTTTTAGATAAAAACGATTTAGAAATAGGAAAGTATGAATGCATCAATAAAGATACAGATATATGTATGACAGGTTCATATACACAGGACTTAAGTTTAGATGTAAATAATTACATGAATGAAGAAAATGAAGTTTTAAGTTTTGATATTCCAATTTTTAACGAAAGATACGTTGTTATCAAAGATAGTGAAGAAGAAGAGTTAATAGTATATGATTTAGTAAATGAGTCTGAAGTAGGGAAATTCTCTGAAATAAAAAGGTATCAAGACAATAAAGTTATTGCTAAAAATTTAGAAGGTAAATATGGTATTTTATCTTTTGAGGGTGAAGAATCATCAAATTTAGTAGATTTCACATATGACTTTTTAGGAGTAAATGACTTATATAAAAATATTGCTTATAAAATAGATAGTGATAATGGTTTACTAGATGAAACAGGAGCTAAAATAGTTTCGAAATTACCATCAGATGTTTATTCATATAATGATACTATAATTATTACTAAAACAGATGATGAATTTAGTTTATATAATTATAAAGCAGAAAGTTTATTAGATAAAACTTATGATGATGGAACTATATTAAATAATTATGCATTTTTAGTAGAATCTGATGAATTGTATATTTTTGATAAAGATGGAAATAAATTAAATGAAGATGGAATAGTATTTACTAGTGATTTAACAGAAGTGTCAGTTTTTGATAATAACTATGCTAAACAAAGTGAATTATTACCTCTAGAAGTAGCTTTAAAAGATGAAGTATTAGAATTAACAGTAGATGAAAAAATATATGAAATAAATATTTATGAAGGAATAATTAATAATAAATATGCATTTGTATCATATTTTGATGGATATTTATATTTTTATGAAGATGCAGAAAAAACAGTTTTAGATATTAAAATAGAGTGTACTTACAAAAATGTTGTAACATCAAGTGAAAGCACATATGATAACTGTTTTATAGCAACAGAATCTAAAGATTTAAATAGAGTTAACTCAAAAGATACACTAGGGTTTATTCCAATTTATAACTCTAGATATGTGTTTATAATGGATAGAGAAAGTGTTGAAGACTCAAGCATTAAACTGTATGATTTAGAAACAAATAAAAAAATAGTTACATATAAAAGTGTAGATGTAGGTTATTATAATGCAACTGGAAATGTTGTAGCCGCAGACGCTGCAAATTTAATGATAATGGCATCTAATACTAACGGTAAGTTTGGAATAGTAAAACTTGGTACAACTGGACTTAGTGGAATGATACCATTTGAATTTAGTGAAATAGAAATAATAGAGGATGGCTTTGTAGCAAAAACATCAAGTGGTGATTATCATTTATTTGATGAATTTGGAGAAAGAATTACAAATGAAAATGTAAGTATAACTAGTGAAATATTAGATTATGAAGGAAGTTATATTAAGGTAAAAAATTCAGAAGAAAAATACTTAATATATGATGCAAGTGGAAGTATTATATCTAATCCTTTTGAAGATATAATTTTAGGAAAAGATAAATTTTTAGCTGAAACTGCAGATAATAAATTAGATGTATTTAAATATACTGCTGGAAAAGAAAGTATATTAGTAGCACAAATACAGATGGCTTCATCAAATTATGAATTTGTTGATAACGAAACAAATGGTTTTGAAATTAAATTTTATGATAGTGATAAAAAGTTAATTCAAACATATTCATTTGCATCTGATGGTTCACTTAAAGAGTAAGTATGAAAAAAGATAAACATATATTTATAATTATATTAATTTCTCTTACTCTTTTTATTCCTTTGTCAATATATGGAACTTATTTAAAATTAAGTGATAAAGATTTATATAACGAAAGTAAGGAATTCTACTATGAAGGCAAACTTCATTTTTATAAGGGTGATGCTTTAGAAGGAACATATACTTGTAAAACAGAAAATTGTACATATGCATCAGCTAAAGAAGAGAATGTACTTAAAACTAGTAGTTATGTATTTATTCAAGATGGAAATGAAATTATATTATATGATTATAAACTTGAAAATAATATAAGTGTATTTGAAGACATAAAGATAAGCGAAGAGAAAAATATAGTATTAGTTTTGAAAAACTCATTATGGGGAGCACTTAGTTTAAAAAACTTATCAGTGATAGTTCCTTACCTATATACAGAATTGTTTTTTAGTGAAGATTATACTTTACTAGGAATAAAAGATAATAATTTATATGCGTTTGATGAATTATACGAAAGTACTTTATTTAAAGAAGATGGAATGTATAGTCAGTACTTTAATGATTATATTGTTTATAAAAATGAATATTATGAAATATATAAATTAGATAAAACTAGAGTTTTACCAAACTTTACAATTAGTTATATAGTAAACGCTGAAAATTATTATGGAGTAGTATATAATAATTACTTATATATTTATAATAATTTAGAAGAAAATTTTATAGCATACGTTCCAGTATCAACATTTACTGAAATAAATTTTGAGATAGAAGAAACATTAAAAGTTATAATAGATGATCAAGTTGTTTTAAGTGTAGAATTCTAAACTAAGTTCCTACATTATAATGTTCTTGATTGCTGGCCTATTTGCCAATGAAAGAGAGGAATTCATTCCTCTTTTTATTGTTTTAAATAAATAAATGAGATCTATTAACTTTATTCGGTTCGATGTATTTGCAATCTAATAACTATATTAATTTTTGAAATAATTCTTTAATCTTTTCATGTAGTGTTTTATCCCCTTAAAAAAAATCTAGGAATATAGTTAATATGAACTTGTAATGATTAAATTTCATATTGAGCGAAAGAACTCTAGACATACCTTTAGGTATTAATTTTCTAATATTATAATTTTCTTTATTTAAGTTTTTTGTTAAGAGCAATAAGTAACACGATAAAATAAATTTACGATCTTTTATTCAGCAAAAAAAGTAACTTCATAAGCGGCTAAACTAAAAAAAATTAGGAAACAAATTTAAAACTTGACATTTACAAAAGTCATGCTAAAATAATTACTTAATTGGAGGATTTATGAATAAAAAATTGAATAAAAAATTAATGTCTTATTTGCTGTCTGGAGTGATAGCATCAACAACAATGAATAGTATGAAAATCAATAGTGATGATGCCGAAACATCTCAAATCGTAAAAACAATAGAACAAAATAAAAACACAGAAAATATAAACAAAGAATCAACAAATGGTTTAAAATTAGCAGTATTAGCATCAGAAACTTATAATACTTTAAGTTTAAATGAACAAAAAATACTACTATATTATTTAAATAATTTAAAGGACTTAGAAAGAATATTTACACAAAGTAGTAAAGAATTAAACGATTTAGAAAAAAAAGTTTTTGAACACAGTGAAGTAGTTAAGTTCATTAAAGACTCAACTTATCCATTTTTGATAAAATCACAATATCTTTATGATTACAATATTGAAATAGCAAATGCCGTAGCTAAATTAGAAGAAAAAATTTATAAATACACTTTTGTTACTGAGGATTTTTATAGTTATGATTCTGAAAAATCAATAAGTGACCTGGATAGTTATGAAGTAATCGAAAGTATTATTAACTCAACAGTTAGTAGTAATGATTTAAACGCTTTTTTAACTAAAATAAGCTTTGTAAAATCTCTTTATGGTAAAGACGTAGATAGTACGTTAAACTTTTTTGAATTTGATAGTTCAAATGAATTTTTAAGTACAGAACAAATATATGACAAATTTGAGGAAATAGAAAATTATGAACAGAATATATTAGATAATGAAATTCTTCATAATACAAAAAATATAAATGTTAGCATTAATGAAAACATTAAACTTTATGATAATGATAAAGAGGTTTATGGAGTAACAGAGACTGGAAAAAAAGTTTATCCAATTTTAATTGATAACGACATATATATTCCTGAATCTGCTTTAAAAAGTTTAGGTTTTTATGCTGATTCAACTAATTATAAAGTTGGCTTAAATGGTAGTTTATTAAATAACTACAACTTAGTTATTGAAAGTGCAGATAGCATTACAAGTACTGTTCAAGTTGGTAAAAATTTAACTGTTTGCTCAAATAATGCAACATTTTCAAGTGAAGACATTCCTTTTGATGAAGCATCAAAAACTTTACAAGAACAAATATCACAGCAAAATGATGTTAACTCTTCTTTTGGATATTATGAGGATAATACCGATTTTTTTGGAGAGTACACAATTGAAAATGGAATAGAAGGAATTACCGCTAATGAACAGAGTACATACTTTGTAAATTTTAAAAATGAAGTTATAGAAGATGTAAGAGTTTATTATGGAAATATTCCTAAATTTTATGAAGATAATAATATTATAATTACATCTTCACAGGATACTTTAAGAAATTTAAAAAATAACACTTACTTAAATGAAGGAAATTTAGAACCAGAGACTTTTACATACAATGGTGAAAATTATGTTTCATTAAATCTGTTAACTTTAAAAAATAATTATAGTTCATACGATTTAATTAAAAATGACAACGCATTTGCCGATAAATTAGAGTTTATAAAAAGTAATGAAATTGAATTTAAGGACTTTATGGATTATAACTCAAATAAAGAATATGCATTAAATTTAAATTATAATACTTTACTAGATTTGTTGGCTAGTGAAGAAAAATCTTTAGATGAAACTATAATTCTATATTGTAGTAACAATAACCTTGATGCCGCTAAGTTTAAATTAAGTTTGGATTTATATACTACAAATTTAATTGCTAAAAATAATTTGCAAAAAGATTTTATAAGTTATTACAATAATCAATCTGAATATATTTTCATTAGCAAAGATTACATGAAATATGTGGAAGCATATATATATGATAAACAAATTGGCGAATTATATGATGAAGAATTCGTAAGAAATATCCTACAAGAAATCAATAATCTTAACAAAAAAACTAACTTTGATTTTGATAATCAAAAATCATTAGCATATAGTTTAAATATGATTAGATAAAAAGCTATTGGTCAAGTTGTTTTAAGTCTTGAAATTTAAATAGTTATTTGATAAAATATATTTGTTAGGCAAAGAAATTTGAGGAGTAAAATATATTGTATTTCAAGAAAGTTAGTGGTTGATGAGAACTAATAATATGAATATTTGAAGTGTTGCAAATAGAGTTTAAATCGTTTAAGATACGTTATAATCATTTAAGAAACAAGTAAGGTGGTACCGCGGATTTATTCGCCCTTTAGGTATCATCTTTTTTTATGAAAGAAAGGAAGCGTTATGATAGAAGAATTTAAAAAATATGTTAATAATTATGATTTGGATAACAAAGATATTTTTGATAAATATAATCATTCATTAAGAGTATTTGAAATATGCCGAAAATATGCTAAGTTAATGAATTTAAGCGATGAAGATATAGAGTTATGTGAATTAATTGGTTTATTACATGACTTTGGAAGGTTTAAACAATTAGAAGTTTACAATACTTACGAAGATCACTTATCGATAGACCATGCAGATTACTCGGTAGAAGTATTATTCGGAGAAAAAATGTATATAAAAAATTTTTGGAAGAATGAAAATGATTATGAACTAATAAAGTTTGCAATTAAAAATCATAATAAAAAGAATATAGAACCATCACTTAATGAAAGGCATTTATTTTTTGCTAAATTTATAAGAGATGCTGATAAACTTGATATCATAAGAACTTACAGTAGTGATTGTTTTAAAAATATCACTACTGACAAAATTTCTCCAAACGTAGAAAGAGAAATTCAAAATGGAAAAACAGTATCAAGTGAAAATGTAAAAAACATTAATGATTCATACTGCAGAATGTTTGCATTTATATATGATGTGAATTTTAATGAATTTGAAGTAGAAATTAAAGATATAATATATTCAGTATTAGATAAATTAAATTGCAAATTTGATAATGTTGTCAAAGAATTAAAAGAAAATATAGAAAGGAAACAAAATGTTAGAAGCAAAATATAACCATAAATTGGTTGAAGAAGGAAAATATGAAACTTGGCTTGAAAATAATTATTTTGAAGCAGATAAAAAAGATAAGGAGCCTTACGCAGTAGTAATACCACCACCAAATGTAACAGGTAAACTACATCTAGGTCATGCATGGGATACAACACTTCAAGATATCTTAATTCGTTTTAAAAGAATGCAAGGATTTGATGCAATGTGGCTTCCAGGAATGGATCATGCTGGAATTGCAACACAAGCTAAAGTTGATGGTAAATTAAAAGCAGAAGGAATTAATCCAAGAAGTTTAACGAGGGAAAAATGGCTAGAATATGCTTGGGAATGGAAAAATGAATATTCTAAGAATATAAGAACTCAGTGGTCAAAAATGGGTTTATCTTTATGTTATTCAAAAGAAAGATTTACATTAGATGAAAATCTTTCTAAAGCAGTTCAAAAAGTATTCATAGACATGTATAATGAAGGTCTAATTTACAGGGGAGAAAGAATAATTAACTGGGACCCTGAAGCAATGACGGCTCTTTCAAATGAAGAGGTAATTCATAAAGATGTAAATGGTGCATTTTATCATATTAAATATATGATTCCAGGTACTGATAAACATTTAGAAATTGCAACAACAAGACCTGAAACTTTATTTGGGGATACAGCAGTAGCAGTAAATCCAAACGATGAACGTTATAAAGATTTGATAGGTAAAACAGTAATTCTTCCTCTAGTAAATAAAGAAATTATTGTAGTAGGAGATAGTTATGCAGATCCTGAGTTTGGTACAGGAGCAGTAAAAATAACTCCAGCACATGATCCTAATGATTTTGAAGTGGCATCAAGACACAATTTAGAAAGAGTAGTATGTATTAATGCAGATGGAACAATGAATGAATTTGCTCTTGAGTTTGCTGGTCTTGATAGATTTGTTGCTAGAAAAAAATTAATTGAAAAATTAAAAGAAGAAAATCTACTAATAAAAATAGAAGAAATGACACATAGTGTAGGACACTCTGAAAGAACTGATGCAGTAGTAGAACCTTACTTATCAAAACAGTGGTTTGTTAAAATGAGACCGCTTGCCGACAGAGTTTTAGAAAATCAAAAAAATAAAGATACAAAAGTAAATTTTGTACCTGAAAGATTCGAAAAAATTATGAATCACTGGATGGAAATTACATATGACTGGTGCATATCAAGACAATTATGGTGGGGACACAGAATACCTGCTTGGTATAAAGGTGAAGAAGTTTACGTAGGAAGTGACTGCCCGGGAGAAGGATGGACTCAAGATAATGATGTTTTAGATACGTGGTTTTCTAGTGCACTATGGCCTTTTTCAACATTAGGTTGGCCAAATGAAACAGAAGATTTAAAAAGATATTATCCAAATAATGTTTTAGTAACAGGATATGATATTATACCATTTTGGGTAAATAGAATGACATTTCAAGGATTACACTTTACTAATGAAAGACCGTTTAAAGATTGTTTAATTCATGGTCTTATTAGAGCAAAAGATGGAAGAAAAATGTCTAAAAGCTTAGGTAATGGAGTAGATCCGATGGACGCTATCGAAAGTTATGGTACTGATGCACTTAGATATTTCTTAGCAACATCATCAGCTTCTGGTATGGACTTAAGATACGATGAAGAAAAAGTGTCTTCAAGCTGGAACTTTTTTAATAAACTTTGGAATGCATCAAGATATGTTTTAATGAACACTGAAGATTTAAAAGAAATAAGTTTGGAAAACATTGATGCAAAAGATAAATGGATTTTATCTAAGTTACAGAAAGTAATTTTAGAAGTTACTAAAAACATGGAAACATACGACTTTAATATAGTAGGAACAACACTTTATAATTTTGTTTGGGAATCATTTTGTGATAATTATATAGAAATGAGTAAATTTGACTTAGAAAAAGAAAGTACAAAATCAACACTTATTTATGTACTAGATAAAATACTTAAATTATTACATCCACTTGCTCCATTTATAACTGAGGAAATATATTCGATGTTACCAGTTAAAACTCATGAATCTATTATGATAAGTGAATATCCAGTAGTAAGTGATAATTTAATATTTGATAGTTTTGAAAAAGAAATAAGTGAACAAATTGAATTTATAAAATCTTTTAGAAATATAAAACTAGAAAATAAAATGACAAAAGACTTAAAAGTTAAAATTAATAATGATTTAGATTATACTTTGATTAAAAATATTTTAAAATTAAATGATTCTGTTATAACTGAAGATTTAAATATTAAATCATTTGAAGTATTTACTAAAAATTACTCAGTAACAATTTACTTTGAAAAAGAAGAAACCGATGAAGATAAAGCGTTAAAAGCAAAACAAATAGATGTACTGAAGTCATCAATTGAAAGAAGAAAAAAACTACTTTCTAATGAAGGATACATATCAAAAGCTCCAGCATCACTAGTTGAAAAAGAAAAAGAAGCTTTAGAAAAAGAAGAAATAGAATTGGATAAATTATCAAAATAAATGTTTAGCAATAGTTAAACATTTTTTCTTTACTAACTAACTATATTTTGTTATAATCACTATATGATAGGAGATAAAAATGAACCTGAATTTTAAAAAAAATAAAAAAAATATAACATTATTAATAATTTTATTAGTAAGTATAACGACTATAGCTTTGTCATTTGCATACTTTGTAGCACAGTCCTCATCACCAGCAAACACTAATGCAAACGTTGGAACAGAAGTCGGTGAAAAATTAATTTTCACACCAGGATTAGAAATGACATTAAATGCAAGTCAAGATAACTTTGGTGAAGGAGATGGAAGTTTGTCAACTGCAACTACATCATCAGCAACATTAGTTGCAAACAGTTCAAGTGGAAGTGCATCGCAAAGTTATAATGTATATTTTGATATAACAGCAAATGACTTTGTATACTCGCAAAATAGTGATATTGCAGAGTTATTGTTGACAATAACAGATCCAGAAGGTAATGTATTGACTAACATTGAAGGATTAACTTATAAAAATGTAATTGATGCATCAACTGGAGAAACTATTAGTGGATTTGATATAACAGAATATAATGGTTTGATTAAAGTTAAAGAAGGTCAAGTTATTACAACAACTTCGAGCACGACAGGTACAACACAAAATTGGAATGCAAAAATAACATTTATAAACTTAGACACTGATCAAGTATTAAATGAAGGTAAAAATCTAGAAGCAGACTTTATTTTGACTCAAGAAAAAATGTTGAATGGATCAAAAATGGTAAATGCAACAGAGTTTCATAGGATTATAAATAATATGCCTGAAGGTTCTAGTATCGATGAAATAGAAGAAGAACTTAGGGATCTAACATCGATGCGTTATTTAGTATATAATATTGAGTTTAATGATTCAATAAACGAAAGTAGATATAACGCGGCTACGCTAAAGTGGGATATATCCGAAAATCAGGATAACTCAGTAGTAGCTTATGCAGTAGAAGATAGAGAAGAAATGCAAGAAAAAGGAATTTACTCGTTATATATCGAATCTAATGGTAAAATAATAGCTCATGAAGATGAATGGGTAACGCCAACTGAAAGTTTACCATTAACAACTTTTGAATTTCCTCATACAGAAACTATAAGTTTTAATAACTCATATGATACTTCAAATATGACTAATATGTCATATATGTTTGATTCGTTTTATTGGGTGAAGAATATTGATTTAAGTTCTTTTAATACTTCAAATGTCACAAATATGGCTGGAATGTTTTCTGGGTGTGAATCGTTAGAATACATTGATTTAAGTTCATTTGATACTTCAAATGTCACAGATATGAATGGAATGTTTCTGTACAATACAGCATTAAAAAGTTTGGATTTGAGTGCATTTAATTTAAAGAGTGATGTTAATACAAGCTATATGTTTTTTCAAGTTGATTCTCTAGAAAATAACTTAATTGTAGTGAATGAAGAGTCAAAAAGTTTATACAAAAATCATATGGGTGATATGTGTTTAGTTGATAAAGACGTATATAACGCATTAACAGAAGAAGAGAAGATAAGTTATTGTCCATAATGGTAATAATAGCTATAAATCTTTTTTTTTTTGCAAAAATTTATGATATAATAACTAAAAGAGTAGGTTGATATGAGTAAGTTGATAATTGTTTTAATGATGATGTTATTTCCACTAAGTGTTGAAGCAAAAGAATATGAGATAGAAAATTTTTATTCAGAAATTAAAATAAATGCAGATGGTTCAGCAGATGTTAAAGAATTATTTTTTTTAGATTATGAAACTGATGGTTTTGATCGCGATTTTTATGCTGAAAATCTTTCGGATTATGAAGATTATTATCAGACAGTAAGCAGATTAGAAATAAAGGGTATATCAGTTTTGAACGCGGATGAAGTTACATATGACACAATGCAGAGAAGTGATTTTACGCCTTTAAGTTATCAAAAAGATAATAAAGGTTACGATAAAACATTTAACATAATAAATTATTCATCTTCACTTAGACTAGATGTAACTTATAATACAACCGGTAAAATTGCTTACTTAATAGAGTATAAACTCCAGGATGTAGTTTTGATTCACAAAGATATAGCAGAGTTTAGAGTATCAGTTATAACGCATCAATTTTATCACGATATTAAAGAAGGATTAATAAAAGTTATATTACCAAATGAAGATAACTCTGGAAAGTTTTATTATAATGCAACGGGAGGATCTAAGTACGAAAGTGTAGTAGCAAGTAATCAAGATAATTCATCATTTGAAGTAAAAATAAATAACAGCGATATGTTTATTCCTTTAACTTTAAGAACAACATTTGATTACAGTTTAATTGAAGATAAAACATATTTGTTAAAAACAAGTGATAATATGTTTCAACAAATACAGTTTGAAGAAAGTAAATTAAATGAGGAATTAAAATTATTTAGAGAAGAAAATGAAAGAACGTATCAAATGATAATTTTTATTAATATTTTATTTTTAGTAGGCTTAGTTTTATCGCTTATAAATACATATTTAAAATATGATAAAGAGATAACTGTGTTTAAAAAAATTAAATATTATAGGGATTTTACAGGTAACTATGATATTGAAGTAGTTGATTATTTAATAAATGGAAAATCAACTGAAAAAGGTTTAAGTGCATCAATTATAAACTTAATATATAAAAAGAAAATAGAAGCTAAAATGTTAAGTGATAAAAACCATGATTGTCAGTTCTCGCTAATTAATAATGAAAATTTAAGTAGAAGTGAGGAAATACTAGTTAATTTATTATTTGATGAAATTGGTAAAAATAATGTAGTAACAACTAAGCAAATAGATATTTATATTAAAAATCCAATTACATGTAAAACCTTTATGGCGTACTATGAATCTTGGAAAACAGAAGTTTATGAACAAGTAAAAAAAGAAGAGTTATATGAAAAAAGAAGTAAAAATATTTATAACTCATTTATATTTGTTATACTTTCATTTGCACTTTTCTTCTATAGTGACTCTTTAGAAGTTCCGATGATTTTGCCATATATATCTTTAATTTCTTCGATATTGTATTTCTTATACACTCTTAAAATAAAGAAAAAAACAAAAAAAGGTTTAGAACACTATCAAAACTGGAAAGCATTTGGTAATTTTTTGAAAGATTTTAGTATTTTTGAAGAAAGAGAACTTCCAGAAATGATTTTATGGGAAAAATATTTAGTATATGCAACAGTATATGGATTAACAGATAAGTTAGAAAAATCAATGAAAATAAAATCTGTTGATATATACGGACAAGGAGTTCAGTTTGCAATTCCAGCACTAATAATTATAACTCAGCTAATACTGCATGGTTTGTTAAATTCAATTGTTGTAGGAGTAAAGGGTAAAACTAATAAATTTTAACAAATAAAAGAGATTTTACAAAAAAGAATGCTTATGGTACAATAACGAAAAGAAATTTTTGTAATTGTGAGGTGTATATATGACTGAAGAATATATTATAGTTTCGAATAAAATTAAATGTGGTGAAATAGATGAAATTTTAAGTTGTATAGATTCTTTTACAGATGAAGAAAAACTTGATTTATGGATATGTATTTTATCTATTAATAAAAAGTATGTTATGTACATGGAAGAAGATTTTCTGAAAAATAACTACAATGTATTTTATCAAATGCATATTAGATCTAGTGTAAAGGATAAGTTTGGTTTACTTGAGTATAGACTTTTGGAAAGATATGCACTTGATAAAGATTTATATTGTTTTAGTAATTATTACGTTTTTAAAGAAGTTTATGGGGAAAATACACTAAGTTACCGAGCTAGGATAAAAGAGTTTGAAGAAATAAAGAACATTTTACTTCTGAAAAAAGTAAATATTACAAAAAGATTAATGAAAATATTATGGGAAAATATTTTGTTAAATAGTAGTTATGAAAGTTTAGATACTATGTGTAAGGTGTATCAGTTTTTACTACATTTAGAAGACTTTAATATACCATATCAAAGGAGAAAATAATGGAAGAAAAATATACTTATGATAGTAATATAAAAAAACTAGAAGAACTTGCAGTTAATTCAGAGCGAATTTTAAATGCAATGGCAAATATAAATCCAACTGGAAATAATTTCAATAAAGGTAAAAAAAAGTACAATGATTTGCGTTTGGCTATGAATAAAATAACTGATGAAATTTTGGGATTAAAATGTAATTATTTTCTAGTAGATAAAAAGACACTTTTAGAAGAGTTATCTATTTCTAAAGTAAGCACTGCGCCAGAAGTAAAAGAAATTGTTAATTGTTTAAATTCTAAAACAAGTTCAAAAGTAGATGTAACTTTACTTGTTAATAATAATAGCTATAGCGCTGAAATAGTAGAAGAAATAAAGTATATTACCGAACAAATTTATATAAGTAATTTAAAAATGCAAAGTAATAGATAATAAAGAAGAATTGGTTTCTTCTTTTTTTCATATAATTTATTGGTGAGAAGCAAGTGAATTTACGAAATAATATTAAAAATTTTTTATATGATAAACAGTACTTCATTTCTAATTTTGAAGATAATATTCATGTTTATAATTATGAAAAAATAATAAAGGCAAAAATTGATATTATAATTTTAGAATTTGATAAATTCACTTTAAATATTAAAGGAGAAAAACTTTTGATAAAAAAACTGTTTAAAAATGAAATATTAATTGAAGGAAAAATCAAAAGTTTAGAATATTTATATGAATGAAATAATTTGGGTAAAGACAAAATGTAATAATTATTATAAATTAGTATCTAAACTATCAAATACAAAAATTGATATTTTAGATATAGAAAAAAGAAACAAAGAAGTATTATTGAAGCTATATAAAAAAGATTTAAAAAAATTAAAAAAATATATAGTTAGTTACAAATTTATAGAAATTAAAAAAACTGGAATATATAGTATTTTAAATATTTTGCATATAAACAAACTTTATTTAATTATAACTATTTGTTCAGTTATACTTTTTTGTTTAGTGAAAAATGTTGCAGTTGATGTTGATGTAATGCATTCAAATGCAAATTTGAAGCTTTTTTTAGAAAAAGAGTTATATGAGTATGGTGTAAAGCCTTTAAGTATAAAAAAAAGTTATGAGGATTTAGTTGAAATAAAAAGCAAAATATTAGAAGAATATCCTGATAAGATAGACTGGTTAGAAATAGAAGTAATAGGTATGAAATATGTAGTTAAGTTTGAAGAAAGAATTATAACTGAAGAAAAAGAAGAAGAAAGTTATTGTAATATATATGCAAACTCAGATGGTTTAATTAAGTCGATGAGTATATTTAGTGGAGTAGCAGCAGTATCTGTAGGAGACTACGTAAAAAAAGGTGATTTACTAATAAGTGGAGACATTATATATAATTCTGAATTAAAAGCATCTGTATGTGCTAAGGGAAATGTATATGTAGAAAAGTGGTATGATGTATCAGTAAGTATTCCATATGAATATTTTGAAGAAGAGAAAACTGGAAAAATGCGATACAATTTTTTTATTTCTCATAATAATAAAGAAACTAAAATTCTGCAAGACAGAATAGAAAACTACGAATCAAAAGACATACTCATTTTTGATTTGTTTGGCTATGAATTATATTTAGAAAAACAATATGAAATAAAAAGAATTTATAAAAGTTATACAGAAGAAGAAATTTTAAATGAAGCAAAAAGTTTAGCACTAGAAAAAATAAATATGAAAATAAGTGACAATGAGAGTATATTAAGCGAAAAAGTTTTGAAAAAAGTAGAAAATAATAGTACAATAGAAGTAGAGATATTTATAGTAACAGAAGAACTAATCTCTTAGAAAGAGGATTTAATATATGTTTCAATCAATAATAACGGAAATTATAAGCGATAATTGGCCTATTTTAGCCATGTTTATAACAACTGCAATAATATTTAGGTATATGTACTTTAAAAATGGAAAACAAAACTTAGTAATTTATAAAGAACTTATGAATTTAATATTTTTAGTATATATATTTATATTATTTACTTTTTTAAGTAAAGCAGATTTAAATACTGTGCAAGGAATTAATTTATTACCATTTCAAGAAATAACAAGGTACACTTATGGAACGGAACATTTTTTCTATAATGTAATAGGTAATATCATAATCTTTGTACCTATGGGATTTTATTTAGGATATTATGCAAATGCAAGAAAACTTGGAGCAGCGATATTTTCTGTATTCATAATTTCATCTACAGTAGAGATAATTCAGTACTTTATTGGAAGAGCATTTGATATAGATGATATTATCTTAAACTTAGCAGGAACTATAATTGGTTATATAATATATATGTTATTTTGCAAAATTAAAAGTATTTTACCAAACTTTATGCAAAAAGATGGACTTTATAACGCTATTTGTATTATAATAGTAATCGTTTTAATGTTATGTTTTTTTAACGTTTTGGGGGTAATAAGTTTTTAATGAATAATTATGAAATAATTGATGAAGTAGGCTATGAGTATGATGATGTTATAAATAAAGTAATAAGTCATACATTAAAGTTAGAAAAATGCAAAAATTGTGAGTTTTCAATAATCTTTATCTCAGATGAAGAAATAAGAGAAATGAATAAAACTTACAGAGGAAAAGATTATGTAACAGATGTAATATCATTTGCACTAGAAGATGATCAAAAAATATTTAATGAAGAAATAAGATTGTTAGGCGATATATTTATAAGTATTGACCAAATGAAAAGACAAGCGGAAGAATATGGACATAGCGAGGTGAGGGAACTAAGTTTTTTATGTGTACATGGACTACTACATTTGCTTGGATATGATCATGAAAATGAAGAAGAAGAAACAGTAATGTTTGGAAAACAGGAGAAAGTATTAGATGAATTCGAAGAAACAAAAAGAAAAAAAAGAAACTAAAAAATTTAGTATAAAAAGAATATTTGATAGCGCATATTATTCATGGCAAGGACTTGTATATGCTTATACTAATGAGCAAAGTTTACTATTGCATGGAATTGCAACAATACTAATGATTATAGTAGGGCTTGTTTTACAAATAAGTTTTATAGAATGGACGATATGTATAATTTCGTCAGTAGTAGTTTTAAGTATAGAACTTTTAAATACTGCAATAGAAGCAACAGTAGATATGGTAACAAAAGAGTTTAATCCATATGCTAAAATAGCAAAAGATTGTGGTTCGGCATCAGCTGCAGTAGCAGGTATTGCATGGGCAATAATATGTGGTTTTATTTTTATAGAACACATTATAGGAATGATAGGTTAAATATGAAAAGTGGATTTGTAAGTATAATAGGAAGACCTAATACAGGTAAAAGTACACTTCTTAATGCAATTATTAATGAAAAGGTAGCGATTATATCAGATAAAGCTGGAACAACTAGAAATGTAATTCAAGGAATATATAATGAGCCAGAGACTCAAATAGTTTTCACAGATACTCCAGGTATAGGTAAACCAGTAAGTAAACTTGGTAGAATTCTTAATAAAGAAGCTCTTGCTCATATAAGAGAAGTAGACGTTATATTATTTGTAGTAGATATAGCAGCAGGATTTGGACGTGGAGATAAATATATCTTAGAAATGTTAAAAAATGACGATATACCTGTAGTTTTAGTTTTAAATAAAATAGATAAAGTAAAAAAAGAAGAATTGATAGAAAAAATAAACGAAGTTAAAGATTTATATTCATTTAGTGAAATAGTACCTTTATCTGCGCTTGAAAATGATAATGTTTTAAGACTTGTAGATGTACTTAAAAATTATTTAACAGATAATGTTAGATATTTTGGAGAAGATGAATTTACATCTAATTCATCAAGTTTTATGGCTTCTGAATTAGTAAGAGAAAAAATACTAAATTCAACTGAAGATGAAGTTCCGCACAGTGTTACATGTTATACAACACTTTTTGAATCAAAGAAAAAACTATTAACTATACATGTAGATATAATAGTAGACCGTGCATCGCTTAAAAAAATAATTATAGGTAAGCAAGGATCTAAGATAAAACAAATAGGTGTTGAAGCAAGAAAAGATTTAGAAAAATTATTTGGACAAAAGGTTTATTTAGAAACTTATGTTAAAGTAATTGAAAATTGGAAAGATAAAGAAAAATATATAAATGAACTTGGATTTATAAATTTAGATTAATTTATTGAATAAAAAAAGAAAATGTTACTCACTATATAGTTGAAAGGTGAGTAATATGAATAAAAAAGAAGCTTGGGATAAATTTACAAAATCTGGAAAAGTAGACGATTATTTAGAATATAAAAAATTAGTTAAGAGAGGCTAATATGCTTTTAGAAGTAAAAGGTTTTATTATAAGTGAAACAGCTTATGGTGAAACATCAAAAGTAATAAATATTTTAACAGAAGATTATGGCATCATTGGAATTATGGCAAAAGGTGCTAAATCTATGAAATCAAAACTCCGTAGTAGTGTAATGAAATTTACATACGGAGTTTTTTGTATTAAATACAATAAAGACAAATTATCAAGCCTTATATCAGTAGATATAATAAACCCACTAAAAAATATAAGAAATGATTTAACTCTTATAAGTTATCTAAATTACATATCTGATTTATCATATCAAGTATTAAAAGAACATTATGAAAAAGAAGTTTTTAATTTATTAATAAGTTCAGTTTTAAAACTTGAAGAAGGTTTAGATTACGAAGTAATAACGAATATTTTAGAAATTAAATTACTTGATCATTTAGGAGTAGGACTTAATTTAAGTGAATGTGCACTTTGTGGTAATCAAGAAGATATAATAACAATTGATGCATCATATGGAGGACTTATTTGTAAGAAATGCTATACTAATAGTTTAATGTTAGATATAAAAGTAATTAAACTTTTAAGATTATATTATTACTGTGATATAAATACACTTACAAATATAAATGTAAAAGATAATTTAAAAAAAGATATAAATTTATTTTTAAAAAATTATTATGATACATACACAGGACTTTATATAAAAAGTAAAGAATTCATCGAAAAATTAACTGCTCTTAGTTAATTTTTTTTGTTAAATCGTTAATATTGTAAATAACATAAATATATAGTACAATAATGCAAAGAAAGAACTTATATACAAATGAAGAAGATCAATTCAGGAGAAAAGTTATTAAATAAATTATATAAAAATTTATATTTAGAATATGAAAAAGACAATAACTTACAACCTACCGAGAGAATAACAAAATTATTAAATAGATTAGAAAAAGTAACAGCTAAAGCCATACAAAAAGACAAGTATGATATGTTGAAAGAAATGTATTACAATAAATATGTTATCAAAGAAATACCAGAAAGTTACTACCGGCTACAAGAAGAAATTGCGTTTAATCGAGGGCATGGAAGAATAGTTTATAATGATGAAATGAGAAACAAAGCAAAAAACATAATTATAAACGATCAAAAAGCTTCACTTGATGAGTGGTTGGATTATTTAAGTAGTAGCGATGCAATATATCCAACTTGGGCAAAATACTGGGCGTTTCAAGGTATGTTGAAAATGGGAAGTTACGACAAAGAAAATCAGAAATTTACTAAAAGAACTAAAATAACAACAAATCCTTTTATAGATATAAATAGGGAAGTTTTAGCATTATCTATTGATTGTATCCAAAATTTTATAAATGAAGATATTAAAACAGATGACAATAAATTAAATGAATTAATTGAAATAGGGTCATTTCAAAAAATATATGAACACATATATATAACAACTATGTTTCAAAAACAAAATAATAGTAGTAACGAAGGCATATGGGTGAAATATGATAAAGGAAGTGATCATGTACCTTTAGTTAAATCTTTAGTAGGAAAAGGAACGGGTTGGTGTACTGCAGGAGAATCTACTGCAAAAATCCAACTGTATATGGGCGATTTTTATGTTTTTTATACTAAAAATGAAAGCGGAGAATATACTAACCCAAGAATTGCTATAAGGATGGAGCGTAATTCAATTGCAGAAATAAGAGGTGTAGCAAAAAATCAAAATTTAGAGCCTTTACTTGAAGATGTTCTTGAAGAAAAATTAAATGAATTTCCAGACAAAGAAATCTATTTACAAAAAAACTCAGATATGAAATTATTAACAGAAATATATGAAAAAACTAAATTGTATAAAGAGTTAACTAAAGAAGACATTTTGTTTTTATATGAAATTGAAAGTGAAATTAAAGGCTTTGGATATAAAAAAGATCCTAGAATAGAAGAAATAAAGGCGCCAAGGTCATTAAAAAAAGATATATCATTTGCACTGGACTGTAATGAAGATGAAGTGGGAATTCAATATGAAGATTTATTCACAGGCAAAAAATTAAAATGTTATATAGGGAATATTTCTAGTGAAGACATTGAGCGAAAAGGTTTTATGATGCCAGAAATGGTAGTTGGAGACTTACTTTTAGATGATATAATCACAGCGAAAGGTTTGACATTACCAACTACAGTAAATGGAAACGTATGTTTAGATGGGTTAATCACAGCAAAGGGCTTAATACTGCCAATCACATTGAATGGTAACTTATGTTTAGGTAGATTAACTGCAGCAGAAGGTTTAATACTACCGACTATATTAAATGGAGAATTATGTTTAGATGGGTTAATCACAGCAAAGGGCTTAATACTGCCAACCACATTAAACGGAAACCTATATTTAGATGGTTTAATCACGGCAAAGGGCTTGATACTACCAAGCACATTAAACGGAGACTTATATTTAACTGGGTTAATCACGGCAAAAGAATTAATACTACCAACTATATTTAATGGAGATTTATATTTGTCTGTAACAACTGCTAAAGGGTTAGTGTTATCTACTATAAATGGGAATGTATATTTGTCTTTGACAACTGCGAAAGGATTAGTGTTATCTGCTAGATTAAATGGTTGGTTACACCTAAATACGCTAGAAAATTTAAATGGTATAATTATTGATGATAATTTTCAAGGAACAGGTACAATACTCTATCAGAATGCTAATTACAGTGTTGAAGAGTTTAAAGAAAAAGTAAGAAGTGAAAATGCTTTTAACTATGAAAGTGTAACAAGAAGTAGATAAAAATTTTATAACCAAAAGAAACCATCGTCGTTTACATTTGTAGCAACTGAATAATAGTTTAAAATTAAAGAGATTTAGTTTTTTTCTTGTAATAAAATTTAGTTTATTGTATAATTTATTAGAAAGATAGGATACCTTATATGAATAAATTATTA
>CAYJFJ010000001.1:22899-110642 GCA_964369845.1 uncultured Muribaculaceae bacterium | reverse complement strand
ATATAAAAAAACACACCACTTTCGTGGTGCGGTTCAAATTTCAATTTAGGAAAAAACGACTTAGTCGCTTTTTTTACATTTCTAGTAAATATGGGTTTGTTTCAGTTCCTGTTCCACTTACGATTCTTACATCAGACTTTAAATATAATGAAGGTCTTACGTTATAAAGATGTTCTACTAAACTGTTATATAGTGACCCATTTGAATGAATATACCAAAATGATCCATAATTTGCTTTTGTTGCTGTCATTGTTATTTGATCATCATAAAGTAACCAATCTATTTCATAAGGTGATGCAAAAAAATCGTGATTTTCATCAAACAAAGGTCTAAAACCATAATCAACTAATGTCACCTCAAGAGCACCATATTTATCAGGCACCGCGTAACCATAATCACTTGGATACATTAGCCCTATCTTACCCACAGTAGTAAGAGAATAGTCAGGAGCGTTTGAAGTAGCGGAACTTCTCTCAGCGTTATATGCCGCTTCTGCATTTACATATTCACTTTCTATCGCGCCTAACTTCCACTCTACTTCTTCAATATAATTTATGTATTCTTCTTTTATACCACTAGTTGAAAAATCACAGGTTGACCCATAACTATATGTTAAACCTGATGCTATTCGATGTCTTCCTTCACAGCCCGCTAAATTTATTGGCGCTGTTTCATTATATAAATAATAATCATTTAATAACCTGTTGAGTTCTGCCCCACCTGTACTATTTTCCCAAGTATTATAACCAATATCATGTTTGTAATCCAATGTAGCATTGACGGCATATAACCCTATACTTTCTGCTTTAATCAATTTCACTAAATTGGTATTAGTTACTTCATGAGAAGCATCATCAAATACTCCTATAATTCTCCAAAGTTCATCGTTAAACCATACATAATTATTTGGATTAACTCCTGTGTATCTATAATCAGTCTCATTTGCATAGTATATATCATTTGTTCCATTTACACCTTGATGTAAATTCATTATAGACCTAGCCATAAATACAATTTTATCTGCTTGTAATAAGAAATCAGATGAGAAAGTTCTTCCTTCATTTGCTTCTTGATTAGTTGCTAAATCTACAAATGTAACTTCTATTTTCCAGTTATCTACTTTTTCTGAAGTTGTTGTTATTGAGTAGTCTTCTGCTATTTTGATAAGTCCTTTATGAGTTGTTATATCAAAACCACTTACTACTGCTCCAGTATTTGGGTCTGTTGATGTAACATAGTTTAGTCCATCTATACTTGTTACTACTTCTCCTGCTGGATTAGTAATAGTTAAAATAAGTTCTGGAGTTTTAGCCGCTGTTGTATACACATAATTATTATCTTTTATATTTAAATATACTTGATATTTTTCTGTAACTGATGCTATTTCAGCAGATTTTTTAAGTGTTGCTGTAGATACTGCTTCACTTGTTACAAATCCTGTACTTTCAGTAAAGTTTTCTGAACCTATTGTTAGTGATACATCTGTTCCTTTTGTAAAAAATAACTCACTAGTTTCTGATGATGAAACATCTACTGTAGTTTTAACATCTTCAGGGTCTACTGGCCCTAAATATCCATATGAAAATCCTAAAAGTACTACTAATATTAATATAAACACTATTATTACTTGTGCAACTATATATAAAAGTGATTTTTGTTTATTTTGTATAAAATCTTTTATCTTATTCATATCTATTTTTCCTTACTATACTAATAGTAACAAATTTATAGATTTTTTTCAACTAAAAAAGAGGTTTTTCAACCTCTTAGAAATATGCTACGCCACCTATAATGATAGCTAGCAATATAAATAAAATTAATATTACTAAGTAACTATTATTACTAGGTGTTTGGCAAGTGGTTACTACACTTTGGCAATTATTCATTTTTTACACCTTCCTTTTCGATTTACTTTAAATAAATGCTCCACAGATGATTATTAATAATATGAATAGCACTAATACTATAGCAGCGCCATTTCCAGTTTTACAACAGTTCATAAATCATTCCTCCTTTATTTATCTATTCAATATATCTTATGGTTAATTTAAATCTTTGTGAGGGATTTTGCAACTCTTTTTTTAAAATGTGATAATCTTGTGATTTTTGCCTAAAATACACGGTTTTTTCTTGTACTGCTGTTGCAATACTGATATAATATCTTTAGGAGGAAATAAATGAAAAAAAGTTTTAAATATTTTGGTTTGATTTCTGCTAGTTTACTTTTAGTTACTGCGTGCGGAACAATTCCAACATTACAAAATGGAGAGGAAGCAGTTGTAGAGCTTAAAGATGAGCAATTATTTAGTGTTGATGATTTTTATGCAAAAATTAAAGATAACTATGGACTTGAAGTATTAATCACAATGGTAGATTTATATGTTCTTGAAAATGAATTTCCTGATAAAGTAGAAGATGGAAAAGCTTATGCATCATCTTATATTGATGGATTAATTGAATCTAATGGTGGAGAGCAAGCTCTTTTATCACTTATTCAAGCAAACACTAACTACTCTACTATCGAAGCTTACGAAGAGTATTTATATTTAAGCTACTTACAAAGTTATGCTATCGAAGTTTATGCTGAAGAAATTGTAACTGATGAACAAATAGAAAAATATTATGATGAAGAAGCTAAAGGTGATATTGAAATTTCTCATATCTTAATTGTTCCTGATGCTGCAGTTGGTGCTACTGATGATGAAATAGCTGAAGCTGAAGAAGCTGCTAAAGAAATAATTGAAAATGATATTATTGCTGCACTTGAAAAAGCTGACAAAAATGGTGAAGATATCGAAGAAGTTTTTGCTGAACTTGTTAAAGAATATTCTGAAGATGAAGCTACTTTAGAAAAAGATGGTAGTCTTGGTAAAATTAATTATTTCGTACTTGATTCTAGTTATGATGAATTAATTGATGCTGGTTACGAACTAAAAGTTGGTGAATTTTCTACTGAAGTTATAACTACTTCTCAAGGGTTTCATGTAATTTTAAAAACAGCTGCTCATGATAAAGAATCTTTAGAAGATTTAACTGATGATATTAAAGGTATTATTGCTGATGATAATTTAGCTACTATTACTACTATTAGTATAGATGCCTTAGAACATTACAGAGAAAAATACGAAGTTAATATTATAGATAGTGAACTTAGTAAACAATATAATAATTCTATTGAAGCTATGTATGCTGCTATAAATTCTTCTGAACTTCAATAAAAAAATAGTGATTTTATTCACTATTTTCTTTTGTAATAATTTCTATTAAATTATTGTCATATCCTTTTTTCATTAAATCATACTTTATCTTATAAGACATTTCTTTTTCAGAAATGTTTTTTCTTTGATATTTTTTTAATAACTTGTTATAATCTTTTTTTAATATTTCTTCTTCATTTTGATTCGTTATAAATAAATTACTTTCTATTAAAGTACTATTGTATCCTAAAGATATTAAATATAACTTTATTTTATTATATAATACTTTCTCAGAATATTTTTTATTACTTTTCGACTTTATTGCTATTACTTTTCTTAATTTTTTTATCCATATTTCTTCAGGTATTTTCTTTAAATAAATATTTATATTTTCTTCTTCAAAGCCTAATTCAATTAATTTTCTTTTTATTTTTGAAGGTCCATTTTTAGTTAAATTAACTTGATCATTTACAAATGAAGTAATATATAATTCATCATTAACGTAACCTGCTTTTGTTAATTTAGTAAGTAGTAAATCCTTTTCATCTTCTTTTAAAGAATTATATTTCTTTTTTATTTCATAACTACTTTTTAGTTTCCTTTTTACACTTTTTACTTCAGCTAAGTAGATTTTCATTAATTCATCGTACTTTTTTATTTCTTTTAATTCAGCTGATGAAATTTCTTTTTCTTTAGAAATTCTGTATTTTAAAATTGTTTCATCAAAAAGAAGAAAAGTATTACCCTTTTCTTCTGTTAACTCATATAAATTATTTTTAATTAATTTTATATTTTTTATAATCATTATTTTGTTTCCTGACTTAAATATAATTCACAAACATTATCTAATTCTCTAAGAAGCGGTTCCATATCTTCTTTGTTTTTTATACGGCAACCACTAGCATATTTATGCCCACCACCATTATATCTTGAAGCTACTTCATTTATTACTGGTCCTCTACTTCTAATATTTACTTTGTATATATCATTTCTTTCATCATATGTTATAAAACACCAACAAATAAGTTCCTTTATGAAATAAAAATCATTAATCATATTGGATGGCGTTGAAGAATCTACTCCATATTTTTTTAACGTTTCTTTTTCTATTTGTATACTTCCAAAGCTATTTGGTGATATATTTAAATTTGCAATAATGTATGAATAAAATTTTAAATCTGTTATACTTTTATCATATAAATTATCATATGTTGCAACAAAATTAAATGGATGTTTTTTAAGTAAATTAGTTATAGTTTCAAATGTACTTACACTTGTATTTTTAAGTAAAAATCTATCACTGTCAAAAACCATTCCAGTAAATAATGTTTCGGCTATTTTTTGATCCATTTTCATAGAAGAATTTAACAAAAAGTTTGTAATCATTTCACATGCACTTGATTTACTATCATCAGTCCAATCAACATCTCCAATTATATCTTCAGCAGGATGATGGTCTATTTTTAAAATTGCATCATATGATAAATCATATATTCCATCTAATCTAGCAAAGTTCGGAAGATCCACTACTATAAGTAGTGCACCTTCGTATGCTTTAAAATCATCAACTTTATCTAAAGAACCTAAATATTTAAATTTAGAAACTCCAGCTCCTACTGCGACTACATTTTTATTTGGAAATGTTAGTCTTATTGAATCTCTTAAGGCTATTTGTGAGCCTAAGGCATCAGGATCTGGTCCTACATGTCTTGCTATTACAATTTTGTCATATTTTTTTATTATTTTAAATATTTTTTTATATAAAGTTTTTATTTTTAACACTCTTTCTATTTTAATTCTAAAGTTTCTAATGCAATCATTAATTCTTCATTAGTTGGTACTACGTACACTGGTATTTTAGAATCTTCTGTTGTAATTTCTCTAAATTCACCTCTGAAGTCATTTTTAGATTCATCAATTTTAATTCCTAATGATTCTACTCTTTCTAAAACCATTTCTCTAATTAGTTTAGAATTTTCTCCAACTCCTGCAGTTAAACAAATTACATCTGCTCCATTTAACATATTGTTATACATTGCTATATAGTTAGCAATTTTTTGTGAAAACATATTTTGAGCTAAAATACATTTTTCATTTCCTTCTGCAGCTCCATCTTCGATATCTCTACCATCACTTGATAAACAAGATACGCCTAGTAAACCACTTTTTTTGTTTAAGTCGTTTGTAATTTCTGCTACTGTTTTTCCAGTTTTTTTACACATGTACTCGATAATACTTGGATCTATATCTCCAGAACGAGTTCCCATCATAAGACCTGGAAGTGGTGTGAATCCCATAGAAGTATCAACAACATTTCCTGCATTTATAGCAGATACTGATGCTCCGTTTCCTACGTGACATACTATTACCTTTAAATCATTTCTTCCTAATTTTTCAGAAATTGCCATATTAATATATTTATGACTTGTTCCATGGAATCCATATCTTCTTACTCCAAAATCTTCATACCAAGAATATGGCACTGGATATAAATAATGTTCTCTTTCCATTGTTTGGTGGAAAGCCGTATCGAATACACCTACATTAAGAACACCAGGTAATTTAGTCATAAATGCTCTAATTCCCATAATATTTGCTGGATTGTGTAAAGGTGCTAAATCTGTAAATTCTTCTATTTCAGCAATTGTTTCTTCTGTTAATACTACTGATTTAGTAAATTTATCTCCTCCGTGAACTATTCTATGACCTACACCTTCAATTTCTTCTAATGATGAAATTATATTTAAATCAATTAATTCTTCCATTAGAATAGCTACTGCTACTGAATGGTCTTTCATGTCCACTTCTTTTTTTACTTTGTCTTCTCCGAATTTAATCGAATAAAAACTTCCTTCTAGTCCTATTTTTTCAAAAAGTCCACTAGCTAAGACTTTATCTCCAGGTAATTCCATTAAAGAAAACTTAAATGATGAGCTACCTGCGTTTACTGATAATATTTTCATTTTTATAATCACTCCTTCCATAATTATACTAAATTTTCCTCTATTTATCTATAAAAAAAGAAATTATTTTCAAATTTCTTTTTTTAGCTTTTCTATTTCTGAAATTGTATAATTAGTTGTTTTTTCTATAACTGCAACATCTACTCCATTTTGTATCATACTTTTAATAACTTCTATTTTCCCTTGTTCAATTCCTTGTTCAATTCCTTGTTCAATTCCTTGTTCAATTCCTTGTTCTAGACCTTCTTCTCGCCCTTCTTTAAGACCTTGTTCATGTCCATCCATTCGTGCATATTCTAAGTGTGCTGATTTATCTATTTCATATTTATCTCTAGCCCAAATGTATGCTCTTATTTCATCATCTGCTGTAATGTCTTTATATGTTTGATAAATCTCTTCTAATTCTTCACTATCTCTTGCCATTATTTCCATCTCCTCATCAGATGATGCTACCATAAATTTTAGAAAATCCATCATTTTTTCGCCAAAATAAGTATTACTATTTATCTTAGTTAAATTGATTATATTATTTTCCCAAAGTGCATCTTCTTCTTTTGAGTTAATTTTATCATAGACTACTAGCTTTGTAAACAAATCTGGATACCTTGAATTTTTATAATTAATAAAGAAAATCGAATAAACTTTTTTTACTCTTAAATAATTATCCCCCTTCTTTACTTGATCAGTAATTAATTTAGACGAATAATATCCTATTCTTTCTACAATATGTTTTTCTTTTACATTTTGCATTTCAATATATACTTTTTCTCCAGACTTAAGTGTTACATGTAAATCAAGTCTAGATACTTTCGTATCATCAAAACTTCCCATTACCTCTGTATCACTAAATACTATATCTTCTTTAGATATATTCAAATTTGTTATTTCATTTATTATAAATTCTAGTCTTTTTACATCTCTTTTAAAAAATATTTTAAACACTGGATCACTTGTTAATGACATATAAATATTCCTTTCTAAGGCGTTATTATATACTCATTATTTTTATTTTCAATATTTTCTACAAAACTAGACAAAACTTTTATTTTATTTTATTATTTTGATTAGTATGTGTACATTTATAATTTACATCTACTATATTTCTTCCTGTAGATTCTAAGTTATAACCATAAGGATTAAAATATTCTTCTCTTAATTTACTACTCTTGTTAGTATTAGTAAAATCATATCCTTTATAACAATTACTTTCTTCTTTCATAAAAAATCACCCATTTTTATTATGGATGATTTTATTTTATTTATAATATATCTGAATATACTTTTTCTTCTTTTAGAGAAATGTATTCAATATTACTCATTATTTCATTTATTAATTCTTCCCAATTTATTTGTTTTTCAAATTCTACACATTTTTTTATTTCAGGATTTATAACTGGATGCTTTGGTACAAATATCGTGCAGCAGTCTTCAAATGGTTCTATACTTGTCTCATAAGTTCCTATTTTTTTAGCAAGCTCTATTATTTCAAGTTTATCTAAACATGCTACAGGTCTTATTACAGGAAGTTTAACTACTTCATTAATTGCTTTCATACTTGTAAGTGTTTGACTAGCTACTTGACCAATAGATTCACCATTTACTATTATATGCATTTTATGTCTTAAACAAATTCTTTCAGTTATTCTATACATCATTCTTCTCATTATTGTTATTAAATATTCATGATCTATATTCTTAAGTATTTCTTCTTGCATCTTAGTAAAATTCACAATATACATTCCAGTTGTTAAATCATATTCTTTTAATTTTTTAGCAAGTCTTTTAACTTTATCTTTTGCTTTTTCACTTGTGTGTGGCGGAGAATCAAAATAAACAGCATCTAGAGCTATTCCTCTTTTAATTGCAAGGTAACCTGCCACTGGTGAGTCTATTCCTCCAGAAAGCATTAGTAAACCTCTTCCCTGCGTTCCTACTGGGTAACCACCTAAACCTTTTACTTTATCAAAATATATTACAGTTTCTTCTTTTCTAACTTCAATATTTATTTTAAGGTCTGGACTGTGTACATCAACAGTAATATCTTTTATGTTTTTAAGAATATGTCCACCTATACTTCTAGAAATAGCCATACTATCAAGTGGATACTGTTTATAATTTCTTTTTGTTTCGACTTTAAATGTATTAAAACTCTTTTCTGCTACTTTTTCAAGTAAAAATGATTTTACTTCATCTAAATTATTAGTATCAAGTAAATATCCAACATTTATTTCATGTATTCCAAATACTTTAACTAATTTTTCCATTACTTTATCAAAATCAAATGTTTCAATAAACATTCTTCCATGATCATAATTTATTTTAAATTCTAAACCTTTTAACTGATTTTCTATATTATTCTTTAGTTTCTTTAAAAAGAAATTTAAATTACCACCCTTAGTACTAAGTTCTCCATATTTAATTATTATTACTTTTTTCACTACTTCACCAACTTCATATGTATTTTAACAAATAAAAACATAAATAACAAGGTCATTTAGATTGTATAATTTTTGATGGTGGTAAGTTTTTTACTCTCATCTTTTTATTTAATAAAAAGAGACTTATAAATTAATGTGAACCCCAATTGGTAGACATCAATAAAAAAGCCTCTGAATCACTAACTATTTATCACATTCCGCAGCGTAAAAATTCTTCTTTACGAATTCATTTATCTCTATAAATTTTTTTCCACTATTTGACTAATAGCATATAAAGTATGCAAAACATTATTTTACAAAAGTCGGGTGACGGACAGCCAAAAAGCCCGTCAAATTTGTCATCTTCCCAAATTACATTTCTACAATTAGCGGATCCGCTTCGCTTCCCGCTCCGTCCAAGTATTTCACCTCAGAGTTTAGATATAAGACAGGACGCGCACCATTCTCGTTACTCGAACTGCTGATAGAGCCGAAACCACCGTTTCTCAGGTACCATGTATACAAAGAGTTGGAAGAGTTAGGCGATAACGTCCATTCATAACCTTCTCCATACATCCAATTTGCTCCTGCACATGAACTAGAACCATAACTAGAAAACGTTGTAGTTCTTGAGCAGCTACTTTCTAAACTTGAATACATATAATCACTTGGATACATTAAGCCAATATATCCTGTTCCTGTAGTAGGGTTGCCTGTGTACACTGTAGTACCTCTTTCTGCTGCAAAGAGTGCTGATGCAGTTGTGATACCCGATGAAAAACTTCCAAGGTTCCATGTTACATTTTCTATCATTGATTTATATTCATTTTTTATTCCACTTTGCGAATAATCACAATTAGTTGGCACGCTCGTACTATAACCATAACAGTTTTCAGTTCCTGTTCCATTTTCACTATTTAAATAACTTGTATTAAGTAGTGATTTTAATGTCGATTCATTCCAGTTATTTACATTTTCAGAATCCCAGGCATAACTGCCTATCGAATCTGCTTTTATAATTTTAGTAAGCCTTTCTGTAGTTGTTCCATCTGCAAGTGTTGTATCAAATACACCTATTACTCTCCACATCTCTTCATTAAACCATATATAGTTATTTGGATTTTTTCCTTCATATCTATATCCATTTTCATTTACTACTTCACCAGTTCCTTGTGTAGTTCCTGACAAAGATACTATGTGATCATCAAGCATAATAGTCTGCGTTTGTGTATAAAAATCAATATAACAAGAAGCAGTATCAGTTATAGAATCAACTTTTAATTCCCATGAATCATAAAGCCATCTTCCTACTGCATTAGAACAGGATACATCTACTCTGTAGTTACCTTTTGCTGGAAAGTCATTAACAGGAGTATCATCTAAATTTACTGCAAACTTAATTCCATCAATATAAAATGTTTTATCTTTAGGTAAGTTAATTAAAAAAATTGTAGTTACAGTAAGTATTATTCCTGTTAAAATCAGAAAAATTTTCTTATTCATATTTTATTTTCTCCTTCATTTTTTCTAAATTATTTATTAAATTAATTTTAAAATAATAAATTTTATAATTATTGTGATTTTCAAATTTTAAATTGAAATTTTCTTCTATTATACGACTTATTTTTTAAAAATTATATTTATCAAATATTTTCTTATCAATTTCATATGTATATAATTTACTTTTCTTTTTTATTAAAAATAAACAATTAGGATATAATCTTTTTAGTAATATATATTTATCTTTTATTTATACTTTTAACCCATCTATTAAATATTTTATTAATTTCAGTTAACTTATAAATTAGTTTTTCAGCATTTTTTTCATTTATATATCTTTTTTTAAAATAATCTCTAACAAATACATTAAATATGATATATCAGCTAAAATTAACAATCTATACTTTTTAATTTCTAAGTGTTCGAAATTGATGACATTAACATTTTTATATATTGAAATATAACTTTTTCTTATTTCTAATTTGTAAAATTCATCTTTTCTAGGGATATTGCAAATTGAGTTTTCTAAAAATTCTATAAATGACTTTAATTTAGTAATTAAAATCATTTCTTTATTTATTACTCCAAACATTTATCTAACCTATCTAATAAATTTTCAATATTATTAATTTCTAATTTTTCTAGTTTTTTTAAGAATAAATTTATTCTAGTTATAATTTCTATATTTTTCTTGGCTTTATCATATACATTATTATACTTATTCAATTTAATATTTTTACTTTTTAAAATCAATCCTGTTTCATCTATAACTTAATAAGATATATTAGCGTTTTCAAGTTTTACTATAACTTTATCAAGAGCATTATCTGGAAAACCACATTTTATATTATCTATTATTTTATAACCTAACAAAAAACTGACTATAACCGCATCTTCATTGTAAACACTAATGAATTTGCTTTTATTTTTATGTAAAGTTAAAAATAAGGTACCTCCCCGAATTTACGTTCGGTTCACATTTTGTTTCTTTCATTCTCATCCTCTATTTCAAAAGTCGGGTGACGGACGGCCAAAAAGACCGTCAAATTCGTCACCTTCCCTAATTACATTTCTACGATAAGCGGATCCGCTTCGCTTCCCGCTCCATCCAAGTACTTCACCTCAGAGTTTAAATACAAGACAGGGCGCACGCCATCCCCGCTTCTCGAATCGGTGCCATTGCCGTAACCACCATTCCTCAGATCCCACGCAAGCACAGAGCTGGAAGAGACAGGCGCTAACGTCCATTCATAACCTTCTCCGTACATCCAGTTTGCTCCTGCACATGAACTAGAATCATAATTATTAAACGTTGTAGTTCTTGAGCAGCTACTTTCTAAACTTGAATACATATAATCACTTGGATACATTAATCCAATATATCCAGTTCCTGTAGTAGGGTTGCCTGTGTACACTGTAGTACCTCTTTCTGCTGCAAATACTGCTGATGCAGCTGTGCTACTTGATGAAAAACCTCCAAGATTCCATGTTACGTTTTCTATCATCGATTTATACTCATTTTTTATTCCATTTTGTGTATAATCACAATTAGTTGGCACGCTCGCTCTATAACCGTAACAGTTTTCAGTTCCTGTTCCATTTTCACTATTTAAGTAACTTGTATTAAGCAGTGCTTTTAATGTCGATTCATTCCAGTTATTTACATTTTCAGAATCCCAGGCATAACTGCCTATCGAATCTGCTTTTATAATTTTAGTAAGCCTTTCTGTAGTTGTTCCGTCTGCAAGCACTGTATCAAATACTCCAATTACTCGCCACAACTCTTCATTAAACCATATATAGTTATTAGGATTTTTACCCTCATATCTATAGCCATTTTCATTTACTACTTCTCCTGTTCCTTGAGTAGTTCCTGACAAAGATACTATATAATCATCTAAAGGTGTTGCTGATTCATTTTTGTTTTGGGTAAGTGTACACTCACCTACGGCATTAAGTGAAGACACTATTAAACTGTTAGTAGCAGCATCCCATCTAGCTCCTGCTCCTTCACAATCAAAACTAACATTAGGTCCTATATAATATGTATTTTCAGCATTTACTATTAAATGTGGGTATGCTTCTTTTTGAAAATGTATATCGATATCTAAATCTTTATTTGCGTTACTCGTTTGACTACTAGGTAAATCTACAAATGTAACTGACATTGTCCACTCTTCTTCTTTTTGGCTTGTAGTTGTAATACTTCTGTTTTCTATTATTCTAATCATTCTGTTTATTTCAGTTATATCAAAGCCTGTATAACTTTTACCAGTGGCATCAGTTACTGTCACTCTTGTAAGTCCAGCAATCGATGTAACTTCATTTCCTTCTGGATCTACTACGTTTAGTAGAAGCTCTGCTGTTTTAGCTGCTGTAGTATAAATAAATGTATTATTTGATAAATCTACATATACACTATAGTTTTCGGTAGCGCTAGACTCAGCTTCTCCTTTAATTAAAGTTGCAAGCTGGTCTTTTTCATTAGTTATAGATCCACTTCCATCTGCAAAACCACTTGTACTTACTCCAAAAGGAACTGGATCATGGGGCGTAAAGAAGAATCTTCTTTCGCTTGGATTATATGAATTTATATTTGTAATTGTATTTATTCCATCTCCGATTAGATTTCCTAGGTATGCAAATGAACCAGTAAATATTAAAAATAAGAAAACTATAACTATTAATACTAACTGAGTAGTTATAAATTTTTTGAATTTTGTATCTGGTTTCAATTTTTTTAAAACTTCTTTTATCTTTTTCATATATCCTCTTTACTATATAAATAATAACAAAAATTAAATTTTTTGTAAATAAAAACACCGAAAATTTATTTCAGTGTATTTAGTTTTTGATATTCTTCTTTAAATGTTTTTATAAATCTATTTATTTCATCTAAACTTGTTAAATGAGATATACTTATTCTTATTGATGTTTCTGCTCTTTTTGAATCTTTATAAACAGCCATAATAGATGGAGATTTTTCTCCTGATGCACACGCTGTATTTGTACTTAAATATATTTCATGTTCATCCATTGCTCTTATAAAAGTTTCAGGTCTTATGTTAAGTAAACTTATATTTAATATTTGTGGTATAGAATATTTAGTTTTATTAACTTTTATTCCTTCAATGCTTTCGAATTCATATACTAGTTTTTCATTTAATCTTTCAATAAAATTTATTCTTTTTTCAAGTTCTACTTGAGATAATCTTAAAGCTTTTGAAAAACCTACGATAAGTGGTAGTGCTGGAGTTCCTGGTTTTAAATATTCAAACTTTCCAGATCCATACATAAGTGGTGTTGATTTAATACTTTTTGCTTTATAAAATAACCCTATTCCTTTAGGTCCATATATTTTATGAGCTGAAAAACTTGCTAAATCAACATCATATATATTCATTGGAAATTTACCAATTCCTTGCGTTAAATCTGAATGTAAATATGTATTTGGATTTTCTTTTTTGATTATTTGTTTAATCATTTTAAGAGGCTGCCTAATACCAAGCTCTGAGTTTACCCCGCATACACTTACTAAAATTGTATCTTCTCTAATTAGTTTTTTTAATTTTTCAAAATCTACTAAACCTTCTTCATCATTATCTACATAATCTATTTCAAAACCAATAGACTGTAAATAATCACAAATAGCATATATACTAGGATGTTCTAGTCTTGTTGTTATTATATGTTTTCCCCACTTATGATTTGCAAGGGCTGAACCTATTAAAGCCATGTTATTAGATTCAGTTGCTCCACTTGTAAATATAAGTTCTTCTTTTTGACAAGTTAGTATTTCTGATATTTGCTCTATTGCACTTTCCATTAAATCTTTTGATTTTTTTCCAAGTGCATTTAGCGAATTTGGATTTCCAATAAACTCATTTGTTGCTTTATTAACTGCATCTTGCACTTCTAGTGAAACTGGTGTTGTTGCACTATAATCTAAATATATCATCTATATTCCTCCAATAGTCTTTTATGTATTCCTGGCTCAATGATGTTTATTGCATTTATTGCATTTTCTAAACTATTTTTGAAACTTCCTTTATAAAATAAATTTTCAGCTTTAGTTAAACCAAAATCCACTTCTTTATTTGTTAATCTATATCTATTTCCATATATTATTGCAGATTCTGCCATTTTTGCCGTTTTAATAGTTTCATTTATCGTATTATATACTTTTAAAACTAAATCTCTTGTTGTATCTACTCTTGTATTAAGCACTTTTATAGATATAGGTCTTTTATCAAGTTCATCACTTAATATATCTATTGCCTGCATAGCCTCAGATAACTCTACATAATAATTTTTAGGTATCGTAGGTAGTTTATATGACCTTACTTTTTCTTTAGCAGTAAATAATATTTTTTTGATTTCTTCAAGCTGCTCTCTAGCTCTTTTTTCATCTTCTTTTAAACTTCCTAAAGTTCTAAGTGCTAAGTTAAGTTTTTCTTCTGCTTTAGATAATTTTAAATTAATATTATCCATTTCTTTAGATAACTTAGTATATGGTACATTTCTATTTCTATGTGTATCTATTAATCTATCATATGTTTCTCTAATTAAAGATAGCTCATCACGAAGCTCAAATATAATCATTGCATCATCATCAGATAAATCATAACTATATTTTATATCATCTATTTTTCTTAAAAGTTCATTATTATATTTTTCAAGTTTACTTGCTTTTAAAATAACTGTTCTTACATGTTCTTCAAAATTTTTCTTAGCAATTCTTTCTTTCTCAAAATCACTTATTAATGAATCAAAATAATCATACATTGTTTTAAGTTCAAATAAAGAATCTTCTAAGTTAAGCACATTTAGTCTTTGAAATACGTCTGCTATCTTTTTTTCTGCTTCATTTTTATTATATTCTATATTTAAATACTCTAAACTATAACCTTCTTTTTCAAGTCTACTTTCAATAAACATTACTTCTTCAATTTTTTTAGGAATCAAATTTTTACCTAAATTTATTATTGGTTTTGTCTCAGTAACTACGACTTTTAAATTACCTACTAAGTCTGCTACTGCTTTAACAACTTTTCCAACTTCAGTATATTCATTCTTTTCCATTAAATCTTCAAAAGCTATAAATAGTTTATCTACGTTTTCAAATTGAAGCTCTATAGGTGTTCTTATCAAATCAAAACTATGTTCATCATCTTTGTACAATCTTTGTATATCTCTATATTCAGTTTTTAAATTAGTTATAGTTTCTCTATTACGTTCTTCAGATAATGTTATTTCTTTTATTTCTTCTAATAAAAAGTCCGATTTAGTTTTAATTCTGTTAAGATTAACTTCAGTGGATAATATTACATTTTTAAGTTCTTTAAAGTTTTTTTCTATAAATAATGTTTCAATATCATTAATTTCATCTGTTATCTTTGATAAATCTGCTTCTTTAATTTCATTAAATCTTTCTTTCCAATTATCAAATTTACTTTTAAGATCATCATTATTAGCTAAAGATTCTACTTTATTTAGTTCTGAAAGTATCGAAGCTGATATTATCAAGTTCTTCTCTCTTTCTAGTTTTTCTATTTCCTTTTTAAACTTTTTCTTTTGCTTATGATTTATGAACACTAAAACACCAATTATTAACATAATTGAAAAAATATAATACGCACTTGCTATTAGTATAAAAGTTTCTTTACTCATATTTTATTCACCCTTGTTATTTTTATTTTAACACAAAACAAGTACTTTTTGTACTTCTTGATAAAAGTTTTTTTATTTATTGACAAATAAGTAATAAAACTATATAATATATGTGCAATTCTTTTGGCAGGGTTTACATTTTTATTGTAATGTGTTTATTCAAAATAAAGTAGCTAGGACTGCCCTAGTGAAATTAATTAAACTCCCTATAATGAAAATTAAACAAGACTAAGGCTTTGTAATAAAAAGAAAGGAGAAAATAAGATGTCAAGATATACAGGACCAGCTTATAAAAAATCTAGAAGATTAGGATTTTCTACTCTTGAAAATGGTAAAGACTTAGCTAAAAGACCTTATGCACCTGGTGCTCATGGTCAAGATCGTCGTAGAAAACTTAGTGACTACGGTGTTCAGTTACAAGAAAAACAAAAAGTTAGAACTATGTATGGTTTAACTGAAAAACAATTCAGAAAAACTTTCGATAGAGCTGCTCATATGAATGGTATTACTGGTATTAACCTTTTAATACTTTTAGAATCAAGATTAGATAACGTTGTTTATAGATTAGGTATGGCTAGAACAAGAAGAAGTTCAAGACAAATTGTTAACCATGGACATATTTTAGTTAATGGTAGCAAAGTTGATATTCCTTCTTACACTTGTAAACCAGGAGATGTTATAACTATTAAAGAAAGATCTTTAAATCATCCAGCAGTAGTTGATGCTTTAGAAGTTAATCTTTCTACTCCAGCTTTCGTTGAATTTGATAAAAAATCAAAAGTTGGAAAATATGTTAGATTCCCTGAAAGAAGTGAACTTAACCAAGAAGTTAATGAACAATTAATCGTAGAATTCTACAATAGATAATAAAAAAGACTGCATCGCAGTTTTTTTTATGTTATAATCTTTATATTAGGAGTATATGATGAAAGAGAAAATTAAATCTAAATTACCAATTATTATTTCAGCTAGTTTATATACTGCTCTTTTAGCAATCAATCCTCCACTTACATTAATATATACAGTGTTATTTCCCTCAATGTTTGCACTTAAAGATAAATTAATATACAAAAATAGAAAATCTGAATTATTTGGTATTTCTAAAGAGAATGTTATTTCTCAAAAAATAAGTTTTAATATGTTTAAAGTTATGGGAGTCAAGCATAAAAGTGAATACTTCAAAACAGAAATGATTAACTTATTTTTAGATATGAAACCACATGAAAATTACCAAACTTATAGTCAAAGCTTAGTTCTTGCTTCTTTAAAACATTTAGAAAGAAAAGGTTTTATTACAAATTTAACTTATACGAAAGCCAGTTATAAAAATAAATTATATGAAAACTTGAGTAATGTATTAATTAACTTAGGTTCAGGTAATTATAAAAAACTTTTAAAGGGAAGCGTAAAATATGAAATAGATTTTATGAGAACTGATAAAGTTATTGATGAAAATTCAATATCTAACTTTGTTGATAATAATTTTGAAGTTATTACTAAGAATAATAAAATATCTAAAGTTAAATATTCTTCTAAGAAGTATAACCCTGTTTCTCCTATAAATATTGAACATCTTGACCACGTTCCTAAAACTAAAACTGAATTAGATTTAGAAAAAATTAATGAAGAAAGAAAACGCTTAGAAAGTATTCAATCTAATTTAGTTCAACTTGATGATTATAAAAATAGTTCTCTTAATGAAGAACATTATATCACTAATAGTAAAAATAGATAAAACAAAAATCACCCTTAACGGAGTGATTTTTTTATTATTACTTTAAAAATATTTTTTATTTAATTCAGAGAAATCTAATCTGTGAACTTTAGGCTTTGGGTCATATTTTTTTTCTATGTCTTCATCAGGATTAAACTTAACATACTCGTTAATTTTATTTACAATTTCTGCTTCTTTAATTTCTTTTTCGTAAGAATTTAAGTTTTCCACGCCTCTTTTTAAAATTAACATATTTTTTTTATGTGCAGATATAACTCCATCAATTCCAGAGATAGAGTTTAAAAATATTTCTCTTACGTTTACGTACACAGTCTCTTTTTCATCATTATATAGTTTTATATCATAACTTTTTAAATCTTTATTTCTTTGATCAACTATATTTTCCCTTACTATAATGCATTCACAAGATTTATAGGCAACAACTTCATCATTTTCATATATAGGAACTACTACAGTTGCTATTCTTTTTGGTTCATTACTATTCAAAGCGTTTTTTTCCATCCACTTTAAAGTTTCAGAAATTTTATTCATTACTTGCCTCTTTTGGTTTTAATACATGTGTTGTAACATTAGTAAAATCAATACATTTAATTATATTCGTTAGTTTTTCTACAGTTATATTTTCAAATAATGCTTTAGGATCATCTACTACATCATTATAATTAATTATTATATCTTGCAGGTTATAATTAACTTTCTCTATATCATCATAACCTAAAATTAAACTTGCTAAACGTGCTTTTTTCTTTCTGTTTAAAGTATTTTCACAAATTTCTAGGGATGCTAGTTTTTCTTTTACTAATTTAATAACTTCATTTGCAAATCTTGATTCGAATGCTACTACTATTACTAAATAATTATCATATATATCACACATTGCATTAATATTACTTGCTAAATGATTTTCTTCTAAGAAATCTTTAAAATCACTTGTACTACCAAAATTCATATTTAAAGCTAAATTTAAATAATTTCTAAGTTCTAAATCAGTAAAGTCTTTTAATTTTTTTCTTTCGACTTTTACTCCAATTTTTATTTTAGGAATTACTACATTAGCCTCTTTTTCAACATATTCTTTATATACTTTATTTTTTTCTTTTGGTGTAATTACTTTCGGATTTTTGAATTTACTAAATTCTTTACTATTTTGATTTTCCTTAATAACTTGCATTATTTCATATGGATTAAAATTTCCCGTCACCACCAAAAACATATTTTCTGGGTGATAAAAATTATCAAATACTTTTTCAATATCATCAAGCGATGTACTTTTTATATCTTCAACATTTCCTGTTACTAAGTTTTTATATTTGCATTTTTCAAATAAATTTTCAAATATTCCAAAATAATTTAATGTATCTGGATCATCTTCTCCCATTTTTTCTTCTTCAATTATAATTCCTTTTTCTTTTTGAATCATCGTTTTGTTAAAAAATGGTTCTTGCACAAAGTCTAATAAATGCACTAAATTTTCTTCAAATTTATTTAAACAATACATATGATAACTTGTATAATCAAAAGTAGTAAATGCATTTACTTCTGCTCCATTTTTATAATAAAAATCATGAGCTTGCGTTCCATCTTTTTCATTGAACTTTATATGTTCTAGAAAATGTGCTATACCATTTGGAACTTTATAAGTTTTGTTTTTTATTGAAAACTCAGTATGAATAGATCCATATTTGACTGCTAAAGCTGCAAAATTAGCTTTTACTTTAGGATTTATCCACATGTATACATCTAATCCATTTTCACATGTATCTTTGTAAATAACTTCATTTAAGCCTTTTATTTCAATTTTTTTCATGATTTTTCACCACCTTTTAAAGTATAAATTGTATTTAACTTTATTTTCTTAGCTAACTTCATTAAATCTTCTTTAGTTACTTCTTTTAGTAGTTTCATCCTATCTTCAATTGTAGGAAGATTATAATATTTTCTGAATATGTAATTTGATAATGTTGCTACATTGTTATCTAATGTCATTTGTAGTGATAATAACAAATTATTTTTTGCATCAGTTAAATCTTCTTCGGTAAAATTTCCTTTTATCATTTCTTTTAAACATTCTTTTATTAAACTAATTGCAAGTTCTCTATTTTTTTCATCAAGTGATACTTGAACTAATAAAATAGAATCATACTTTAAGAACATACTATAAACACCATAACATAGTGAATTTTCTTCACGAAGTTTTTTATATAGTTTTGATGATAATCCTCCTGAACCTAAAATATAATTAAATACTTGCATAGTTATATTTTTCTCTTCTTGAGTAAAATTATCTAAATTATAAATTACATTTAAATTAGATTGAACAAATAATGAAGTATCATCTTTTATAACCGGTTTTTTTGCTACTTTATTTTTTACATCCATTTCAAGTTTATTAGTTTTAATAGTTTTAAGTTTAAACTTTTTAGATACTACTTTATATACTTCATCAAAATCTAAATTACCTATTATAAATATATCACAATAATTATTTTTTATCATGTTTTCATATTCTTTATATAATGTTACTGGTGTAATATCTTCTAAAGTATCAAGTGTTCCAAGTACTGAATAACTTGTTACACTATCTTTATCCATAGTATTTAAAGCTCTTGAAATAGATAATTTAGTAGGATTTTCATTCATACTTTCTATATCACGTTTCATTCTTTCTTTAACTACATTAAATGTTTTTAATTCAAACTCTTTATTTATAACTTTAGGATTTAAAATCATTTTAAAAGGCATATCTAAAACTTCTTCTAAATAATTTTTTTCACTTATATATTCCGGAGCTATAAAATTATATATAAACATTGTGTTTATTACTGCGCCTGTTTTACTTACCGTTCCATAAAATGAAGACTTATATAATTCTTCTAGTTTTATTACTACTGATTTTCTTGTATCATACTCCTTTGAGCAATCTGTTAATATATCACTTAAAAAAGATTTATAGTGTATATTTTTCTTATCTACTTTATCCCTAAAATGCACTTCCATGTGACATGTCTTTGCTTTATCGGATTTTACTACATGTAATCTGTATGAATTTAAATCATAATCTCTATATTCCATCCAACACCTCTTTCTTAGTATTATCTTTTATAATATTTTTATTTATTAAGTTATATTGTTTTAAAAAATAATCATCTGTCATACCCGCTATATAATCAAGTGCTATTCTTTCTGGTGTATTTTTTTTATATTCATCACTCATCGAAACTAAATATTTCTTTAGTATTACTGACTGATCATTATTTTCTTTTATATCTTTAACATATTTTTCAAATAGTGTATTAAACATACTTTTAATATGTTTTCTTTCTTCATCAGTATATGCTTTATAATAAATGTTTTCAAAATTAAATGATTTCAATTTTTGAATTGCTTCATATATCTCATCACTTATTTTAATATATGGTTTATTTATACTATTGTTTACTACATCCATAATTATGTTATTTACAATATCTTTTGTACTATTTCCTAGTAGTGTTTTTATTTCTTCAGGTATACTTTCTTTGTTTATTAAACCAAGTGATATTCCGTCATCTAAATCTCTTCCAATGTATGCGATGAAATCACTTATTCTAACAACACATCCTTCTAATGTATTTGGAACTAAAGCAACGTGCCCCTTATATGATGAGTTATAATCATTTAAAAACTCTTCTATTGTTTTTTCTTTTGGAGCATAATTTCTATCTAATATTTCTCCATTGTGACACATAATAGCATCTAAAACTTGATATGTTATATTTAAACCTTTTCCATAGTTTTCAATATTCATTAATAATCTGACACTATGAATATTATGTTTAAAAAATCCTTCATTATGTTTTTGACTTATTTCATCTAAATATATTTCTCCAACATGACCAAATGGCACATGCCCAAGGTCATGCCCAAGTGCTGCAGCTTCTATTAAATCTTCATTTAGTGATAGTGCTCTTCCTATTGTTCGTGCTATTTTACTAACAAGCTGGACATGCAGCATTCGCTTTGTTACATGATCAGTTCTTCTATATGTGAACACCTGCGTTTTATCCATGTATCTTGCATACGATAACGCATAAATAATTTTGTCTGTGTCTCTAAAAAACGTTGATCTAATGTCTGGCATATCTTCTTTGAATCTTTTTCCATCTTCACTTTTACAGGCATAAGCACTTAAATGAGATTCTTTTGCTAGCATATTTTGTATTATTTTTTCCATAAAAACTCCTAAATTTATTATACACCAATAAATGTTATATTAAAATAAAAAGAAGTGACTACTAACAAACTTTTGTTATTTCTTCACTTCTTTTAATATCAATTTCTATTATATAATCCCCATTAATTTTAGTTATTATAATTTCATTACAATTTATTTTTTTGTTAGTAACTGGATTTATTACAGTGCCATTTGCTTCTGTTTCTAAATATCCTTCTTTTACTAAATCATCTACTGTTATTACTGCTGATAACTCTATATTGTTATCCATAGCGTAATCTTTTGCTTTTGTTTCTATTAGAAGTATTAAGTTTTCGTAAGAAGTTTCTTTCAAATTATCATTTACTACATTATACCCTACTAAACCTATAATTGATACAATTGCAAGAACTGCTATCACACCTAGTAGCTCTATTAATGTAAATCCTTTACTATTCATAATTATACCTCTAATATGATTATACAATATTTATTCCAAAAAAAAAACTAGTAAAACTAGCTTTTTAGCAAACGCAGTCTACATATGTATCATTTAAGCATCTTAGAGCACATATACAAGATGTATCCATTGTGAAAAATGAATTTGTTGCGATGTATGGATATAAACTTGTATCATCTGGATTAGCCGCTAGAACTCTGAATGTTACACATCCACAATCAATTTTCTCTACTCTAAATACTGTTGAACAATCATCTGTTACTGATTCGCCTGAACAATTAGTAATAGCATCTTTTGATATTGGCATAGACCATGGTGTTCCATTACCAGAACAAGTAAATAGCATTACTGGTCTAGTATTACAAATTAAACAGTTTGGTCCCCCGCCTAAAATTGGTCTATCGCAAGTATCTAAACAATTTTCAGGACAAGCGTTATCTTGAAGTACTAAAATTACATTTAAAATGTCTACTATGCAGTTAGTTTGGTTTGTATTATTCATATATTTCATCCTTTCGTATTTCATTAGTAATTTATGTTAAATATTGCAAATTGTGATTACTTAAATTTATTATACATGGTATAATACTTTAAAGGAGTATGTATGAAAAGATGTAATAATTGCGATTTCGAAAATGAAAATGAAGCTAAATTTTGTTTGAGCTGTGGTACTAAACTTACTGCTAGTAAATCAAAAAAATCTTCAGTTCCAACTCAGCTAAGAAACAGCACTACTAATACCATTTCTAGAATTAAAAGCTATGCTACAATTATAAAATGGTTATTCTTTATATCTGCATTTGTAATGTTTATTGCTGCTGTTAGTTCTGGCGAAGGCTATATAATGTTATCTGCTATTGTTTTTATAATTTTTATGATAATAGCAGCTTTAATTACCGAAGCGTTTATTTTGTGGTACGCACTTACACTTGAACATTTAAGTCAAATTAATGAAAAAATTAACTAATACTAGTTATTTTTTTTTATTTGTAGTATAATTTTTATAGGTGATAAAGATGAATATAGTTTTACAATATGGATTAATAGCATTTATTTTATTAATCATTGTATTAGTAATAGCTAAATTAAACAAAAAGAATTTTTCTGTTGAAGCTAATAAACTTATTACATACCTTGGAGGTAAAGATAATATCGTTAATGCTGAATGTAATATGAGTAGACTTAAAGTCATTTTAAAAGACATTTCTAAAGCTGATAAAGATGCGATTACCAAACTTGGTGCTAAAGGTGTAGTAGAAATTGAAAATCAATTAAAAATTATTTTTGATAAAAAAGCTAGAACATTAAAAAAATATATTGAAGACTTACTTTAATATATTTTTTTTATGCGTATTCTATATCGTATATGTCGTTTATTCTTATTTTTTTTCCTTCATAAGTTAATAAATAATCTTTTGTTTTTCCCACTATTACTTCTTCTATCTGTGTATTTTGTAAAGTTATTTTTACTTTCTTTTTATAAATATAATTACTTGAATTAAATATATCTTTTATTTTCATTGATAAATTTCTTACATCTAATTTATTTAACTTTTCTTTAGCATTTGTCTTTGTTTGAACATTTCTAAATTCTTTTTCAATTGGGTTAACATATACCCTTGGTAATTCTTTCATAACTCCACCTTTAATATAAAATATGTTAATTTATGGATTTTTGTACCATAATAATATTATGAAGATAATAAAAAAGTATAATATTTTAATTCCTATAGCTATTATTATGATTTTTAGTTTACTAAATATGGTAAATGCTTCTTTACTTGATGATATATATAATGATCACTTCTTAAAACAATTAATGTGGTTTACTTCTGGTTTTCTTATTATATTTATTATTCAAAAGTTTAATATAAATTTTTTCTTCAATAAAAGTCTTTATATATACCTATTTGGAATTTTTTTGTTAATTTTAGTACTCTTTATTGGAAAAGATATTAATGGCTCAAAAGCGTGGTTTTCTTTTGGTTTTATATCGTTTCAGCCTAGTGAGTTTATGAAACTTGCTCTAGCTTTGTATTTTTCTTATTATACTTATGAGTATAATACATCAAATAAAAATAGTGATTTTCTTTTTTTACTTAAATTATCTATATTATTTTTAATACCATCCTTTTTAGTATTCATAGAACCTGATACTGGTGCTATAATTTTTTTCTTTATAATATATATTGTTTCGATTTTTTCTTCAAAAATAAACAAAAAATGGATAATTATATTATTAATTTGTATATTTATCTTGATAAGTTTTTTTGTCTATTTATATTTTTTTCATAGTAAAACATTAATTAACGTTTTGGGTACATCTTTATTTTATAGAATTGATAGATTAATTAATTTTTCAAATAATTATCAACTTGAAAATGCATTAACTTTAATTGGTTCTTCTTCTTTTTTTGGAAGTGGACTTAATAATATAACTTTATATGTTCCTGAGGCTCCTACTGATTTCATATTTGCTTTTAACATTGGTAATTTCGGTTTTTTTGGAGCACTTTTAGTATTAGTTTCTTATTTATTTATATTTGTAATATTATTTGAAAAATTAAAAAAAGCAAATAACAAATTATTTACTTTAATACTTTTATCGTTAATTACTTTCCAATTTTTTTATAATACATTTATGAATTTAGGTTTACTACCTATCATGGGTATACCACTGCCATTTTTATCATATGGAGGTTCTTCTTTATTAATATATTTTATATTTGTTGGAATTTTTATCAAAATTACCTAGGGTATGGCGCTGGGTAATAATAATTATAACTAGTGCTTCCTGATGGATATGCTGGATTATAATATGGAACTGGTTGATTTACATACACAGGTCTTGGTCTTGAAACTGACGCTATTGCGCCACCTGCTAGTGCTCCAAATAAAAATGGTGCTGCCAAGAAAAATCTATCTCCCTCTTTGTAATTTAATTGAGAGTTATAACTTCTAAGTGGTAAAACATTTGGTCTACTTTTATATTCTGTTTTATAAAACATAAAAAAACCCTCCTTTCCATATATTATATGAAAAGAAAGATTTTGATTTAGTTAAATTTACCTATAAAATAATTTTTCTTACCTTTTTTTATTACTATTACTTTTTCTTCAATAGCATCTTTTTTATTTATAATTTTATCATAATCAGTTACTTTTATATTATTAACTGATATAGCATTTGATGTAATCATTTCTCTAGCTTCTCTTTTACTAGTACAAATTTGATAATTTACTAAAAGTTCATTTATAGAAATTTCTTCTTCTTTTATTTCTATACTTTTTACTCCAGTTAATGAATTTATAATTTCATCTGCTGTTAAATTAAAAATATTTTCACTAAAAAGTGATGCACTTATTTTTTCAGCACTTTCAAAATCTTCTTTCGAATGAATATCTGTAATTACTTCTTTAGCTAGTGCTTTTTGTGCTATTCTTTTTTCTGGTGCTATTAAGTGTTCTTTTTCAATATTTTCAATTTCTTCTTTTGTTAAGAACGTAAACACTTTTAAATAATGAACAATCATTTCATCATCTAAATTTATTAAATATTGATATAATGCATATGATGATGTTTTATTTTTATCAAGCCATAATGCATTTCCTTCACTTTTACCAAATTTATTTCCAAATTTATCTAATATTAATGGCATTGTAAATCCAAATGCTTCAGCATCATTTTTTTTACGAATTAACTCTATACCTGCTGTTATATTTCCCCACTGGTCAGATCCAGCAACTTGCATAGTACAGTTTTTTTCTTTGTATAAATATTCAAAATCTAGAGCCTGCATTATCATGTAAGAAAATTCAGTATATGTTATTCCTGTTTCTAATCTTCTTTTAATAATATCTTTATCTAACATGTAATTAACACTAAAATATTTACCATAATCTCTTAAGAAATCTATGAAATTTATATCTTTAGACCAATCATAATTATTTACAACTTCTGCCTTTTCACCAATTATAAATTTTACTTGTTTTGTAATTCCTTCAATATTTTTTGCTACATCTTCTTTAGATATTATTGTTCTTTCACTCGTAGGTCTAGGATCTCCTATTAACCCAGTTGCTCCTCCTACTAATAATATAGGATTATGCCCAGCTTTTGCTAAACGTTTTGCAGTTACTAATGATGAATAATGTCCTAAATGTAAACTATCTGCTGTTGGATCTGTTCCCCAGTAAAATGTTACTACTTCTTCTGTTATTTTTTTTTCAAGCTCAGTAGTTGAACTATCTTTTATTGCTCCCCTGTATTTTAAATCTTCAAATATATTCATTTTTTCCTCCTATAAAATTTCCATTAAGTCATCTATTGATTTAATTGTCTTGTATCCTTCTTTTTCTTCATTACTTAAATAATATGTTTTCATACCTAATTTATCCGGCACTTCTATATCGTTTCTAAAACTATCACCAATCATTACACATTCATTATAATTATATGGTTCACATATTTTCCTAAATACTTCAACATCAGGTTTTCTTCCTAGTGTATCTATTCCATAAATTTTTTCGAAATAAGAATCTATTTTTACTTTTTCTAATCTTTTAACTTGGCACTTTGTTAACCAATTTGTTAAACTATATAACTCATACTTTCCTTTTAAATACTCTAAAACTTCATTTGTTTTACTACTTATAAGTGTAGCTTCATTACTTATACTTTCATTTATTTTTACTATATCACTTACACTTATTTCTTCATTTAATTCCTCACTTAAGAACTTTGCCATGTTTTCTAAATTAAATTCAAGCTCAGTATGGTCGAATTTATCTAACGCTATATATAAATCAATAACTGAAAATTTAAAAGATGAATTTTCTATGTGTTTTTGATATGCATTCATCCAATCTTTTTCACTTTCTAAAAGTGTACTGTCTATATCAAATATTACTCTTTTTATCATATTTTCCTTCCTAAAATAAAAAACATAAATTAAGGTTTGGATAAGGACGAAATAATTTTCCGCGGTACCACCTTAATTTATGTTTTAACATACTCTTAAAATATTAACGATTTTCACCGATTTAGCTCCAGAGTCGTAAATTCCTTCTTTGCTAACAAATCTATTATATAAAATATATTTATTTTTTTCAAGCCTTTAACTAAACTTTATAAACCTTTTACATTATGATAAATGTTTGTTACATCATCTATTTCGTCAAGTAATCTATATAACTTTTGGAAATTTTCTAAATCTTCTCCTACAAGTTCTACTTCATCTTTTGCAAACATTCCTACTTCATCATATTCATAATTCACTTCAGAATTAATACTTTCAAGTGCTCCTTTTAATTTATCATAATCTCTTGGATGTACACTAATAGTTACTAAATCTTCCTCAGTTTCCATATCAAGTGGATCTATATCATTTTCAATTAATGCATTAAATATTTTTTCTTCATCTTCTTTAACTGATACTACAGCCAAATAATCATAGTTATATGATACTGAGTTATTTACTCCTAAACTTTTATTAAGTTTATTAAATGATGCTCTAACCATTCCTACTGTTCTATTAACATTATCTGTTAAAGTTTTAATTATAAGCGTTGATGCTCCAGGACCAAATCCTTCATAAACAACTTCAGAGTAATCGTCTCCACCAGCACCTTTTGCTTTATCAATAGCCCTTTGAATTATATCATTTGGCACTTGTTCCTTTTTTGCTTTTTCTATTATTCTTCTTAAAGAATCATTAGCTTCCGGATCAGGTGCTCCTTTTTTAGCTACCAAATATATTTCTTTTGCATAAGTTGTATATATTTTACCCTTAGCTGCTCCAGTTTTTAAAATACTTGCTTTTCTTACTTCATATGCTCTTCCCATATTTTCTCCTTCTTTCTTTTATAAAAATATTTTTAGTTCCTTCAAAAATTTATATACTATCATATCATTATCTATTTTTTTAATTCTACGAATTTCTTCTTCTGGATTATATATTTTCCCATACTTTACTTTTTCTTTAAGTAAAACATATTCAATAGACTTTAATATTAAAGTTTTTTTATTGCGTGTAAAAAAATAGGATTCTATTCTTCTTAAAGTTCTTGAAGAAACTTTTCTCACCATTATATTATAAAACCACTTTGGTCTTTTTGCAAATAAAAACTTATATCCATCATAATTTTTTAGTACTTTTAATGTATCATAGTAACCCATTTCAATATTCTTTTCTATATTTTGTAAATTTGTATTTAAAATACTACCTAAATAACGCGATGGACTTATTGTTACTATTTTGCTTTTATCATTTTTTTTAGCACTTACTCCCGGTGCTTTTAATGATATTATGTATATTTTTTCATAACCTTTTTCATCTAACATATTAGATGGTGAATTATCGTAAAAACCACCATCAATATAATAGTTTTCACCATCTAATTTTTCAAATTTAAATACTGGTAAGAAACAACTAGCACATATGTAATCTACTAATTTATGTTTTGGTATATCTTCTTTAAATAAATATAATAACCTCTGGTCATTTAATCTATATGTTACTAGACCATAATCAATCGTACTAGTTCTAACCTTTTCTTCATCTAATAATAAATATATTTTGTTTTTAAGTATAGTTATAGGTATACCTTTAGTTTCGATATATTTATTTAAAGGTACTAACATTTCCTGTAAATTTGCCAGTGGATGACTTCTGTTAATTTTACTTAATTCATTAAATCCAAGTAATAATCCCATATTTTCTTTTAACCAAAAACTTTTTAATTTTTCAAATTCACCTGCAGCTATCATAGCAGCATTGAACGATCCTATAGATGTTCCTACCACGCCATCTATTTTTATGTTACAATCTAAAAATGCTTGATAAGCTCCGACTTGATAAGCTCCTTTTGTTCCCCCACCTTCAAGTACAAGTCCTACCATTACTTTCTCCAAATTTTATTATGAAGTTTTCCTAATAATAATTGAAGCTTTCTATGTCTACTACTATACTTCAATCTAGAAAAATAATTTTCTAAATTATCAGTTTGATAATCTAATATATCATTAAATTTACTTACATCTTCACATACTGGTGATTTATATTTTTTTTCGAAAAATAATGTTTGAAATAACATATCCATTCCAATACCTCTATATTTAATTAATTTGTTATATAACTCTTTATATGGTAAATTGAATTCTTCTGCTCCTGCTATGTTAATTTCTTTCTTATTTAACTCGTCTAAATGCTCTAATACTTTACAAAATGCATATGCTGCATCTTTTTTAGTAATACATGAAAAGTTTTCTCCCTCTTTAACTCCTAAAATAAAAGGTTTATCTGGATCGTTATCTAGTACAAGCGGCACTCTTACTATTGTATACTTTTTCACTTTCTCTCTTATTAGTTTTTCTGCTTTATTTTTAAACATAGAATAGTAATCGTATTTATCTATTTTAATTTCAGATGTAACTTTTTTTAATTTATCTGAAGAAGCATATAACGATGTTGATGATGCCTCAACTAGGTGACAATTAGGATTATAATATGATATTGCTCTACATAAATTTTCTACTATATCAAATTCTATAGTTTTTGTTAAAGTTTTTTTTATTAATCCAAATGGTGGCAAAACAGTAGCTAAATTTATTATATAATCATGATCTTTTACTACTGATTCAATTAATATTCTATCACATGCATCTGCATATATAATATTCATTCTTTTTTTATATTTTTTAAGTTTGTTATGAACATTACTGTTTTTTAAATCAAGTGCAGTAATATTATATTTACCCTCAGTTAGTAAATGTTTTAACAACTCTAAACCTACTGTTCCAGCTGCTCCTATTACTAATACCTTCTTCATTTATACCACTCTTTTCTATAAAATAATTATATCATATCAATTAATTTTAGAAAACAAAAAAAAAGACAAATTGTCTTTTCTTATAATTTCAAATTAACTATTTACGCAGTTAACGTTTTCAAATGAAATAGTTCCACCATAAGTTTTACCAGCATTTGAACTTTGATCAACAGCTAAGTTATAGAATCTTACTTCCATTGTCCAAGTTAATGTTGCAGAAGTTTCAACATTTACAGCACCAGTTACAGCAAACGTAGCGTTATCTAATAATGTTACAGGAGTAGCATTAGTTGCTCCAGCTAAATCAGCTTCTGGAATAGCTACAGTTGATGAAGTTGCAGATGCAGTAGCTCCAGTTATAGCTCCAGTTCCTTGAAGAGTAAATTCTTTAAGGTTTGAAGTATTACCTAAAGCGTAAACGAATGCACCGTCAACTTTTGGAGTATAAACAACATCATAAGTACAAGTATTTGTACCTCCACCAGTACCTACTTCATTTTCCATAGTTACTGATGCAGTATTACTACTTTTGTATACGCTGAAATTATTATTTCCCGCAGTTTGTAGCATATCTTCAGGTTCAATTGTTAAATCAGTATCAGTTGAACTTGAACTCACTGTATCTACTGATTTAGTTTGTACTTGAACATCAGATGCAGCACTGTTTGAGTTAGCAGCTGTAAAGTAAGCGAATGTTGCTCCTACTACTGCTACTAATAATGTTGCTATTGCGATTACTGTTAATAGCATTGTGTTTTTTTTATTTTCCATGACTTTTTCCTCTCTACTATAATAAAATATTATCACTTTTTTTTTTATTTTGCAAGCATTTTTTAATTAATTGTTTCACAAGTTAAATCTTCGATGTAAAGCCTTCCACCAAATGTGATATCTTTATTGTCATCTTGATTAAATATTTGATTGTAAAATGATACTTCTGCACTTATAACTTCTGTTTTAGATAACGAAATACCAGTTGCTTCAACTTCTAAATTATCTGCTAAAACTATTTTTTCAGTAACGTTATTTAAATTAACTTCACCAGTTATATCTTTTTGTAAATTTGATTCAATTTTTATTGTAAATTCTTTCGAATTTGATACATTTTCTGCACTAGCCATATATGCAACGTTCGGCTCATAGACTATATCATAATTACATGTAGTTGTTCCACCCTCACTAGATGTTTCAACTGTTATTGATAATGCATCATCTATCTTTGCAACAGCAGCAGGTGTAACAGAGCTTGCTGATGATGCGTGCATCAATTCTCCAGATACTTCTAAATTTATATTTCCTCCTGATGAAGTATAAGCCCTTCCATAAACAGGTGTTGAAATTTTATATCTATTTATTACATTACTTGTTCCTGTTGCAGTAAAGTATGCAAATGTAGCTGTAATAGAAGTAAATAATAATATTAATATTGTCAAAATTATTAATGTTAATTTGTTTCTTTTTTCCTTTTTCATTCTTTTCTCCTAATTTTTACTTATCTTGCTAATACTTCCACCACTAACTTCTATAGTTACATTAGCCATGTTTGCATTAGTTCCACCATTTATTATATATACGTTCGGGATTATTAAACTATCACCATTTACTAAAGTCACATTATTAGATGTATGATATATTTCATTTACTCCTCTGATTTGATCTGTCGTACTTGAATATATATAAGCTATTTTACTTAAGTTATCACCAGATGTAATAGTATGTGATGTTTGATATTTTTGAATTTTTTCTTCTGTTGATTCTACAACTTTAAATGTTCCATTAATTACTTCACTTGACTGCGTTGTAATTTGAATATCATAAACACCTTCTCTTAAATCATTTAATGTATAATTACCAGATGAATCAGTCGTTGTTTTAAATGAACCATTTTGAAGATTTATTTCTGCATTTGGTAATACGCTCCCAGTTTCATCTTTCAAAACTCCAGATACATTGTAATTCATTCTAGATTCTGTAACAGTTGAAATAACATTTAACTTTAAATACAATTTATGATTTGTATAAGTATCTGGCGTAAATTCATCAAGCCATACTTTTATAGCATAAGTCTTATTATTATTTCCAGATGATGTCTTTCCTATTTCATCTTCAAACAAAACATATTCATTATTTAATGTATTGCTAGAATCATAACTATTTACTGGTAAATCCGATAATTTAATAACGTCGCTTACTTGAATCATTTGCTTAGTTTCATTATCATAAGCAAAAACTGCTGCTTTTAAAAATTCAAGTGGTACCATTTCATCACCAGAAGTATATCCAGTACTTGAAATAAATGCATCACTATCATAACCAATACTCATAATGAAACTTGCATTGTATATTCCATCATTTTGTAAATAAAGTGTGCTTAAACTAGAACTTGCTAGCCCTACAGCGTCAGCTTGTGGAACCATTTCATTATTTATAATAGTTGACGATGAATTACCAAATGTAACTGATAAGTCTCCAGTAGTTATTACATTACTTCCACTTGATGTACTGATGTCAAAAAATGCTGCGTATGAAAAGCCTAGAGTAGATATTGTTAAAGCAATAACACTTACCATAATAATTGCTGTTTCTTTTTTCATTGATTTAAATTTATTTATAATCCACATATTTTTTCACCTATCTTATATATATATTATCATAATTTTTTTAAGTAAACAATCATAAAGAAAAAAAAGAATGCATTTACACTTGCATCCTTTATTTTATATTGTCAAAATTATACATAAAACCATGATTGATAATAATACACATGTTAATTTTGCTGTTACTGTCATCTTTTTTACCTCACGCTTTAATGATTTTATTATAAATCTGCTAATTTTGCAAGGTATTTTTAAAACTTTTTTTTAAAAACTGTCAATATACATTTTAACTGCACTTCTCATCCCACTAGTATTACTAATATATTTCGTAGGTTTAAATGTATCTACTTTTTTTAAAACTTCGTTTAAATTCTCCAATTCATCACAAACTAATATGAAATTTTTTTCTTTGAATGATTTTAAAATTTGTTCTTGATGATCATTTTCATGTTCATGATATTTTTTAAGTCTTGCGACTCCTATTACTTTTTTATTATTCTTAAGACCTGTTATAATTGATCCTACTCCGCCATGAGTAATTAACAAATCACATGATTTGATTAATTTATTAAACTTTTCATATTCAACAAAATCTAAAACTTCTATATTTTCTGAGGTAAATTTTGTATTACCAGCTTGAACTACTACTTTATCTACAATATTCCCTTTTTTTATTTCTTCTTCTATTTGATTTAAAAGCCTTACAAAACTTTTATCTTGAGTTCCTAGTGTTACCAAAATCATTAATAAATCCACCCTTCATATACAGCTTTAGGATATAACTCTAACATACTTGCCCACTGCACTATAAATACATTCGCTATTGGATATACTAGTCTACCCGCCATAGTTTTAGTATTTTGATTAGCAAATGTTTCAATGAATATTATTTTACTGCCAAAAAGTTTACCTATATAACACATAGGAACTGCTGTATGTGTTCCAGTTGTAACTATAACTTTAGGTCTTATCTTGATATACAAGAATAATGATTTAAAACAATTAAAAGTGAATTTAAACAAATATGTAAATATTTTACTTTTACTTCCAAACACTAAAAAATGTACATTATCAAACTTTTCTTTTAATGAATCATTACTTTTAATTTTTTCTGTAATCAAACTATATTTATACTTTTTAAATATTGGTTTTAACTGCATTAATTCATCTAAATGCCCGCCCGCACTTGCTATAAACATTACTTTTTTCATATTATTTACCTACTTTATATTTAATACTTAATAAAATTATTGCTAAAAATGCTGTTAATCGCAGTAATAATATTTCATAAAAATTAGCATTATTATATTTTTTTTCAAAATATAATTGTGATTTTTTTTGAATTTTAACTTTATTAATTTTCTTTACATGTTTATTAATAGTTACTGAGTGATTATGAAGTACTTCAACATCAAATACTAATAATGTTCTTTTATTAGATTTTTTTGTTTTAGTAGCAAGTATATTTTCTTCATAATATAAAAATACTTTATCATCAAAATATTTTGTTTTTTCTAAATGCCTTGAATCTATAAGAAAAAAACATCCCGAAACAGCATCTACTGTTTTATTTTTTTTGTCAAAATAAAATTCATCATAGTCCATTTTTTCTTTTACCTTATTTTGTATACCTGGAATATTAAATAAGACTTCATCCATAGGACGTGGTAATCTCCATCCATAACTTATAACTCCATGAGTATTTATTTTAGGTGCTACTACTACTGTTCTTTCATTAATTTTTTCAACTAATTTTTCTAAATCTTCTTCAGACTTTATTATAATATCTGAATTACTAATAAATATATTACATCTTTCATATTTATCAATTAAATATCTGCTTCCTATATTTAGTGCATATGAATATCCACCATTTTTTTCACTTTTAATAACTGTTAATTTTTTTATTTTAAGTTCACTAAGTTTTTCAAAAGATGCATCTGTCGAATTATTATCTACTACTACTATTTCTGTTATTAATTTATAATCTTTAATATTATTAATTAATTCTATCGTAGTTAAATAATCATTATAGTTTACTATTAAAAATGTCGTTTTCATTTTACACATCCTTCTTTAAATACATTTTATCAAAAACTTCACTCGTTGTCTATTATGTAATAAAAAAAGCCCTTAAAGGCTTTTAAAGTTGTTGTTAATCAATTGATACTAGTATGGCTATAACACTTAACACTGATATTAAAATTGAATATACTATTTTTTTTCTCTTACTCATCACTACCATCTTTCTTCTTTTTCATTATACATTTATTAGTTTGTAAAATCAAGAACTTTGTTTTTCTGTTAATTTATTTAAAATTATAAATATGTATATTGATACTGCCGGAGCTACTAAAGTATGTCCTACTATAAATGCTAAAATTATTATCATTAATAGAGATACTAAATATTCTATTTTTGATTTAATATTTATTTTTTTCAATTTACTAATTAAAGGATAAAATATAATTAGAAATCCTATTAATCCAAATCTATAAAATATATCAAAAACATCCATTTCGATCAATTTTTCTTGAGATATATAACCTATTCCAAATATTTGATTTTCTATATTACTAGACATATAATAATCATGTGTATTTTCTAAAAATGTTAATCTGTCTGAAAATATAAATCTATCAATAGACTCGTAAGAAAATAAATCTGTTACTTCATTTATCTCTAAAAACTGTGCATGGATAATTATATTTTTATAAAAGTTTGTTCTTGGCACTAATACAATAGATGTAATTATTAATAATATAACTATTACACTTGTTAATCCAATAGTTTTTTTACTAACTTTATTTTTCTTTAAATATGTTGGTAATATAAGTAAAATAGTTGCAAGCACTGCTCCTACTACTATCTTACTTCCTATCATAAACATTGGTAATATACATAGTAAAAATATTATTTTCTTTAAATCTTTTTTAAAACTATAAACAAATAATATAGGAAATAATATTGTTAAAATTGCACTTATTTCATTAGCAGAATTAAATAGTCCTACTGTTCCTATTTTCCCTTGCGTATATGCATTAAAATTTATTCCAAGTATGCTAGGCACTATTATTAGTAATGAATATATAACTGTTATATAAACTAAATATTTATCTTTAATTTTAATATTATCTATAAACAATATAAGAAGTGGTAAATATAATACTTTAACTAAATTTTGAATTTCAATAAATGAAGATGTTACTGATATATAATTTACACTTAAATAAATTATACTGTATATACCTAAAATAATTAAATATATTATTTTCTTTTTTAAATAAACTCTATTTATAAATAATCCATAGTAGATTACTAAGAGTAAAAATATTACTCTAAAAATTATTCCAATCGTAAAGTTTATTTCTAATACATTTATAAATAAACTTGTTAGTAAATCTAAAAGTGGCTGCATAAATAAAAATATAATTACTATACTATTCCAATATTTTTCTATTATTTTATTCATTTACTACTCCATTTATTAGATTTAACCAATACTTTTCATTTTCTTCTTTTGAGTATATAAATATTATTTTATTAGCTTCTTCTCCCAATAATTCTAACTCTTCTTTATTATTTAAAAGATTCATAACTTGTGATGCGTATTTTTCTTTATTTCTTGACTTAATAACATATCCATTTTTTTTATTTTCAATTAAATCTACTACACCTTTAGCAGAATCAAAAGTTATCGTAGGCACTTTAAAAGAAGCTGCTTCAAGTACTACTAATCCAAAACTTTCTTTAAAACTTGTCATTAAATATAAACTACTAACTAAAGTTAAATCATTTATTTTTTCTCTAGATAAAAAGCCATGCATTATAATATTTTTTTCTAAATTAAGTGTTTTTATCTTTGTTTTTATCTCATTATATAAAGAGCCATCTCCTACTAAATTCAAAGTTATTTCATTATCTTTTTTTACTAAAATATTCATAATATCTATTAAATCTAAAAAGCCTTTTTCTTCTTCTAATCTACCTACTGCAAGTAAATTTTTAGTATTTAATTTTGAATATTTTGTATTATTTATTTCAATAAAATTAGGTATAAAGGTTACCTTTACATTTATATTATCTTCTTTAAAAATATCTTCGTAAAATTTTCTTATATTATCATTTACTACTACTAATTCATTAATATATTTTGAACTACTTTTTACTTTATTAATAAACTTATAATCATTATTATGATGATTATGTTCCCAACATACTTTATAACCTTTGAAATTCTTTATACTTTTATTCATAAACAGATGTGTGGATATAACTATGTCAGATGAAGATTTACTAACATAGTTTTTTAATACTTTATTTCTTAAAAAACATTTAATGTATATAGCTTTTAAAATAGTTAAAAACTTAAAGTTTTTTATAAAATATTTAATACCTTTTGTTTTTATATCTCTAGGTATACTTGAATCTATTAAATATTTTATTTTTACTTTGTCATCTATTTTAAAAGCTGGTTTTTCACTTGTTTTATATAACGCTACTACTTCAATATCTACTTTTTTTATAAGCATTGATGTAACGCTTGCTATTGCTTGCTCTATTCCACCATGTTCTAAGTGTGAAGCTATTATTGTAATTTTTTTCATACTTATTCTCCTAAAGATATTATAACATTATTATGCAATATAAAAAAGTAATTGATTTAATTACTTTCTAGTTCTTACATTTTTAGTTTCAAATGACTTTGTAAAATCTATATATCTCCCTAAATGCTCATACATAAATTCATGTAGTACTGAAAAATCGGTTGAGTCAAATGATTGTATTCCACAATTTAAATTTTTAAGTTTACCATTTGAAGCAGGATGAGAAGCTTGTATTATTAATTTATCATCTCTTAATTTATGATTTTCTAAAAACATATTTAAATATTCGTTAGCTTCTCTTCCACATACTATTGAAGCAAATGGTTTATCACTACTTAGTAATTTTTCTAATTTAAATTTCGTGAAATTTTCATACCATATTCTTAAATCTTTTTCTGTATTTTTTCTTTTCGCGTTATTTCTTAATGTTAAAGCAAGATTTGTTAGTAAAACTCCTTGTTGATTTAAATAGTCTAAATCTGTACTTATTACTTTATTAAAATTTACAGTTTTTCTTTTAGAAATTCCCAATTCACCCAAATAATCCTCTGGTAAGTTTTCACATATTTTTTTCAAAATATACTCTGGTGTTTCATACACTCCTTCTTTAACTGAAAATGCATTTCCAGTTGCGAGATCAGAACTTTTAAATGGGTCTTTGCCCATAAGCATAAAATCTACATCTTCTAATGCTATCATTTCATAAGACTTAAAAACATCTTCAATATACGGTGAAATTATCTTATTCTCTTCATATCTATTTTTTATATAATTTAATATTTCTTCTCTTTGCTTTCTAGGTACTCCTTCGAACACCATCTCGTTATAAATATTCTTCATATTTTCTCCTTTTTCAAGGATATTATACTACCATTTTATTTATTGTCAATAAAAATAGAGAAGCATATTTTTCTATTGTGGCATGATATTAAGTAGCCTTCCGTATAGTCTTTCTGTAGTTTCTATTATTACAACATCAGGGTCATATTCATTTATAACTTCATCGGTTATTATGTATTCAGTTAATATCGTTGTTTCATAAAAATGTTCCGCTAGTAAGGTTCCTAATTTAGAGGAGTATATAAAACTATCACCATATAATAATATGTTATCTAACTTTTTATCATTATTTAAATATTGTATATCTAATTCATATTTTTTTTCATATTCTTCATTTACGTCTGCCTTTGAATTTAATATTTTTACATTATTAAATTCTTCTAAATCTTTTGTTTCATTTTTACTTAACATATAATTCATATCACCTAGGTAAGTATCCGAATAAAGTTCGATTTGTTTAACATCAGAATCTATAATTTTATCTTCCACAAATCGATCATGTATATCAGTATACGCTATATATGAAGCATAATATGTCCAGTGTGTATCTGTTTTGAAATATAATTGTTCGTTGTTTTTTTCATCTATTAACGAAGATTTTAAATCAATCATATTTTTTATATCAGCTTCGTTTAAGTAATTATAAATTATATCTGTGTTTGTTTTCTTTATTTTTTCATTTGGAAAAATGTATTCGGGATAAACAGATACTTTACTAGGTGGAACTAATAAATAATATTCAATATCTTTAGACTCAAAATATTTTATTAATTCAAGTTGATTTTTTTCTATAACATTTAGTTCTTCTTCAGTTATATTATTTTTGGGATCGTTTAATAATAGATTATTATCTCCTGTGTAAAATAACCAACCATCAAGCCCTATATATACTAAATCTACCGGAGACTTTTTCAGAATTTCTGTTTGAAGAAATGAATTCATTTTTACAAACTCATTTCTAAAACCTAAATTATCATTAAGCCACAGTTCTAAATCATGAAATTCAAATACGAATTCTCCTGCTTCATTAAAAATAACAGGAAAATCTGTTGATACTCTTTGTTCGTATTCTAATACTTCACCATTTACTCTGTTTACATAAACCATTGGTACTATCATAATCATAAAAAATGAAAAAATTAGAAAAATATTACATATTCTTTTTATCATAAGTTTTCCTTTCTAAAAATTGAAATATATAAATGGATTATACTGACTTGTTACTATAAATGTTATATTTATTATAAACAAAATTATATATATAAACGTCTCAATTCCATATAAAATGTCTTTTCCACTAAATTTATCTGATATTTTTTTAATTATAGGAGTAGCACTTAATATTGCTATTATAAATATAGTAATGTTTTCTTTCATAATTAATAATGTATTTGTATCCGGAGAAAAACTACTTATATCAAACATTAATTTTATATAGTTCACTGCGTACTCTAGCGAGCTAGATCTAAATAATACCCATCCTATTAATACTATAATTAAAGTATAAAATAATTTTATAGGTGTAAAAATTTTAAACTTGAATTTTTTCAATAATCTTTCTATTATTATAAACATTCCGTGCCATATACCCCATAAAATAAATGTCCAAGAAGCTCCGTGCCACAGTCCTGTAACTAAAAAAACTATGCTCAAATTAAAATACACATTGCCTTTTTTACTACCTCCAAGTGGTATGTAAATGTAGTCTTTAAACCAAGAAGATAATGAAATATGCCACCTTCTCCAAAAGTTTGTGATAGATGTTGAGATATAAGGGTAATTAAAATTTTCTAAAAAGTCAAAACCAAACATTTTCCCTAGTCCAATTGCCATGTCTGAATACCCTGAAAAGTCAAAATATATTTGAATAGCGTATGCTAATATACCGATCCACGCAAGTGATGTTTCATTTACTGGATTATTAAATACATTATCTGCAATAATAGCAAAAGTGTTAGCTATTATTATTTTTTTACTTAAACCTATAATAAATCTTTTAATACCTACAGAAAATTTATCTATTGTATGCTTTCTTTTTACTATTTGTTCATTTACATCTTTATATCTTACTATAGGTCCTGCAATTAATTGAGGAAATAAAGCTATATATAAAGCTAAATTTACAATGTTTTTTTGAACATCATATTTTTTCCAGTGCAAATCTATTAAATAAGACATTCCTTGGAATGTAAAAAAAGAAATTCCTATGGGCAAAATAATATTTAACAAATTAAAATTACTATTAAATAATTCATTAAAATTAACTATTATGAAATCTATATATTTATAATAAACTAATAAACCTATATTAAGTGCTAATGAAATGAATAATACTATTCTTCTTATATAATTTTTACTATTGGAAAAATAGTTTATAATTAATCCCATAATGTAGTTTATTAAAATAGATGTTATCATTATAAACACAAATTTAGGTTCCCCATATGCATAAAATACTAATGATGAAATCAATAAAAATAAATTTCTAAACTTAGGATTTATTAAATAGTATCCTATTAATACTATTGGTAAAAATATATAAATAAATATTGTTGTCGAAAATAACATAATATACTCCTTTTTTTAAGATTACTATATATTCTTTTACATTTCAAGTTATTTCAACAAAAAAATTCAGATTAACTGAATTTGCTTATTTTGTTTTTCTAAAAATATCTATAAATTTTCTTAACGGTTTGGTAATTTTCCAGCTTTTCGAATTATATATTTTAGTAATATCTTCTTCTATTTTTTCATTCAACTTTTGTAACTTTTCAAATGATTTTTCCGATTGTTTTAATTTATCATTTAAAACATCTATATTTTCTTTTAAAAGAATATTTTCAGATTTTTCGGCTTCTAAGTCTGTTAAGATTCTTTCATAATTTTTAATGACTTCATTTAACTTTAACACATAATCTTTTTTTCTTTCTTTTTTTTCTATAACTTTTTTTGTTTTATTAACTTTGGTTAAAACAAAAAGATTTTGAAATGCATTATAATCTTTATTATCTGACAGATATTTTATTAGTTCTGGATATTTATCATCTAGTTCAGTATTGCTTAAATAATTTTTACCAATATTTTTTATTTCAAATACAAAATTTTCTTTTCTTTTAGAATTTTTTATATAATCTATAAATGAATCATTGGTGAAAAATCTTAAATGTGTATTATCTAAAATTCCATTTTCTGAATAATTAAATGTTCCATTTAATAAATTTAACAAAACATCGTAATGCGCAAAATTTGGTAAACTAACTAATATTTCGCCATCCATCCTTAGAAATTCTCCGAATTTATATATTAAGTTTATTGGGTTGATTGTATGCTCTAATACATCTGCAAAGATTATATAATCGTAAATTCTTTTTTTGCTTTTTAAATACTTAAAATCTTCTTCATTTTCTATGTTTTTATTGTAGAGGTTATCATAACCTCCACCATTTTTTGCTACCTCTAGTGCTTTATTATCGAAGTCTATTCCATCAATGGTACATTCATGTTCTTTACCTAGATATTTACCTAATATGCCTGCAGCACATCCTACATCAAGCACTACTGAACCTTTTTTTATATTTTCTACTATCATTGTATGTGAATTGTTTTTCACATTTAAATCTATTGTATTTTCTCCAACACAATATGCATTTTCTTTATTTATTAAACTTAATTTGTTATTAAGGTCATTAGCTATAGCCATTTTTTCTCCTATATGATTTTATAACTCATCAAAGAAATTGTATGCTTCTTCTATTTGATTTATAAAATTAATTCCACTATATTTAGTTATGGAATCCTTTTTTGCTTCTAAAATTATACTTTTTAAATCGTATTTGTTTAAGAATATATTTTCTATTGTTTCAAACCATTCCCCTGGGTTACATATAAAACCATTTTCTTCATTTCTAATTATATTTGAATAAGTAAAAATAGGAGCAGCTATTGTAACAGTATCTACTATAGCTGCTTCAAAGAATTTTAATTCTGATTTGCAATTAGTAAAGTCATTAACTTCTAATGGCACGATATTCAAATCTACTTCTGCCACTAATTTTTGTAGTTCAATAAAATCTACTAATGGTATAAATCTAATTTGTCCATTATCTAAGTATTTTTGAAAATATGGTGGAAACTCCATAAAACCCACTACTACTAATTCTATTTGTGTATACTTTTCTAATATTTTTTCAATTTCTTTATGCACAACTAAAAAATCTTGTTTATGGGATGGTGATCCACTGAAATATCCAATTGTGAATTTTCCATTTTTTTCCGATAACTTCTTAATCTGACATAATTTTTCAGATATTTCGATTTGTTCTTTATTTAAAGAGTTAATTATACATTTATATGGTTTATTATACTTTTGCTCAAGTGCTCTCCCTAAAAAATCATTTGTTGTAATAAATCCATCCGCTAGGGATGCACTTAATCCTATTCTAGCCACGTTTGCAAACCATATATCTCTTGTAGATTCATTTTCAAAATTTAACGAAAGTGAATTCGCTAAAATAGGAAGATATTCCACATCAAAAACTCTATCATCAACATCAAACAAAATTTTTACACCTTTAGATTTTGCTACTGCTATTAAATTATTTAACTGATTTGTCCATTTCATTCTTGTGATTTTGATATTTGAAATTTTATCTAATAAATCATAAACGTATTCTAGTTCACTTGCAAAAAAATAATCAGAATGCCATTTTTCACTTAACTTACTATATTGCATTATATTATATCCTCGATATCTAAATGTAGATGTATCAGGTTCATCGTATAATGTTATTGATATCTTTTTACCCCATTTCAATTCATTTAATACCGAACTAAATCTTTTTATAGCATCAACATTCCAAGGTTCAGAGTTATAATCTTTATCAATATTTATTTTATACATTGTACTTATTCTCCATAAAGTTCAAAGTATCCTTTAAACTTTCATCCCAATTTGTACAAATTTTGTTATTTTCAAAATTAATTTGTCTTTCTTTATCATTTAATGCTAATTTCATTGCTTTTTCAAGATTTTCCACTAAAGATTCTATATCAAGTTCACTAAGTATAACATTATCACTTTCGATAAATTTCTGCTTATTAGCACATTTGTTTGATAATACAACACCACCGCTAGCAGCTACGTCAAACGGAGGGTAACTCGGATGTGGAGTGTACATTAAACTTAAGGCTACATCCACTGTTTTCAAAAATTCACCATACGCTTTCCAATCCATAAGCCCCAGTTGTTTTGGACTTGAACCATCACAAAAAGTAAAACTTGGTGTATCTTGACCAGCAAAACAGATATCCCATTCTTTTGTATTTATAATACCTCTTTTTATTCCTTCATCTAAAAGTTTAATACCTGTTAAGAATAAGTTTCTTGGATTTTGAATTCTTGCATAAAAGAATAAAGTTTTTTTACCTTTTTCAACCATCCTCGCAGGAGAGTACAGTTTTTTACTGAATACAGGATTAAAGTAAACTCCGTTATTTGTGATATTTGGCTCATTTGCACAAAAGTAATCCCATAAATATTTACTATTAACTATAAAATCAATATCTGTATCATTCATTATTTTTTTCACTTCTAAATGATTATCTCCATGTGGATAAAAATATGTTTCTATTTCTTGTATTATATAGTAGAATTTTTTTCTTATTGATGTTTTTTTAATTGCTTTTGCACTCCACCAACTAGTCGCCATAAAAATATCATTGTTTCCTATTTCTAGTTTTTTTGTATTTTCTTCATTTTTTCTGTTGTAATCTGAAAAATATTCAACTTTATTAGGCGTTTTAACATCTAATATACTCATTATATTTACATAGTCCATTGGATTAATGTTTTCATTTCTTGTAATAATTCTTAAAGTTATATTTTCTTTTTTTGCAAATTCAGTAGCCACAACAAGTGCAGTTGCTACTCCTCCCAAAAGACTGTTTTTATTTAAAGAATCTATTACTATATTCAATCTTTTTTCTTTTAGATTAGGCAAAAACAAACTTTTAATAAGGTCTGTTGGATGACCTATCATTTCTTCTATTAAGCTATCTACTGTTTTCTCTTTGTTTAAATTATTAATACTCACTTCGTTACTAACATGGCCATCATACTTAATAAATTTTTTCTTATATGTGTTCATTCCGAAAAATTTTCTAACAATTCTTGATGATACCCTTAAAGGTCTAGTTATCTTCCATGATGCTGAATTTATTATATTATTTAAATTCACTTGTAACAAATTAGCATTGTATCTTTCATTATGAAGTGTATTTTCTAAAAGTTTTATTACATTACTCTTATCTATTGCTTCATTTTCTTTACTTTCTAGCATTTTTTCTTGTTTGATTATCTTCACTTTAGCTAATTCTAAATCTGTTGAATTACTATTAACTAAATTATTATCTTTTACTTCTTTAGTAAAAAGATTGATTTCATTTTCTATAATCGCATTTTCTATAGATGTACTTTTTGAAAAGTACATTATTCTTTTATTTGAATCTCCTTCGGCATATTTATGATTAATGAAAAATTTTAACTTTCCTAAATATTTTAGTATTTCACTTAAATTATATACTTCAGATTCCTTAATTTGTTTATCACTTTTAATTATTAAAATGTTTTCAGTAACTTTGTTTAATTCATCGTATATTTCTTTTGAATCTAATAAATAATCACCATTTTCATCATTGATTATAATTAGATCTACTTTAGAACTTTTTTTGTTTTTTACAATTTCTAAAGTCGTAATTTCTTCTATATTTTTGCCTTCTAATTCTTTTTTTATTTCTTTTGAATTTTCAAAATCAACAAGTAAAATATTTTGCATTTTTTTACTATTAACTATTTTATTTGTTATTTTTATTAATTCTTGATAACTACTTTTCATATTTCCTCTCTAACTCCCCTTAATGACTATACATATTATATAATTTTGTTATAACTCTCTTTAATAAATTTTTAAATCTATTAGGTATTAATTTAGCAATAAATTTAATTTTTCTATTTGTATTATTTACTAAAATTTCTTCTTTTTCTTTATATTCTATTTTACTTTTTTCTTCTTTTGTTAATTTTATATCTTTACTGTTCATTTTAAATTTTCCAGAAAAATACTTTGCATATTTTGACACTCTTGTATCATAATCAAACTCTTTTGCAGTCTCTTGTGATTTATCCCTTATTGTTTTAAACTCTGAAGAATTATCGATTAAATATTTAACCTTTTCTACATACTTATTTGGTTGATTTACTTCATTAATAATAAATCCATTCTCACCATCTTTTAAATATTCATTTATTCCGAATGAATTAGATATAATAGGAACACATCCTGATGCCATTGCTTCTAATGGAAGTAAACCAAATCCTTCATTTAAACTCGCATCTAAGAAAATATCACTTTCACTTAATATATTTGAAATTTCTTCTCGTGTAAGAGGTCCTTTGTGTAAATTAACTTTGATTGATTCGTTTAAATTATACGGGAATTCAATGAATTCACTCATATATATTATGTTAATTTCAACATTTTTTATTTGATTAGTAAGTTTTTTTATTACATCAAGCAATATCCAGTCACCTTTCATAACATTGTTTCTTAAAATTAACGCTATCTTATTAACTTTTTTATTACTTCTTTTTTCGTATAATAAATCATAGTTTATACCATTACTTATTACTTCGGATTCTACCATGAAATTTTCTTTCATTTCATTTTTCAAATAATCGGATATTGTTAAAATATTGTCGGCTACTTTATATGTTAATTCTACATTACCATATACATATCCATTTTCGAATAATGTTTCATAACCTTGTACAAAATATAATAGAGGTATATTTTTTTCTTTAGATATCTTTTTAGCTAAGAATACTGAGGCAAAAATAGTTGCTACTATTTTCCCCATGTCATAGTCTTTGTATTTTTTTATATCTAAAGGAGAAAACAACATTATTTCTTTATAATTAGTTACATTATTACATATAATATTGGCTGACACATTTTTAATTGCTAAATAATTTATTAAATCTACTATTATATGTACTCCACCAGCATTTTGAACTAAATCAGTAAGGTAAAATGCTGTTTCGACATTTGGTTTTCTATCTTCTTCAGTAATATTTTCTAGTATGAATTTTATTGGATCATTTTTTTCATAAATTTTACTTAATTGATTATATTCTTCACCATATCTAGAAAAGAATATTTCTCTATTTTTATTTAATTTTTCTTGCTTTTCTTTACTTGTACCAAATGATACTTCTGATTTATGGAATACGTATGTATCAACTGCTACCTTCGCTTCAAAACCTTTACTCATAGCTTTAAATTGATAATCTGTCTCTTCTCCATATCCAGTTCCGTATATTTCATCAAGATATCCTACTTCTTCTAAACATTTTTTTGTTATTAACAAACAATTACCTACTACTGTACATGCATCAAAAGTTTTACCTTTGAATTTTCTTTCAAGTAACTCATTCATTTGTGAATAATTAAAGCCTGGAAAAATATCTAACGTTAAATTCGCAGCGTTTGAAGATATTGGGCAAATTAATCCAATTTCTTTATTTTCCTCACAATGACCAATTAATTTTTCTATTGTTCCTTTTGAAACTAAACAATCAGTATTTAAAAGTAAGGCGTAATCAGCTTTACTTTTTTTAAAAGCTAAATTACAATTTTTTACAAATCCTAAATTTTTTTCATTTGTAATAACTTCTATCTTAGAATATTTATTTTTTAAATTTTGTAATAAACTTTTTGTTTTGTTATTTGAACAATCATCAACCATAATAACTTTATTAATTAGATCGTTATTAGTGTTTTCAAATAAAGCAAATACACATAGTTTTACCCACTGTGGTGCATTATATACTGGTATTATTATATCGCATTTTTTCATGTTTCCTCCTAAATTTCTTCTGCAAATCTTTTTTCTAATTTTTTGAATATATTATAACCTATCAATAAAATTACTATTGATATTATGAATAAAATTCCTAAATTTAATAACTCCGGCACTTGATGTAAATAAAATATATCTCTATATGCATTTATTAAATGTGCCATTGGATTAAGCTTAAATATCCAAAGTATCGGTCCACTAAATGTATCTGTAGTATACAACACAGGAGTTGCATAGAACATTAAGTTTATTATAAACATTACTATATATTCTACATCTTTTACATAAACGTTAATAGCACTTAGTACAAATACAATTCCCAATGTAAGAATGTATTGAACTATTACTATAAGTGGTAAGAAGGCTAAATGCCATGAAAGTCCAATACCACCAAATATAACAAACAATAAAATTATTATACACGATATCAAAAAATTAATAACAGTACTACTCACTACTGAAATTGGTAATATTTCTCTTGGAAAATAAACTTTCTTAATTAAATTCCCATTATTAGTAATGGTTGTTGTTCCTTGTGATAAACTAAGTGTAAAAAAACTCCACGGTATTACCCCACATATTAAGAATATTAAATAATTTTCTGTTTCTATTCTCATGATATACGGAAATACTATTGCGTAAACTAGAACCATTAAAAGTGGATTAATAAATGACCATAATACACCTAAAAATGACCCTTTATATTTTCCTCTAATTTCTTTTTTTACATTTGTTTTAAATAATTCTCTATATTGAAATAATTCTTTAAATATTTTCATTATGCACACTCCTTAAGATAAGCATCAACAACTTTTTTGAAATTCCCATCTTGAGCCACTTCTCCATTGTTAATCCAAATTGCTCTATCGCATAATTTTTCCATTGCTGCTAAACTATGAGATACAATTACAATAGTTTTATCACTTTTTGATAAATCTTCTAATTTTTGAAAACATTTATCTTGGAAATGTTGATCTCCCACTGCTAAAATTTCATCTATCAAAAGTATTTCTGCATCTACATTTATCGCTACACTAAAAGCAAGTCTCATATACATTCCTGATGAATATGTTCTGATCGGTGAATCTATAAAATTACCTAATTCACTAAACTCTATAATGTCATTTATTCTACTTTCAATCTCACTTCTTGTTAAACCAAAAATCGAAGCGTTAAAATATATATTTTCTCTTCCTGTAAAGTCTGGATGAAAACCAGCACCAAGTTCTAGTAAACTTGTTAATTTACCATAAGTTTTCAAAGTTCCTTTATTTGGATAAATAATTTTTGTCATTAATTTTAAAAGTGTAGATTTACCACTACCATTTACTCCAATTAAAGCTACTGTTTCACCTTTTTTTATATTTAAATTTATATTTTTTAAAACTGTTCTTATTTCTGTTTTATTTTTAAATCCTCTTACTATCTTTTCTTTCAAAGTTTGAGGTTTATCTGAATACAATTTAAAGTCTTTAGTCATATCTTTTACTTCTATTGCATTTTTATCTGAAACCATTACATTATCTCCTTATTTCTCTTAATAATTATATCATAATTCACTTTCTTTAATCAAATAAAAAGCACTTTAAAGTGCTTATATTAATTATTTTCTGATTCTTTGATATTTATTATTTGTAATTGTTTCTAAATATTGACCATAACTATTTTTCTTTAAAAGTTCTGCTCTTATTTCTAAATCTTCTTTTGATAGCCAATTATTATTATAAGCTATTTCTTCTAAACATGAAATTACCTTACCTCTATTATCTTGAATTGCCTTCACTGCTTGACCTGCTTCAATCAGACTGTCAAATGTTCCAGTATCATACCACGAAAATCCTTCTGGTAATATTTCTCCTTTTAACTTTTGCTCTTGAAGATACATATCATTTAAAGTAGTAATTTCCACCTCTCCTCTTGCTGAAGGTTCTACATTTTTTGCCATATATGCTACATCTTTTGGATAAAAATATAATCCCACTATTGCAAGATTCGATTTAGGATTTTTGGGTTTTTCTTCTACTGAAATTATATTTTTATTTTCATCAACTTCCATAATTCCAAATCTTTGTGGATCCTTAACATCAAACCCAAATACTGTTGATTTGTTATTTTCCGCTGATAAAACTGCATTTTTCATTATACCTGAAAATCCTGCTCCGTAAAATAAATTATCTCCCAGTACCATAGCACATGTGTCATTACCAATGAAACTTTCTCCAATAGTAAATGCTTGAGCCAATCCTTTTGGTTCCGGTTGCACTTCGTATTTTAAATTTATACCATATTTACTTCCATCTCCAAGTAATCTTACGAATGAATTTTGGTCTTCCGGTGTTGTTATAATTAGTATATCTTTTATTCCTGCTAACATCAAAGTAGAAATAGGATAATATATCATTGGCTTATCATAAACTGGTAATAATTGTTTACTTACTCCTTCTGTTATGGGATATAATCTCGTTCCGCTACCCCCAGCTAATACTATACCTTTCATCTTATTTTCTCGCTCTTACATAACATGCTGTAGATACTGGATATACACTTCCCATAGTAAATCCATAATAGTTTTCATCATAATCTTTTAGTGATTGTGAATTTATATCTTTTTCTGATAATATTAGATTTTCAAAATCAAAACCTAAATCTAACTCTTCAGAATTAACATTTATACCACTGTCAGCTTCATAGTTATATGCATTATCAACTTGATAAGAATATGTTACATTATCTGTTAATGTTAAAAATCCGTGAGCAAATCCTCTAGGTACAATTACTTGTCTTTTATTTTCAGCAGTAACTACTACTTTTTTTACACCTTTATATGTTGGACTATCTTTTCTTAAGTCTACTATTATTACCATAGCCTCACCACTAGTAGCTCTTACAAGTTTAGCTTGTGAATGAGGATCTTTTTGAAAATGTAAACCTCTAAATGTTCCTTTTTTTTCTGTAAATGATTCATTTCCTTGTACGAAATGATATTTTAAATTATTTTCTTTTAACGTTTTTTCATTATATGTTTCCATAAAGTACCCTCTATGGTCTCCAAATACTTTTGGTTCTATTATATAACAATCTTTTAAACCTGTTTCTATTACATTCATTTTTTTATCTTTCCTTCCCTGAATTAATATTTTGATTTCTTTCTAAATAAATTGACCATAAAATATCGCTTTTAATAGTTTCTTTATTTACTTCAATCATCTCTCCTGCTCTATAAATAAAATCAGGATTATAACTTACTAATTTATTAACTATATACTCTACTGTTAATAACTCAGCTTCTGAAGGACTATCACTTAAATTAAAATTCTTTATATCAAAAGAAAATATATTTAAATATCCTTCGTTTTGCATTTTTTTCATTTCTACTAAATTTTCTTTAGCTTCATTTCTTAAATACAATAACTTTACTACTTTCTCCATTTTCCACCCTCGTATATATTTATAATCAAATAAACTAACTATATTTGACTACATATATAAATAATACTAAATTTATTTTTGTTTTTCAATAAAAAAATATTTTTTTATCAAAATAAAAACCCATTTTTATTAATGGATTAATTATTTAAACTCTTTTTCTTGTATAACTACTATCTTCATGTTTTAATTTTTCTTTTTGCTCATATTCTTCAAATGTTTGTAGTTCTTTATCTTCTTTTGACATAACTGCATTTTCCATTTGTAATATTACTCTCTTTCTTTTGCTTCAAATTCTTTTTCAAAAATAAATTTTTCAAACTCAGAATTTTCACAATATTCATAGACAGGAAATATCACATTTTTTTCTTTCGAATATAATACTTCTTGTCCATACTTAACTATGTCATTAAATATGAAATTATAGTTAGTCATAGTATCTTCACTTTTTGATTTTTTTTATTTTATTTTCTTTTTTTGCAAATAATATGTTAGTTTTTAAAACTACAAATAGTAATAATATCATTAATATTATATAAATGCTCATTGCTATTTCTCCATCACCTAGTATATAAAATACTGAAACTGATGCAAACATAATATTAATTGCATATATAATTAAAATACTTGCTTTGTTAGTAAATTTCAATTTTAATAATTGATGATGAAAATGTTCTTTATCTGCCTCTCCTAAACTTTTATGATTTAAAAGTCTTCTGAAAATTGCTAAAAGTGTATCGAATATTGGAATTGCTAAAATTAAAATTGGTATAAATAAAGTTGTTATTGTAGTAATTTTAAATCCTAAAAGTGCTACTACTGAAATGATGTAACCTAGAAATAAACTTCCTACGTCTCCCATAAATATTTTCGCCGGCGGGAAATTATGTACTAAAAATCCTAGTGTTGCTCCAAGCATTATTACACATATTAATATATCTAATCCTCCAAACATATTAAGTATTGTAGCAATAACTAAAATCGTTCCAAAATAAATTGTAGATACTCCAGCTGCTAGTCCATCAAGTCCATCTATTAAGTTTATTGAGTTTGTTATACCTAGCATAAATGCCATAGATATTACAAATGACCAGAAATAATTAAAAGTCATAACCCAACCTAGTAAACTTATTTCGTCAATATATATATTACCAAAATATATTACTATAAATGATGCTATTACTTGAAATATTATTTTATATCTTGCTTTTACAGGTTTTATATCATCAAAAATACCTACTATTACTATTATAAAAGCACCTATTAAAATTGCTACTATCTCTTCTGATAAATTACCATGTATTAAAAGTCCTAGTAAAAATGATGAGAATATTGCTAAGCCTCCTAATCTAGGCATAGGCTTTTTATGCACTTTTCTTTCATTTGGCATGTCAAGTGCCCCCACATGAAATGCCAATTTTTTAACTACAAATGTAAATAAAAAACTGAATGTAAGTGTTATTATAAAAATCAAAACTAATGATTCGTTGTTTAATATATTCATCTTTTTTTACTCCTTATAGTTATTATAACTTATATAATTGTAAAAAAAAAGTAAAATATATAAGTTATTAATACTTTACAATTTTAAAAGCTCCATATTACATTTGTAATATAGAGCTTATTTTACTGAATTATTCCATTAAAACATGATTCGTTTTTCTGATCAGTGCCGTTTTATCTGTAACTAATGCACTAATTACATCATAATTACTTATATTATCTACTTTAGTTAATGTTATAAACACTATTAATTTCTTTGCAATGTATATTATATGCTTATTTATCTTTTATTAAATTTTAAGAAGCATTTTTTATTTTATCTTTTGCTATAATGATTGTATCTACACTTGGAAGTATTACTTCTTTTATTTGATTAGTCAAAAATGTACTTTGGCCTGAGTCAGATCCATTTAAACTATAACTTTCTATTTGCCACGAACTTAATTCACTTAGCTGCATGTTTATTAATTTTATTATATTTTCACTTGGCATATTTGTACTTATATTTTCTTCAAGAGATGATAATATTTCATCATATGAATTTAAATATACAAAACTTGATGATAACTTATTTACTACTGCTTCTACTACTGCCTGCATATTTTTAACACGCTGTCTATCTTCTGTGCTAAAACTATCTATTTCTCTACTGAATTCTAAAGCTTCTAAGCCAGTTAAATGATTTATTCCAGTACTAAATTTATAATTATCTGTTTTAAAACTATATTCTGAATAAACATCAATTCCACCTAGAGTATCAACTAGCGAAACTAATCCACTAAAATTTACTCTTAAAAAATAATCTATTTCAGTATCAAGCAAATTTTCTATTGCTAACATACTTTCATTTATTCCATATACTCCAACATTAGTTAATTTATCTTTTGCTTTATATGTAGGCAAAAGTACAAAATAGTTTTGAGGAATACTTACTGTTAATATTTCTTTAGTATTTGGATTTATTACTAAAAGCATATTTAAATCACTTGGTGTATTTGTTAAAATTTCTCCTGAACTATCTATTCCACTTAAATATACTATAAATGATTCACTCGTAATATCAAATTCTCTTGGAACTACATCTATTTTTGTTTCTACTACAAATTCATCTATTATTTTTAAATCAAAATATCTTGCTTCTTCACTAGAAATTACTATTTGCCACTCACCTTCATTTGCATAAACATAATTTATTTCTCCTGAATATAAATCTGCAAATAAATCGTCGTATGAATAATACATTTTTAGAGTTTGATTGTATTTTCTCGATAGTGATTTTATTGCTTCTGTATATGTTTCTTTTTTTGATACATATATACCAATTTTATCTCCCGAGTCCATTTCTTCATCATTACTTTTTAAAGTTAATAAATTAAAATTATCTATTTCAACGTGATCATTTGTAATGAAATCTAAAAATGTAGTCAAATTATCTAGCTGAACTAACACATAAAACTCTAAGGCTATAATTATTACTGTTGGAAAAATAAGAAGTAATCTCATCCATCTTTTTTTCTTATACTTATGTATTAACTTATAATTTACTACCAGTATAATTAAAACTATAATTAAAAATATAATTAAATAATATATTGGAATTATTGATTTTAATAAGAAAAATGCATATATACTTAGTAGTGTTGTCACTACCATATTAAAATAACTAACATTTATCATATCTTCTCCTGTAAATTAAATATAATACTAGTAAGAAAAATATTGCTCCCATTGAATCAATTAATACATCTTTTACTTCTCCACTTCTACCTATTATAAAAGTTTGATGAAATTCATCAGTTGCAGCATAAAAAGCAGTAAATATAAAACTTATTATTATGTTTTTTAAAATATTTACTTTAAAACTTTTTAATGTAAAAAACATTACACTTGCTAAAATTCCAAATGATATAAAGTGAGCAGATTTTCTTATTACTAAAGATACTACTTCTAAATCTAAATTACTATTTAGTATATTAACATAACCATCTACTAAAATATCACTGCTACTTTGTGAAGAAACTCCTGTTTGATGTGAAAAATAAAAAATAATCCCCATATATATAAGTAACACACTAATCAATAAAACCCTTTTCATTTTTTTACACTTTCTTTCTTAGAAATTTATTTAAAAATTTATTTAATACTTTTAAAGCCATATCTTTATTAAGTAAGTAACTAATTATTACTACCATTATTAAATTTATAATATCTAGTGCTGTAATTTTGAAATAAAATATAGTTGTTGAAACTACAAACATAATTAATATCAATAATATATATTTATATTCATACTTTATATTAACATATTTTTTAACATCTTTTGCTCTATATAAAGCCATCAACGCATACGATACTGCAGTTGAAATACTTGCTGCATACAGACCTATTAAATTTATAAAAAGTAAATTTAGTATTATATTAATAGCAGCTGATACTATTGAAGTATACATTACTTGCTTTGTTAATTTTTTTGCTATATATATTGCACTGTAATTTATTACAAACATATTGAAAAGTGCTGCTAAAATAAGTATTGGAACATAGTTGTATGCATCAGAATATGCACTATCAATTAATATTGGAAATACAAATGGTAAACATGTAATTATACCAAGCGCCATACAACCAAAAAATCTAATCGAAGTATTTACTGTTGCTGTAAAAAATTCATCTTTGTCTTCTGCATCTATATGAAGTGACGCTGATTCTGTCCATGACATTGAAAATATACCTAATATAGAATTTAATATTGATGGAAATTTATTTGCAATAGCGTATATACCATTGGCACTTACACTTAAAAATGCCGTTATTATTGTTCTATCACTTATATTTACAATCCACCATGAAATACTATTTGGTATAAGTGGCATTGAATAACTTAATAAATCTTTTGTCATTTTTTTATCTATATATTTTAACTTTATTTTTTTATGAGTTTTTAGTATGAAAAATAAATATACTGTACATAAAAGATTTGCTAAAGTAAGTGCTAAAATCATACCTAAAGCACCCATATTTAAAAATACTATAAAATATATATTTAATCCTATTGTTGTTATACCTGTTAATACACTTGCAATAGAAAATTGTAAATTGTTACCAAGACCTCTAGAAATTTGTTGCATACAACTTGAAGTTAAACTAGTTATAGCGCACACTAATATATAATACTTAAAGTCAATATTAATAAACTGCATTAAAGCTATATAAACTAAACTTGCAGTTAATACAGTTTTTAAAAGCACACTAACTGTTGAACTTATAACTTTATTTGTTTCTTCTTCTTTTCCTCTGTTACTAATTAAAAATCTAAAAACTCCAGCATCTAGCTGTAAAATAACTATAGGCACTACTAACGTTATATAACTTAGTACTAAATCTACATATCCATATTCTGCTGTAATTAAGTAAGATGTGTAAAGAGGAAGCATTAATATTGTTAATAACTGTGTAAACATTCTTCCTATAAATATTATAGCTGTGTTTTTTACTAGTTCTTTTTTCTTCGTCATATTATCTTCTTTCTAAAGGTTTCCCTTTATTTATTATAGTTTAAATAACTTTTTATTTCAATAAAAAAGAAGAATTTGACTATAACTGTGCAAATATTCAATTTTTACAGTTTATTCAAATTCTATTTCTGATATTTCTACTCTGTATCTACTAAGGGAAACTTCTTCTGATAAATTTTCTAATTCGTAAAATTTATCATTATCCATTTTCCAACTATAATTAGATTTAAGTCCATCATTATAGTCATATATATTTCCTATTACTAGAATACTATTTTCTGCAATATCATTATAATTTTCATCTTGGAAATAAACTGTTATAGTAACTTCATTCAAGTTTTTTTCTCCCCTGTTTTTAATTTCTATTTCACTTATCCCAGGAATTCTATCATTATTATATTTTGTATGTATTTTTACATTATAATCTAGTAGATCCATATATTCTCTGATATATATTTCTTCTTCCGATTCTTTTTCACCTAAATATTCAACTATTTTAACTGAGTGAACAGTCACACTCACATTTTCTAAACTAATTTCACTTGACAAATTTTCTACTTCAAAAAATTTATCTTCTTCTTGTTTAAAACTATAATTTGGTTTTATTTCTGGTGTAAATAAATCCATAACAGAAATTATTTTTTCAGAAATAACTTTTCCATTATCATCTTTAAACTCTAACTTCAATTTAATTTCAGTAATTTCGTGGTCTCCATTATTTTTTATTTCTATGTCTGATATACCAGGTACGTTGTTACTTGAATAACTATCAAAATAATCCAAATTATAGTTTACTAACTGAACATATTGTAAGTACTTTTCTTCTTTACTTTCTTGCTCACTATCATCAATAACATCGTCAAAATTTATAGACGTACTTATATTTGTAAATATTGAATTAGTTAGATATTCATTGTTTTCAATTTCCCAGTTGTTTTTATTTTTCACTAAACTAATATCAAATGTTTTAGTTGTATATTCTAAATTTTTCGACTTTAACTCTACATTATAAACTTCATCTGCTGTTGGCATATTATTTAACGAAACTTTGTCTACTTCTTCTTTGAATCTATCAAATAGGTACGATAAATCTGGAGCCTTTCTTTCTAATTCTACAATAGCTCTAGCTCCTTCAATTTTTACATTAGTCACTTTAACATCTAATTTACTTAAATATAACTTAGTATTTTCTTCATTGAACATGGCATTATCTATTAAATATAATTCATTAGTTAAAAGTTTATTCGCTAACTCATTTTTGTCTTCTTTTATTAAACTAAAATACTCATTAACAGTGTTTTCAATTTCTTTTTTATCATTATTTATTACATTAAATATAAACACTACCAGTACAATACCCACAAAAGCAAATCCTATTTTTTTATTTAACAATTTAGAATAATCATAATCTTTTAAAGATTTTTTTTCTCTAGGTAATTTAAAACCACAATTTGAACATCTTTTCAAATTATAATCTACATTTTTTTTACATTCTGGACACTCTTTTTTCATAACTACTCCTCTTTTTTAATATAAATCTGCACTAAGTGTAAGTTTTATATCGATATAACCTTTATCGTTTGCATATTTTTCATCAGGTATTATATTAACTATTATAGTTTGTTTATATCTAATTCCGTTTATATCATCATAAACATTTTGCACACTATTATATTTCATTTCAAAATGTATCATGCTTGAACAATCATTTTCATTAGTACCACACAAAGCGCTTGCTTCAGGTCTTATTTCAACTTCTTGTTCTTCATATAAATATATGTCATACTCGAATGTAACAACATCTCTTGTATTCAACACCAAATCCATAAAATATGTTTCATTATCTGCAAAAATTATTGAATTCACTTCATGAGGGTTAATAATCTCTTTCATACCACCTACATAGTAATTCATTTCTTCATTTAAATATTCATAGTTAGTTTGTGCATCACAATCATTCTGTTGAAATCCATCTTTAAAGAAAAAATTGTAATAACTGAACATTAAACCAATACCTAGTAATACTCCCGTTAATAAAATTAACAATGTATCGAAAAACACTTTTACAGTCTTTTTTTCTTTGGTCACCTTCGCTTTTGTTATTTCTTTTTTAATTTCCTTTTTTATTTTTTCTTTTCTTTTTATTAACTTATCTTCTATTTTTTCTTTTTTTTCTTCTAGTAGTTTCAACTTAATTTTTTTTTGGCGATTTAACTCAGATTTGATATTAACATCGCAATGTACACATTTTTTTATAGTATCACTTACGTCCTTATTACACTTTGGACACTTTATTAACGCCATTTTATCACTTCCTGACTTTATTATAATTTATTTGAATTTTTATTTCAATAAAAAAGAAGAATTTGACTATAACTGTGCAAACTCTTCTTCTTTTTCTTCAGAATCTTTTTTATTTGTTTCTTCTTTTTCTTCAGCATCTTTTTTATTTGTTTCTTCTTTAGGTTTTTCTTCCCTTGTTTTTTTATCTTCTTTTATTTCTTCTTTAACTTCTTCTTTCACAGGCTTATTAACCGGTTTACTCGTAGGTTCTTTTTTAGAAATATTTTTGTTTTGTACTTTTCTTTTATTAACTTTAACTATTAAAACTATTATAATTATAAATAATATTATAAACATTCCTGAAAAACCAAAAATTATATATGTATATAATTTCATATTTTGGCTTAACAGTGTATATTCTTCATGTTCTTCTTCATCAAACTTCATAAGTGTATTATCTACATTATCATATTTATAAAAACCTTCTTCTCCAGTTTCTACATTTTTACCGTAAAATACTGAATATCTAGAATCTTTTTCTAACTTATAAACTTCACTTTCTACTCCATTTACACTCTCGCTAAATTTTTCGTAACCTTCTAAAAGCTCTTCACTTTTAATTGGTATAATTGTAAGATTTGAAAATTTAATTTCATTATATAACTCATAAGAGTTTACCTCTTCATCATATATGTATAAATATATATTGCCGCTTGTATCTTTTAATCCTACTAATGTGTAATCTAAATATTTATTGTAAAATGCAGGAATATCATATGAATCTATTTTAATAGTTACTTCTTCATATAAATCTGGAACTGTTAAATCTTCTTTTATTTTAACCACTGATAAAGTGTTTCCTTCAATTTCAATATTTATTGGATTTTTATCTATTACATTTACTACTACTTTGTATGTTTGCTCACTACCATTTTGCGCCCTTACAACAATTTCAAAGGTATTAGTTCCACTTGTAACCGGAAATGTTCCTGTTCCACTAATACTTGCTGTAGAATCATTTTTACTAGCATTTATTTTTATTTCCTTTGTGTCTTCTGGCACATCTACTGTGTATTCAAGTATGTCTTTGTCAAATGTTTGATTTAATTCAAAACCATCTACTGATAAAGATTTTAAATCATTGTCTTTTGAATAACTTGCTTCGATTTCTTCTTGCGTTTTTATTGTTATTGTTTTGCTTGATGAACTAATAGTCATTGGTGTAAAGTCATTTGCATACACATCATAACTTGATACTGATACTTTTGTTGAACCAGTTTTTAAAGTTCTAAATTTAAATGTGTATGTTTTACTTGTAATTCCTGAAACTCCTGCTGATGAATTAACCATTCCAACTCCACCAGCTTCACCCGTTGAACTAGTAAGCTCTAAATAACTTTTGTCATATGATAAATTCATTTCCCAAGATCCAATTGCTACTGAACTTGATAACTTTACTGTAACTGTTACCGTATTACCAAGAACTATCGTTGATGAACTTGTTACTGATATATTACCACTTGCAGCATTTACTGACCCTGGTAAGATAAAGATGCACAACAGTGCAGCTACTATATATTTTATATTCTTCATTTTACTCCTTTTTATTGTTCTATTTTATATGTTTCTAACAAGTTTTTTTGAACTTGTAATAAATCAAGTGCATCTATTTTTCCATCTTTTGATGTGTCTGCTGCTAGAGCATATTCATTAACTAAATTATATGTTCCTAATATATTTTTTTGAACTTGCAATAAATCAAGTGCATCTATTTTTCCATCACCTGATGTATCACCATAAACTATTACAACTAAAGACTCAGTTGTAAGCGAATTTTTTATTGTTATTTTATCACCTGTTTTTATAAGTCCATCTGTTATAGTAAAACCATCTTTATTTGTAATTGTTACATTTGATTTTCCCGCTACTGATTCAAGTTTTGTTAAAACATCACTAACTAAAGTGCCTACTTCAAAATTACTTATATAACCTGTTTGGTATCTATAACCACTTGTCGTTACAATTGTACTTATCTCAATAACACTTGGATCTACTGCATCTTCTTCTTCTCCAGTAGCACCTGAGCCTGTATTGTCAACTATTTTATCCATATTATTGTAAACAGGTATATAAAACGTATATGCATTATCTAACAAACCTTTTGAATCTATACTACTATATACAGTTCTTGCTTCTGTCATTGGAGCCATAATATTAGTTTGATATTGATGTACATATAACTTTGAAGAGTCAGTTGGCACTACGTTAAATTTTTGTAAATATGTTGTATACTGCCCTACATTTACATAATAATCACCAATGAAGACTGCTCCGCCTTTTAACGCATTATATAATGTATTCCAGCCATACCTAACAGCTGAATCAAGACCACATTTTACTGCCCCTTGTGTAGTAGCACAGTAATCTGTAACTCCATAATTATAAAAATTATAATATCCTACATATCCTTCTTCAATACCACTAAATAAACCGTATAAAGAATCTTTACTACCTAGTTCTTGAAGAATTCTAGCCGCTAAGAATGTAGGACTTACATTAGCATCTTTTGCAGCTGTATTAAGTACTGATGAAAAATCATTACCTAGTGCAAGATGATAATTATAAAAATTTGACGATGAAAGTGTACTTGTTATAACTGGTACATAACTACTTTCAAGTGAAGTGTCATATTTTAAATATTCAAATTGAAAAATAAAATTTTCTGCTAAAAAGTTACGCGGATCCATGTAATAAGAAACTGCTTTTTTACTCGCTGGGTACCAAGTATGTTCATACTGATTAACACAACTAGAATCTATGTAATTGGCATCACTAGTCATTATATAACTTCTACCACATATACTTTCGTTTTCTACTGCATCTTGCCATTCTAAATTTGTAATGATTGGTACAAAATTCCAGTTTGGATTTGTTTCTTTCATAAAACATAAATATGGCCAGTAAGATGAATCTGTGAAACCAGCATTTTTCATTGCTATTTCGCACTCTGTTACTGCTTCACTACTTTCTGTTTGATAATCAATAAATGCAGCTGCATAGTTAGCAGAAATATATCCTATATTTCCTGATGCACTTGTTATTTTATACCAGTTATTTGTTTTTTCTAATTCAATTAAAGTGTGGATAGTATCAACTTCTAATCTTTCAATTAATGTTCCACTAGTCGAAGGTGCTGATCTTAAGTTTACATATTCGTCAACTATTCTAACATTGTAGGTTTTAGCTGATACTATTTCAGGCATTATGAAAGTTATTATCATTATAAATATAAATACTACTTTTTTCATTATGCCTCCTATCTTTATACATTATATCATTTTGAGTATACTTTTTCCATTCAATTTGACATTTTTATTTAAAAGTGTCAAATTTACACTAGTTTTTTAATAAACTTTATAATATAATAAAATCGGTGATACAAATGACAAAAACTTTTGATCAAATTGACATAATTTTTATATGTTTGATCTGTTTATATTTATTAACTTTAACCGTTCTTATATTATTTTTACTTCTTAAACCTACTGAAGAAGAAATTCAAAGTAAGACTATTAAGAAAAACACTAATAAGAAAGTTGTTAAAATTAATTCTACTAAAGATATTAAAAAGAAAACAGATCAAAAAGATAAAATCAAATTTAAAGATTATATTACAGATATTAAAATTAATTTTAACAATTATCGCTTAAAACGTAAAAACGATAAAAGTGATAAACCTACATTTAAAGATTACGCTCATGACTTAAAATTAAAAGTTACTTCATTAACTAAAAAGGTTACCCAAAATAGTAAATTTAATCCTAAAACAATGTTTACAGGTATTAAAAATAAATTTTCTAACTTATTTAATAAACTTAAAAATGTAGACCTTAAAAATAGTAAAAAAGTTAAGAGTAAAGTAAGTACTGTTAAAAAAGTTAAGAAAGATAAAGTTAAACCTAATACTAAAGTTAAGAAAAAAGAAGAAGTTAAAAAGACTAACGTTAAAGATAACAAGCAAAATAAAACTAAGAAAACAAAAGATAAACCTGCTGCTGAAAATAATAAATCAGAAATTAAAGTTACAAGTAAAAAAGAAACTACTTCTAAAAATACTAATACTAAAAACAAAAATGCTTCTACTAAGAAGAAAACTAGTGCTAAATCTAAAAACTCTTCTACTAAGAAGAAAAATAATACTAACACTAAAAAAAGTAAAGTAGATGCAATTAATAAACAATTAGGAAATAAGAAAAAGAAATAAAGCATATATATATATGTTTTTTTCTTGCAAAAAAAAAGAAATAATTTCAAATTATTTCTTTTTTATTCTAATGAATCATTGTCTGATGATGATACATCTGACTCAGGTTCTTTTTCTGGTTCTAAATCTTCTTCTGGTTTTTCTTCTTCTGGTTTTTCTTCTTCTGGCTTTTCTTCATTATTTTCAGTTGGTTCGTCTTCTTCATCTTCTTTATTTAAGTTCTCTCCTACTAAATAAAATGTTATTTTATCTATTGTAGATAACAGTACTTTTTCGTGTACACTTTGTGCTCCTATTAATCCTTCACTTACATACATATTATAATTTTCATCGTCTGAATCAACTGTTTCGAATGTACAACTTATTCCATTTTTTGTACAAAAACTTTGGGCATCTGATTTATTTGAACCTACATAATTTGATAATACTTCTTCAGTTCGTTCTTTAACATATCCATCTCCTGCTACTACTGGTTCATAATATTCATTAGCAGAAAATGAGAATGTTTTTGTACTTTCATCTTCTTTTAAGCCTAAGTTTATTTCCATCATTTGTTTTATATCTTCTAGCGAATCTTTATAATATCCTAAAGTTTCACTTTCTCTTTGGCTTGACTCAATCCATACTCTTAAGCTATAAACTTCTAAATAACTTTTTTCAATTGATACGAATCCATTTCCACTTATTGAATTAAATACAATATCCTTCATAACATTATATGCTGAAAATATTTGTTCTGGTTGCATATTTGAAACTATATTTTTATCAACTGTATCAAATACTTTTTCAAAATCTTCAATACTACTCAGTGTAAGTAATTGATTTGCTATTGCTTCTACTACTTGTTGCTGATGTTGTGTTCTTGCTAAATCAGATGTTAAATATAATTTTCTATTACGAGCATAAGCAAGTGCTTGCTCACCATCTAAATGTTGAATTCCTGAATCCATACATATAAGTTCATCTCCGAACTGTCTATCTGAATTTTGCTCACATACTTGACCATCATATGTATCTATATCCGGCTCTTCAACATCTACTGTTATTCCTCCAATAGCATCTACTAAATCTACTACACCTTTGAAATTTATTTTTACATAATAATCAACTGTAATACCTGTAAAATTTTCTACTGTATCTATAACACACTCAGTACCATATGCTGCTGATGAATTTATTTTATTTAATGTATTTGATCTACACGCTATTGGAACTAAAGTATCTCTTGGAATACTAAACATTGTAGCATTTAGTGTTTTAGGATTAAATGTTACCATCATTAAAGTATCACCATTGAAGGCAGCATTTGCATTTAAACCATCAGTTTCTGAGTCTACTCCCATTATAAGAAATGTAAGTGGTTCATCAAAATCTTTAGTTGATGTAATTGTTATATCTTTATTCTCTTGTTCTTCACTATACGTTGCAATGATTTCTGTTTCACTTGCAATATTTTCAAATCCTTCTTCATTACTATATAATGTCAAATATGTTCCAGGTACTAAAGCTGCATCAATTTTACCTTCATAAAGCTGCGTTAACATATGAACATAATCATCATAAGTTAATATTTTATTACTCAATCTTTCTGCTTCTATAAGTTTTGTAGACAAATCATTTCCATGATTATCGTCATCTGATGATATTATACCTATATTATCTTCTTCTTCTAATTCATCATCTGTTAAAGTTATTAAGTGTTGCGAATATACTATTGTTTCACTTTCTCCAAAACTTGATATTCCCGAATATACAAAATTAATTGCAAGGCTACCTAATATAAATATAATTATAAAAAATAAACTTATACTAAACGATATATAAAATTTCTTATATCTTCTTTCTATAATTCTTAATAAATTTGCTAGTACAAAGTTTATAAAATACACTGCGAATAAAGCTAATATAATATATCTTACAAGCGTCTCTATATCTTTTAAACTTAATACGTTTTTAGTAAATATGGAAAAACTAACAATATAAGCTAGTATTGTTAGTAAATATAAAACAACTGTAAATTTATTTCTTTTAGATAATTTTCTAATTATTTTCTTCATCTAAATCTCCGCTAGTAAATTCAACTATTTCCATTCTTTCTTCTTTTGAGACAATTATAATTGTAGCCTCTTCATCATAACCGTAATCTTCTTCATAATCCCAGTTTGCTTTTATTACATATCCATCAAATAATATTTCTTCTTCGTTAATTATTAATTCATACTCTGTTTCTTCAATACTTTCAATAGTTACACTAGTAACTTCAGGCAAATCTTTTTTTGCTTCATTTGAAATATATTTATAGATTGTATCACTTACTTTTAATTTGTAATTATCAACAATATCTGTGTAAACGAATTCTGTTCCACCAACATCATATTTATTAATTTTATTATTTATTGTATACAGATCGATTATAAATAGTTTAGCAATTAACTTTGCATAAATTTCTTGATCAACCTCTTCTTTTTTTAATTCCTCTTTAAGTAAGTCATAATTTTCTTTATATAACTTTGTATCTGCATCAGATAAATTATAACTAAATCCTTCTATTGTTTCTAATATTTTAACTTCTGTTTTAGGAGTAAATGCATTTAGTGCACTTACTATAACTGCTATTATTATCAAAAGTACAATTAGCACTAAAATTATTTTATATCTTTTTTTCATTTTACTCCTTATCTAAAACTTCTTTTTCAATCAAATTATGAACTATTATAGAATTTGATACTGTTAATTTTTCTTCTGTTTTTGCTAGGTAATCTTCTATATAATTTTCTGTTAAAATTACATCTTCTCTTAAAGCTTTATATTCACTTTTTGAATTATTATAATAAATATCTGCTGTTAAGAAATTTGCATTTGGAAATACTACATAGTTGTCATCTTTTGCTGTAAATATATCATTCCCGAAAGAATATTCATTATACACACCTAACATATTGTAAAGTGTTGGAGCTACATCTACTGTACCCATTGGGTAATCAAACTCACCATTTATAGTTTCTCTTATTTCTTCATTTTTAGACCATATTATTAACGGTGTATTTTTATCTAACTCATGATCAAATGAATCATATTCAACATATGTCGGGTCGCTTTCTTCTTTTAAATCACCTGTCATATAATCGTAATTTATTAAATAATTCATTTCTGATTGAGAGAATTTTGCATCATGATCTCCATAGAAAACAAATACGGTATCGTTAAAATATTCACTTTCATTTACCATGTCAATAAACTCACCCATAGCTAAATCTGCAAAATGACTGCTTTTTAAATATCTACCTATAGATTTTTTACTTAAATAATCTGTAGTTACTGTTTCAGTTATTCCATCTTCATTTTCAACTTCAAATGTTGTCGATAAATCATATTCAACGTATTTATCTACACTTTCAAATGGAGAATGATTAGATAATGTTATAACTGTTCCCATGTAATTTGTTGAACTTGATTCTATTTCTTCTAAATATGCTATAGACTGCTCAAAAAATAGTGAATCATTTATTCCAAGACCTATTTCATCTTCTTCTGTAAAGTCATATTTATCTTTGTAGTAAAATTCTTCATATCCTAGAGAAGGATGCGCATTACTTCTATTCCACATTGTAAAGTTATTTCCATGCATACTAAATGTTGTATAACCTTTTTCACTCAAGACTTTCGGTATTGTTATGTAATTTCTATCATAGTAACTTACAAATACTGTTCCAGTTGATGCAGGATACATACTCGATAATAATGTAAACTCTGCATCACTTGACGTTCCAGTTGAAATTTGTGGAAAGAAATTAGTGAAGAACATTCCTTCATCTGCTAATTTATTTAAGTTAGGTGTTACTTCTACCCCATTATAACTTAAATCCATCAAGAATGTTTGTATACTTTCCATGTGAATAAACACTATATTTTTGCCTTCTAAAACACCTGTATATTTGTTATCTGGAATTACATTTTCTTCAGCGAAGTATTCATTAAATGCCTCAGCTGCTTCTTCATATCCAAATAGCGAAGAAAACTGAGGTTTTAAAGTTTGTACTAAATCATTAAACTGATAAAATATTAAACCAAATCTTTCCATGTTAGATAATCTATTCCACTGGTTTCCAAGTCTACTAAAATCTGTTGCTGTTGATGTAGATAATATAAAAAACAACATTGTTCCACCTACAGCTAAAGTACTTGTAAATTTTGTTTTTTTTCTTTCAAATTTTGTTATAAAGTTATAGTACGAAGTCTTTTTAATCTTTTTATGATACCCGTAAAAAATAATAGGCATAAATATGTAAATAAAATCGAGTACATGTAATTTGTCATATATTGAACCTGTAACTGTTTCAGCTTGACCTAACATTGCTAGTTCTCCAAACGATGCAAATGATGCATAGAATTTATAGTAAATTGTATTTACTAAACCCATCAATGTAAATACTAATATCCAAAAAAATAAATATTTAAATCTATTCTTAGGTTTTAAAACATAACTAAGAGATCCTATCATTAGTATTAAAGCTAAGTTTGCTACTAATGACCTGAATGTGAAAAATTCTCCTAAAGTCGAGAATCTTGTAATCATCATTCCAATCAAAGATATAAGAACGTATGTAACGAAAAGTCTATTGGTTACAACGTATTCTATTATTAATCTTCTTACATTATTTATATAATTTAAAATTTTTTCCTTCATATTATTCATCTCACGTATACAATTATAACAAATTTTAATTTTTTTTTCAAATAATCTTGATTATTTTACAAAAATTTGGTAAAATCTTATTGCAACTGCAGGTGTAGTACAATGGTTAGTATATGGCCTTGCCAAGGCTAGGATGCCGGTTCGATCCCGGTCACTTGCTCCAATGACGATTCTGTTCGGAATGTACCGGGCATTTAGATATAAATCAATCGTAAGATTGGTTTTTTTTTGTTTTCAGGATGAAATTAGTAGAGAAATTTATTAAGCTCCATTTCATTTAAAAGAAAAACAAAAAGGAAGAAATATAGATATTCATGTATCTGATATGACTAACTACCAAGAGTTAAAAGATGAAATTATTAAAAATAAAACTAACTTAGAAAACATCAATAATAACTCTAAAAATCTAGATACTGAAACTAATATTTTAAAACAAAAAATAGATAACCTTAAATTATCTAAATTAAACAAAAATAATTATATTATAACTACTGAAGATAAAGAAACTATTGATAAGTATATTTCTTCAGTTAGTAAATCAAATGAAGAATATGAAAATATTCATAATCTATCTTTAACATTTACCAATGTGGATGATACTTTAAAGTCTAAGAGCGAACAAATTAAAACACTAACTGAAAATAATGAAGCATTAAACCTTAGAGTAAATACTTTATCAAAACAAGTAGATAAGAAAAATGAAGAAATAAGCAATTTAAAATCTGAAAATAAATACCTAAAAAGAACAGTAGATGTTTTAAAATCAATATTTAATAATCTAGTAAACCTTATCCAAGATAAATTCTTTACTAACGATAGAAAAAAATATTTCGAGTTTGCTAAAGATTTATTTAAGTATGATATTTTATCTCGTGATAAATATAATGACATAAAAGAGGTATATGAAAATTCCGAATATAAAGACAAAAAAAGAGATGACTTTGAAAGATAAAGTTATCTCTTTTTGGTAAACTCTGTTGGTGTATCGATTTCATTCAAATTAGCTTTAGTTAGAAACAAAAACTTATTTGAAATCCTTTTCATACCACTCAACCAAGAAGTTACTTGTTCTTGATCTTTAAAATCAACATATACAAAAGGACTTAGTAATAATGAATCTTCATTTAATTCTGCTATGTTTACTCTTCTTTCTTCTTCACTATTACTTAATTTACCAGAAGCAGTTCCCAAAGCCAACAATTTTTCTAGAATTTCAAATTCTTCAAATGTAGATAAATTATTCCAACACTCACCAGTTTTAGTTTGCATTAATAATTCAAGTGAACTCATTGGATAACCAATATTTGTTGCTTCAATCAATTTTATTATTTTATCTCGATTTTTATTGATTTTTTTCTTATCAAAACCGAATTTCACACAAATTCCCCAAGCTGGAAGAATATCATTTTCATCTTCTGGTTGTACAGAAAACATGCATTCTTCGGCTAATTTTTTTATTTCATCAGAATAACTTATATTTTTCTCATCGTCACAATAAATTTTTAAGAATAATTCTCTCGTAGCATCGCTTGCAATACGATTACTATTTGCAATATTATACAATCTTTTAGCATCTTTAATATTTAATCCTACCTCATACATTCGGATTGATATTTGACTTATATCTATATCACCTGCACTCACTGTTTTATTTCCAAATTTGCTTGAAAGTATGTTTAGTAATCCTCTATCTCCTGATAAAATAACATTTTTATAGTCTGAATTTTTAAAGTCGAGTGCTGAATATATGTTACTTAAAATTATAGCAAACATTTCATCAGAAATAGGATTTTCTTTTTTATTGGACTTAATCACTCTAATATCCTTCAAATTTTCTTCTAAATCATGAGCCATAACACTTGAAATTCTATTATAAAATTCACGTTCCTCAGTGATTTCAGATAAATTTGAAAAATTAGGCGTACATTCTATATCAATGTATTCGAAAGTTTCATCATATTCCTCCATACCCACACTGACTTTACACTCACCATTTTGATTTAGTTCTAAATAAGCGCAACCTATTAGATTACCTGTTTTTATTGTTTTGTAAATTACTTTAGCTTTACCATTATCTTTTAATTCATTTAATAATGTATCCATTAATTCCATCAAAATTCCTCCTCTTATTAAATTTAAATATGGCAACTATACTACCACAATTATTCAAAAAAATCAATTTTTATGCTATTATTTGTAGAATATATGCTATTATAACCTTTAAAAGAAGGTGAAACTATGTCTAATATTAACAAATATGTGAGTACACTATTAGAAAAATCCGAAGAAGCATATCTTATGGCTTTAGAAATCATTAACAAACCAACAATTAATTATAGAAGTGAAGGATTTTGTTTTTTTATTTGTAATGCTTGAGAACTATTATTAAAAGCATTTTTAATTAATAAAAATAATTCTATTGAAATAATTAATTATAAAGATGGTTCTAATAGAACTATCGGATTGGACGAATGTGTAGAAAAAGTTTTCACTAGCACAACTGACCATACTAAAAATAACATCAGCTATATTAGAAGTATCAGAAATAAAGCTACACATCTAATAATTCCAGATTATGATTTTATTTTATCAACTGCTTATCAAAGATGTATATCTAATTTTAATGCATTTTTTAAAAAACAATTTCCAAATCACAATTTCAATAATAAAATTACACCGTTTATTGCTTTGACAAATCCTGGTAATAACAAATCGAATTCATTAATATTAAATCCAATGACTTTAATTACTCAAGAAAAGTTATATGAAGAGTTAATCACAGATGAAAATTTAGGGCAAACATTAAGATTAGTTTCTACAAAAAAAGAAGCTGATGCAGATCTAGTATATTCTATTTCCAAAGACTCTAATGAAAAAGCAAAATTAATAGAAGTTCCAAAGGATATAGAAAAAACTCATCCTTATAAAACTAATGATGCTATTAAAAAAATTTGTGAAAGTCTTGAACTTGCTTTAGGTATTGAACATTGTTTTACAAAAAATACTTTTCAACAAATATGCAAAAGTTATAAAATAAAAGAAAATCAAATGTATTGTTATCAATTTTATTACTCAGGAATAATATACAAATATAGTGATTTAGCAATAGAATATATTACGTCTCTTTACATAGAAAATATTAAAAATAAACAATAAATGGAATAAATTGTTTATATATGTTATAATATATTTGTAGACAAGAACTCGTGAGGGATTAACGATGTGTTGGCAATGCCAGTAAGCATGCTTTGCATGTGAGAATTCATCTCGCCTGGGGTTCTTGTCTTTTTTTTGAAAATGTAATATACTATATATAGTGATTGAATTATATCAATCGTCTTTAGCAAGAGTTGTAGATACCTACGTCACTTGCTCCATAGAGAATTTACTCGAACTTTTATTAGTTCGATTTTTTTATGTATAGATCATATATTTTAATATAAAGAAAAAGAGATGACTTTGAAAGATAAGTCATCTTATAAACTATCATAATTATTAATTTTAGATAGTATTATACTACTAAACAATATTGCTATAGTAAATATAAAAAGTAATATATTTAAAAAGTCATTATTAAATAACGTAATAGTTATTATTACAAGCATAAAACTTATAATTCTACCACAATTTAAAAGTATTTCTCTTAGCGATAAAAATTCTATCATTTCATCACTACTGATTATTTTACTATCAGAAATATTGTATAACTTAACATCACGAGAAATCCCAAGAATACCAACGAACATTTCAAAACAGATTACATAAATTATCACAGTGAAATTATTAGGTATGCAAATCATAAATAATAACATAATAGCAGGAATTAAACCTGAAATAAACAATATTGACTTATCTACTTTAATTGAATGTTTCTTTTTATATAGACTTGTTGAAATTATAGCTAATAAAGTAGATACTGAAGTTAGAATTCCTAAATTAAAATTTGTTTTAAAGCTTTGAATAATAATTACAGTTATCAAAACATTAAATGCTCCATCACTTAAATGAAATCCAAATAAAAATTCATTTAGTAAAATTAATTTCGCATCCTTGCTTTTTTTTATTATATTAAATACACGTTTAAAAGAAAACTTTTTTTTATTTGATGGAATTAATGGTTTAATATAAAATGTTAATATAATTTGTATAAACGATAAGATTAAAATAATAAACGTTGTATAGTGAAAATTTGTTAAAGTTATAGAAGTTCCTAATATTATAGGAAATATAACCGATATACCTAAATTTACAATTCTAGATAATATAGTAAAATCTGTTCTTTCACTATTACTGACTTTTTCAACAGAAATTTTATTAAACGGAACAAAATAAGCACTTGATGAAATTCCATGTAACAAAGCAATTAAATACAAATTGTCAATTATACTTTCTTTCAACAATACTATTACAAGTATATATATAAAATTTATAAACACACCTATCCTAAACATGCCTAAACAAAATCTATTTTTTATTATGATAGATACTAAAAAACTTCCTATTCCCAATATAATGAATGACAATAAATAATACAAAGACAGATCAGATAAGTTATCAATTGAATTTTGAATAAAATATGCTGTTAAGAAAGGTCCTAAAAATATTATCATAATTTTCTTTATAGCTGCTAATAATATTAAAATATTTTTTTCTTTTTTCATACTAAGTTTCATATTCAAACTTTCTCACTAAGAATGTCATTTATTAAATCAGCTACTTTACCATATTCCTTATAATTCAAACTTAACTTTGGAATTGAATTTTTCATACAAAAACCATTGTATTTTTCAATCATAGGAACATCATTATAACTATCTCCAATAGTATATATATTATTATTATTTTTACAAATTAAACTTATTGCTATATCTTTATCAGTTTCTGCTGAAATAATTTCAATCATATTTTTACCAACAACATAGCATTTAACACATTTGAATTTTTCAATAATATTATCATAAACTTTCTTCATTTCATCATAGGAATTATACGATATATGTATTTTTGTTAAAAAAATATCTTCTATACTTTCACGACTTTTTAATTCAGAACAACAAAAATATTTTTGACAATTATCAAGTGATAAATATTTCTTTAATTCATGTACTATTTTTTCATCTATATGAAAATTAAATTTTACATTACCATCAATATCGATTATTGTTGCTCCATGATTTAGTATTACATAGTCACTTTCTATTTTATAATTATTTTTCTTTTTTTCATAATCAAAAAAACTTCTACCAGTTGCAATTATAAAAGCATTACCATTATTTCTAAATTTATTTACAGCTTTTACATTTTCAAAAATGCTTATTTCATCTGTAAAAAATGTATTATCATAATCACTTACTAAAATTTTATTCATTTATATCACCATAATATTCATTTTAACATAATATTAAATTTTTATTAATAATTTATTGAAAAAAAATTAATAAAGTTATATACTATTTATAGTGATTGAGTTATATCAATCGTCTTAAGCAAGAGTTGTAGATACCTACGTCACTTGCTCCAATAAGTAATTTAGTCGAACTTTATTAGTTCGTTTTTTTTTGATATGCTTTTGCCATAATGATGAATTTTTCTATCTGACTTTGTGGAAAAATATGATGAAATCTTCTTTTAAAACAGTGAAAAAATCTTTTAATTATTCCAAACTTAGATAATCCTTTTCTAAAGTAAGGATTTTTAAAATCTCTATAAGCTGATCTATAATAACATTTAAATCTTGCTGTTCTTTTAATTATTAATGTTCCGGTTAAATCATCTATAGATTCTACTTTACATAAATGTCCACCTTCAATAATTCCTTTTTTATCTTGACTTAATATAAAATCCACAATATCTTTATAATAAATTGTTTCAAACAATGACAAATCTTTAAATTTAGATTTTAATACCTTTCTTAATTCCATAACATAGTCATTCATTGTATTTTCTGATGCATCTGAACCAATACTATCTAAACCGATAACTATATAATCATTATCATCCCTGAATTTCAAACCAAAAGTGGATTTACCAGAACCTACACTTCCAGTTACATTGATAATATTATCATCACTTATTTTCACTATTAAATCAGGCAAATCTTTAAATAAGCGAGTTTCTCTTTTCATATGGTTAAGCTCCATTTCTTTTTCTATTATAACATAATTCTTAAAATCAATGTATAATAGATATAGTGATTAAATTACATCAATCGTCTTTAGCAAGAGTTGTAGATAGCTCTGTTACTTACTCCATAAAAAAATCAATCAAACTAATCAATTCAATTCAATTAACTTTTTTTATGGTTGAATGAATTGATTAGTATATATATAAGAATAAAAACTAGATACTAAAGATAATTTACATTATAGAATTTAAAATTGATATAAACCTATTGATTAATCTGATGATTTATATATATAATGTAATTGGTGATGGAAATGATTTATGAATATAATAGTTTTTTTGAAAATGGAAATAACAAAGTTGTTTTAGGTTTTAAATGTACCTACGATAAAAATTTTAGATTATGTTTTGCAAAAAACAATATGCAATTTGATAGTCATGATTTAAAAATAAAAATAGATGACATTGTTAATAATTATGACAAAGACAAAAGTGAAAATTATCAAGACAAATATGGAAATGTTACAGTGTTAGCGGTTTCAATGTATTTATTTGATAATATAAATGAAATAGAATATGTTAAATTTATTTATAAAGAACATTTCGATATTTTATATAAAGATGAAGTTTTATCAATGCTACTAAATAATAATAAATTAGAAAACAAGGAACTTTATGGAAACAATTAAAAACCTGAAAGATATTGAAGAATTTAAGAAAAAATTTTATTCATTGCATGGATGCGATTATATAAAGATAGCACATGATTATAAAAATAATAGAATAACTTTAATTTTAAAAATTCTTTGGAAAGATTCAATAAATATTTATGATAAAAATGAATTGATTATATTGACCTTTAATCATGTTATTGCATTTAACATTAATGATAATAATAATCGTAAATTTATATCTAATATTTATTTAAACATTGATACAAGTGATAAAAATAGTTATGTCATATTTTCAGACAATTTCGACGAAAACAACTTTGAAAATTCAAATATAAATATAACTTGTGACAATATATCCTACGAAATAAAAAAAGACCAAAATCTTTTTGATAAATAAGTAGCGCACTACATAATTGTTAAGGTAATAACGAATGTATAAAGGATACCCCCTTTAATTCTCTTATATCCTATAAATATTTTTGAGAATATCAAAAACTTTATATGGTTTTAATTTGTATTAATATGAAAACAAAAAAATAACTCTAGCATTATTTGTTTATTTAATAAACAACAATGCTTTGAGTTTTTTTATTTTTCCTTTACTTCTTCAAAGTAAATTGATCCGTCTTCTATTATTTTAAAATAAAATTCATATTCTTCTACAAGGCTTACATTATCGCTAATAATTTCATTTATTTCACTTTCAGTTAAAGTATTATTTTTTATTTTACTTATATATTTATCTAATAAGTTTTCTTCTTTATCATCAGTAATGCTAATATCTACTTTATCATTTATAATTACAACATCTAAATGTTTTTCACTAATAATAACATAATCGTTTTCAATTCTTATATCTGCTAATTCATTTATAATATAACTTTCAAAATATGGGTTACTATCAGATCCATCCCAATTTTCTATTAAAGAGTTATAGTAACAATTTATCTTATCTTCTTCGAATTTACAAGTATTTGTTTTATCTCCATTAAAATCGATTTTTGAATATATTTTAGTTCCGAACATTTTTTCATAAGCTGCTTCAAATTCAGTTAAATCAACACTATAAGATAAACACTTTTCTGTTTCACAATAATTTTTATTTACATCTTCATATACACTTCCAAAAGCTAATAAGTTTTTATATTTATCTGTTAAAGCAGCATTTGAATAAATTAAATCTACGCTATCGGGAGCACTATTGTTATACATGGCAAGATGAATATCGTTATACAAAGTAGTTGCTGAATCTTTTATTACAGTAGAATCTTGATAGATATATTTTATTTCAGCTATTTCCTCACAATCTTCTTCTGTAATTTTTTCTCCTGAACTACTTTTAACGTTATCATCGTTGTTTTTTGATAAAACAAAATAGATATTACCTCCAATAGATAAAATTAATGCAAAGATCAATAGATGAGTTAAGTACTTTTTCATAATTACACATCCTTCTATTAAAATATAACATTTTTTTATAAATATGTAAATTAATCTTAAACAAAATGTTTTTTCTTAACACTTACAATGTATAGACAATATACTTTAAATATTTGGTATGTTATAATTCTTATAAGGAGACTTTATGAAAAATATTCGAAATAAAGTTATAGTTATTTTACTTACGTTGTTTATCACTTTAATTTTCACCTTAGGTTTATTTTACATACTTAGTTGGTATAGTTTTTCAACCTATCCAAATCCATTAGTATTTTGGAGAATTATCGCTATTTGGTTTGGAATAAATCTTTTAATTTCTTACATTAATCATTTTAAATCAAAAAGTAAATAACATATTTTAACTTCATGGTAAATTAAAACCAAAATAATTTATATAAATATAAAATATTTTGGTTTTTTTGTGAATAATATTTATCTATCTCAATTTACTAACATACTTTTCAATATAAATTATGGATATAAAAATTCTCCTGTACCATCATTAGTGTGAAATTGATTATTAATTTCATCCCAATATCCAATTTCTCCTGTTTCATTTAATTGAACTGGAATAAAGTATTTTATATACTCACCTGTAGTTGCATCTGTTATTTTAAAATACTTTCTTTGACCTTGCATATTACGATTATCTACTGATACCCCATCATAAGCAAGTAAATTACCACCTAATATTATTTCTGCTGCTTGAGACTCAGGTATAATACTTTCTCCTTGTAAGTTATAGTTTACTCCACCTATAGTTAATCTTTCTCTCGAAAAATACATTTCATACCACTGATTTTCTACAACTTTTGGATACATAACCTGTGTTATAGTTCCATATGCCGCTATAACTTGTGAATTATTTACAAATACTCCTAATGAATAATTTGGATTAATTCTTCCACCTATTATCCAAGAACCTGTATTGTTCCCTACTCCTGTTTCAATCATTAAAAATTCATCTTCAAATATATAATCACCAGTATTCATCACTCCTGTATACATCCACTGAGTTCCTGTAGTTCTTATATAATCCAGTTTTCTATAATGAACAGTTGAAAAAACATACTCTAAATTTAGAGTAGCTTCTTGCGTTGTAAAACTTTCATTTTTATGATAGAAAGTTATTTCTATTTCTGTTACACTCTCTTCTAAAAAATACTGAGCTTCTTTATCAACTATTTCGTATCCTATTTCACTATTTGAAAGAAACGATTCAATCACTTGATCTAAATGATAATATGTATTATCATAATTTGTTACTTCAACTGTGTATGTAACTGTAGAGTTTGCATTTGGAAGTGTGACATAAAAATTACTACTATCAGTTGTAAAGAATGTCGAATAAGTAACATATCCACCATTTGTAACCTCTTTAAGTGTTACATTCGTTATTTTTATTCCCAGTGGTGCTATTACTACTGCTTCGCCACTTATATTTAACTCAGCATTTAGTGCAGAATAACCTATTGACATTAAAATTATCGAAAAAAATATTATGAATACATTTAATATATTTAAATTCATCACTTTCTTCTTCATATTTTACCACCTTATAAATATTACTGATACTATAATAGTTATATTATAACATATTCAATTTTACTAGTATATAAATATTTCAGTTATATATTCATAGCTACTTCAGGAAATAATTCATATAAATTATGACCTAATAAATCATCAAATTCTTTTTTCAGTTTATAACTTTCTATTATATGATACTGTGTATTTTCACTTGTTCCTCTACTTATTATAATTTGAATAATTCTTTTGTCTAAACCTATAATTTTATCTGTACAAATTAAATCACTTATATTTATTATTTTATCATACACTGTATAATTGTGATTTTTTACATATTCAGTTCTAAATTTTACATCTATAGGTTGTCCTGCTGTACATTTATAATCGTTATTTAAATATGAATGTGTTAGGCATACACTACAGTATTCTTCACTTAAGCCTAAGCTTTTTAAATATTCATAACCAAATACAGTGTGACTTTTGGTTGCATCAATTACCTTTCCTATGTCATGTAAAAGTCCAAGTGTTTTTGCCTTGTCTGAATTTATTCCTAAAGCTTTTGCAATTTTTTCTGCGCACTTTCCTACACATATACTATGATTTATTCTATATATATTGTCCTCTCTTTTATATTTACATATTAATTTAAGTGCTGTTTCACTGCTAATTGTCATATATTTCCCTTTCATTTATTTCAAGTACTTCATGTACTATTTTCCTTATTTCCTCTACTCTTTGCTGCATAAATAATGGATTATCTTTATACCATTTAATGTTTAAAGGAGATGGATGAGGTAATACTATTGTTTTTACGCCATTTATATAATTGTTCTTAAAAACTAAATCGTTAAATTTTTCTTTCGGAAAAAATTTTTTTGCACTTTTTGCTCCAATTAATATATATAACTTATTGTTGATTAATTTTAATTCTTCTTGTATCCACTTTTCAAAACATACTTTTGGTGGGTTTTTATCATTTCCGTTTTTATCTTTTCCTGGATAACAATGTGCAAGTGCTGCTATATAAAAATTTTTAGTATCATAAAATACATCATCACTAATTTTATACCACTCCTGTTTTAATTTATAACCACTCTTATCTGTAAATGGTTTAAGTGTTTTGTGTACTGTTTGTGATGGTGCTTGACTAATTTGTACTATTTTAGAATTTTTTTCACCTAAAAATATAGGATGTGGTATAAACCCAAATTCTTTTTCACATAATTTACATTTTTTTAGTTCTTTTTCAAGTTCTATAATATTATCGTACATAAATATATTATCCTTTACTTATATAGTATATCATATTTATTCTAATTCTAATCATTTTCATTTTGTATACATATTGGGATTTTATTTGTAATTTTAAAAATTATAATATAATGTCCCTGAGGAGTGTAGTATGGCTAAAATAATTGATATTAATCAGGATATTGTTTCAATCGGATTAGATAACGGATCTATAAAAGAAGTTAGAATGACTGATTTAAACTTTAGTCCCAAAGTAAATGACTAAGTAGAAATTTTTGAAACTGAAACTAAATGTATAATTTATGAAAAAACATGTTGAAAAACAAAGTAATGAAGGTTATGCCAGAAGTAATACAAAAGCAGTTAACAAAGTAGTTTGCTGTGTATTAGCACTATTCTTAGGTGGACTTGGAATTCATAAATTTTATTCGGGTAAAATGGTCTAGGAATTTTATACCTACTATTTTGTTGGACTTATATCCCAAGTTTTATTGCTTTTATAAAATTTATAGTTATTCAATTACATTTTCGTGAAATTCATTTAAAATAAAAAAACAACAATATATTTTGTCATTTTTCTATTATTTTCTATTTAATTGTTTAACTTCTTTTTTTACATTTTCCAAAATGTCATTAGAATATGGTGTATGTATCCTTACATTTAAATATACTCTGTTACTTGATTCTAAACACTGTGCATTACTTAACAAATCTATACCTTGATTGAAATCTTCATTGCTATACTCAGTATTAATTACTTTACTTATGTTCTCTGTTCCACCCATTCTTGAATGTTCATATATTGAGCTAGTTGAAAGATTTAATAAATTTATATCATTATTAAATCCATTTAATTCTACTATAGGAAAAGTTGTATTTTTATTTATACCATTATCTTCTAACTCCATAGTTGCTAAATGATATACTTCACCTCTGGTAATTGTACCTATCAATTTAATATCTTTAAAAATACCAAATAAATCATATGGTTTTATTTCGAAATTTCTTTTCATTTCAATACCTTCATTATTAAATACCATTTTAACTTGATTTGTAGGTCTACATCTTTTCTTTTTGACTTCACTTTTAATTACTATCATATTTGGATTATACATATTAAGCAGCATAGTTGTATAGTCATATTTACTACCTATAGTTTTTAGTTCTAATCCGAAATTATTTTCCCAAATAATATCTCCATTATTACAATAACTAATATCAAGCGATTCATTAATTGAATCAATTATCATTGATATTCTAATTCCGTTAGATAAATCTTCCCTATATATCCTAATTTCTTTTTTATTTGATATTTTTTTATATACTATTAAAAAAGAAGATAAAGATGTTGCTAATATATTTTTTATTCCTATATTAAAGTTTTCTAATCCTAAACTATTTATTGATTCTTCTAAGTCTTTCATAGTTTGAAATAATTCATCTTCTTCATAGTATCTTTTTAATGGATACTTTGTAGGATAAGAGTTAATTAAATTATTTATTTTTTTGTTTGCATTACTAAAATTCATATTTTTTCCTTTGACTTATTATATCATTTTTTTGCAATATGTAAATACATTTCTTTATCTATCGTAATTTGACATTACTTTACATTTAGATGAATTCAATGTATAATAACCCCTAAAAAGGGGAAATATGGATATAAACAATATAAATGTAACTAATATTATTACTGAGTTACAACAAATCGATGCTAAAACTATCATGTTAGGTTTAACACCTACCATAATTCTTTTAAGTACACTAAAGTTAAAGTCTGAAATGATAATAAGAAAATCGTTAAAGCCAAAAAAAGTTATTGATATAATTATACCTAGTAATTTTTCTAACAAATCATACATGATAGCTAATGAAAATTTTTTTAAACTATGTGAAGATGAAAATTTTTATAATTTTTACTCAACTGTTACAGAAAGTTTTAAAACTGAAGATTTAAATCATTTTTACTATAATTTGATAACTTTAAAAATAAATAATTTTTGCAAAGAGAATAATCAAACGAAAAATTTATCTGAAAATAATACAAGAGTAGCTGAGTATTCATGTTATAAAAACATTATAAACCTTTTATCAGATAATTCTTCTCATACTTTATTTCATGAATTATTTCATATGGCTAGTAATGACTCTTATTCTAATGAAGAATATTCTTTTTGTGGTTTTCATCAATGTACTAGATACAATAAATCACATTTTATAGGTAATGGTTTAAATGAAGGTTATACTCAATTAATGACTATTAAATATAATTCATTACCTTTCGAAAATAAATCATATGTTTTTGAAACTGAAGTTTGTAAACTATTAGAATACATCATTGGCAATGAACAAATGGAAAGTGCCTATTTGAGATCAAATTTAAATGAAATAATTAAAGAGTTATGTAAATATTCTACTCAAGAAAAAGTAATGAAATTTATTGCTAATTTAGATTTTTTTAATTCAGCTATTTATACATATAGAAAATTTTTCAATAGAAAGAAATTATTATTTAATAGTATTAATCAAATATTTTGTTTTTTACTTGAAACTTTTATTAATAAATATGATTCATCAATCAAAAATAACGCTATGACTAAACAAGAATTACTTAATATAACAGATCCTTTTTTTGATATTCTTACTCGTAATATAATTGTATATGGCGATAAAGAGTTAGTTATCGCAGCTGAAAATTGTAAAAATAAATTACTATGTTTGAATGAATTACAAATAATAAGAAAATAAACTGTTTTTTCATTTGAAATAATATTTTATCATAAACAAAGAAGGAAACACATAGTTGTTACCTTCTTTTATTTTATATCCGTTTTATGAACACACCACATATATTCTGAAGTACTATAAAACCTATCTTAATATTTACTTATTTTCACAACTTTATTATCACAAATATTATTCTAATTTTCTTCCTCTATAATATTTTTCTTCAATAAATTTTATTTTTAAATCATCAAATCCATATAAACCAAAAACATATTCAACCTCTTTTTTGTGAGAATAATAAAATTCTAAATGTACAAATCCTGCTTCATTATAAAAAATGCTACTATTATTTTTAGTAAATAAATGTGGTAAATATATTTTTGTACATTGACCAGGTAATTGATTACTACATTTATAATTATGGCTATGCCCTAGAAATATAAAAGTTGGTTCATATATATTATTTATTGTTTTATAATTCATAACTTTGTGTTTTAAGTTAATATAATCATAATATATTTTTATATAAGCATTTTTATATCCCATGACCGTAAAATCTTCTCTTGCAGATGAAAGTTTCTGCTCTACATTTACATTTTTTTCTAATAAGTAGTCATGATTTCCAAGTAGTGCATAATTATGTATATTTTTATCATATGGATAATTACTTACAAAGTGTTCAAGTTGTTTTTCATAACTATCACAACTTTCTAAACTACATTTAAGATTTCCATCCATTAAGTCTCCAAGTATGTATATATCAGTAATTTTATGTTTTGCTGCATAATTGTAAACTAGATCCATATACTTTCTATTTTCCTCAAAATTTCCCCAGTGTAAATCTGATACTAATAAAACATCATTACTTCTATCGTATTTTTTAAAACAGGCATTTTGATATATTAAACTTTTTATTTTTTCTACCATATCAAAACTTAAGTTATTTTTTTCTAAAATTAAATACAAATTTCTTAATAACTGTGAACTCGTTATACTTGTTTTTAATAATATATCACTATATGAGTACCCCATTTTTATTAACTCAATGATAATTTTCTCCATATTTCCTCTAATAATTTTAGTATATCATCAAAATTAACATTAGTATACAAAAATAAACTTTTGTTATAAGTCTTATTATTCTTTTTTCATATTATATACCAGGAGGTTAAAAGATGAAAAATAAATTTTCTTGTTGTTTAGATATTGATAGACTAATCAAAATAGCACAAGTGACTGGACCGACTGGACCAACTGGGCCAACTGGGCCGACTGGTTCAACTGGGCCGACTGGTTCAACTGGATTCGGGGCGACCGGACCGACTGGTCCTACTGGACCTGCTGGAATTGATGGCGCTACCGGACCGACTGGACCTGCTGGAACTTCTGGTTTTAATACATACTCATTTGCTGTTACTACAACATCTGAAGATATCGCAGTTGACGGTGCTGTATTATTTAATACGAATCCAGTTAGTAATAATATTACTCTAGATACCACTACTGGTATATTTACTATGGTAGATGCCGGTCAATACTTAATTAACTGGGATGCTGCTGTTTTAAGTACTAGTGCTGGAAGTACACTAATTTCTCTTGGAATATATGATATCACAAATACTGCTTATTTAATGAGTATTAACTCTGCTGTAGCTTTATCTAATTCACAAGGTGCTGAGCTATCCGGTACATTAATATTCACCGCTACTGCTGGTCAAGAAATTGAACTACGTAACGGAACTGGTGATACTATAACAACTGTAGCCACTAATGGATTTGCTGCAGGCATATCTATTACAAGGATAAATTAATGAAAGTTGCTGTATATGCAATTTGTAAAAATGAAGAATTATTTGTAGATAGATGGTACGAATCTATGAAAGAAGCCGATGTTATTTATGTTTTAGATACCGGTTCTTCTGATGATACTGTTAATAAACTTAAAAGTCATGGTGTAATTGTTGAAACAAAAATTATTGAGCCTTGGAGATTTGATACTGCTAGAAACGAATCCTTAAAGTTAGTAGATAATGATGTTGATATATGTGTATGCACAGATTTAGATGAAGTTATAAGACCCGGATGGCGTGAAACTTTAGAAAAAGTATGGAATGTTGATACTACTAGATGTAAATATATATTTAACTGGAAACTAGAAAATAACAAACCTGTAATTTCTTTTTATCAAGAAAAAATTCATGCTAGAAATGGTTTTAAATGGATTCATCCTGTTCATGAAATTTTATCTTGTGATCAAAGTGAAAAATATGTTTCTACTGATGAGGTAATCATAGATCACTATCCTGATGATAAAAAATCTAGAAGTAGTTATTTACCACTTTTAGAGCTAGCTGTTAAAGAAGATCCTACCAATGATAGAAACACTCATTATTTAGGTAGAGAATATATGTTTTATGGAAAATATCAAGAAGCTATTGATACACTTATAAAACATTTGTCTTTAGAAAAAGCTACTTGGAAAGATGAAAGATGTGCATCAATGAGATTCATTGGTAGATGTTATAGTACAATTAACAGATTTGATGAAGCTAAAATGTGGTACGATAAAGCAATTTTAGAAGCACCTTATTTAAGAGATGCTTTAATGGAAAAAGCTCTTTTACTTTACAAATTAAATGAATTTGAAGAATGTAAAAAATTAGTTTTTGATGCTTTAAAAATCACAGTTAATAATAAAAGTTATATTAATGAATCATTTACTTTCGATCACACTGCATATGACATACTATCTATGATTGAGTATTATAGTTCAAATTATGATTTAGCTATTACTTACGTAAATTTAGCTCTAGAAATTTCTCCTAATAATGAACGATTACTTAATAATTTAAATGTGTTCACAGAAAAAAATAGTGTTCTTTAATTGACACTATTTTATTTTGTTTTCATAAGTATTATTTTCATCTGTATAAACTGGATACTTGTTATAATCTTGATAAATTTCTTCTAATGTGTAGATAAACTTTAAAAAGTATAAAAATTCAGTATTCGGTTTTTCTTCTTCATAATTTATATTTAGTACATTTATTCCTTTAGTATTATTATTAATAATAAATCTAAAACCATTTTCTACTCTTTCTAACTTTACTGAATTAACTTTATTAATTATTTTTATACTTTTAGATTTATCTAAAATCTTCGAACTTATTATTTTTTGATATAAATCTTCGATTAAATCTATAATTTCAGAATTGATTTCTCCTTTTATAAATTCAAAACTTGCATAACATGTATCTTCTCTTCTTTGATATACATTAAAATTTATTACTTTGTTATGTTGCTGACATATTTCTAATACAGCATTTCCACTTTTAAAAATATAACTAAAAGTATTTTCTTCATCACAACTATTTATACTTCTTTCTACACTTTTAACTACATGGTTCATATAATCATTCCTTTTTATAAACATATGAAAAAAAGTAAGTTTTTTAACCTACTTTTTAAAAATAAATATTTTACTAAATACATAGTTAAGTACTATTACCACTATATTTGCTACTACTTTTGAAATTAAATCATCTACTTTTATCATATCTACTAATACATACATTATTATTAAATCAAATACTAATGTTAATAATCTAAATGTTATAAATGATATTATTTCTCTAAATATTTTTTCTTTACTTTTTTTCTTAAATACATATAATTTATTTGTTATATATGCAAATAATACTGCTCCTACCCAAGCTATTACACTTGCTACTAAATAATTATAACCCTCTAATATTTGTAACTCTAATAGATCATTAAATATGTAATAAAGAATTATATTTACTACTGTTGTTAATACTCCAAATATTAAATATAAAATTATTGTTTCATATTTTTTTAGTAACTGTTTTATTTTACAAATCATTTTCTGTTTCCTTAACTATGTAAACTGGTCTTTTTTTTGTTTCTAAATAGTTTTTCGCTAAATATTGTCCTAAAATTCCTGTGCAAAATAGTTGAAGCCCTCCAATAAATAATATTGCACATATTGTTGATGGCCATCCACCAACTGGATCTCCAAAAGCAAGTGTTCTTATTATAATTACTATAATTAGTAAAAATGCTAGAAAACATGTGAATAATCCTAGAAGTGATGCAAGTGCAAGTGGTACTGTTGTAAACGATATTATTCCTTCTATTGCGTATTTAAATAGTTTCCAAAATGACCATTTTGTTTCTCCTGCTACTCTTTCAACATTTTCGTATTCAAGCCATTTTGTATTATATCCTACAAATGAAAATATTCCTTTTGAATATCTATTGTATTCTTCTAAACTATTTATTGAATCTACTACTTGTCTTGTCATTAATCTGTAGTCTCTTGCTCCATCTACCATTTCTACTTTACTCATTTTATTTATTAATTTATAAAACATTCTGGCAAAAAATGATCTTATTACTGGCTCACCTTTTCTTGTAACTCTTCTTGTTCCTACTTGGTCGTAACCATCATTTTTTATATACTCGTACATTTGAGGTAACATACTTGGTGGATCTTGTAAATCTGCATCCATCAGTGTAATATAATCACCTTTTGCATTTTGAAGTCCGGCATACATTGCTGCTTCTTTTCCAAAATTTCTTGAAAATGATATATATCTTACTCTTTTATCTTTCGTTGCATAACTTTTTAATACTTCTAAAGTCTTATCTTTTGATCCATCATTTATAAATAGAAATTCAAACTCTAATTCTTTTTTCATATTTTCTGCTACTTTTACTATTTCTTCATAAAAGTATGGTATAGCTTCCTCTTCATTATAACAACTTACTATTACGCTTAACTTCTTTTTCATCTCTTAACCTCTTTTCTACTACAATATAACCTATTAAAGCTATTACTCCTACTACGCTTATTACTAATCCTTCACTTTTATATGGAGCTTTATATTCAATTATTATTTCATTAAATCCTTTATCTAGTTTTAAACCAATAAATGCGTTATTTACTTTTTCATACTCTACTTCTTCTTCATTTACCTTAATTTCAAAGCCATCATCATAAGGAATTGACAATGTAAAATACGCTTCTTCTTTTAGAGTAATATTTCCTAATATATAATCACCTTTTGTTTTATCTTCATTAAAATTAAAAGGAACTATATTTTCATTTACTTTATTTAACACTTCTTCATTTATTTTAGATACTGTTATATCACTAATATTATATATACCTTCTGTAAACTTTACTTCAAGCTTTTCTACTCCTGTTAAAATGTATGTAAATTTTTCATTTTCATTGTAATACTTCCAGTCTTTATCTGTCAACTTATTTTCTATTCCATTAATTACGATGGATAGGTCGCAAGTCTCAGCAATTAATGTAAAATCTAACATCATTATGTCTTTTTCCAATATATTTTCAAGTTCTAACTCTAGTAAGCCATCTTCTTTTGAAGTAACTTTATAACCATTTACTAATGGTTCTATATCTATGTTTTCTTGACTTAAACTTTTTATATCTAGTTTTATATTTTCGCTATACATTAACTCTTTTGTCGTTTGTGAATTACTTATAATGCTTCCTGGAATGTTTATTAGTTTATCAAACTGACTTAAACTTTCATATTCTTTATAATTTATATAATTTGTAGTGGCATATGCCAGTGGTAAAACGTTTTCATTTTTGTAAACTATATAATTATCTTGAGTAAACTCTTCTTTATATACCGCACCTAGCTTTTCAGTTGATATAATATATTTTTCACCAAATAATATTTGAGAAAATATGTTACTTGAACTATTTGTTACGAATTTATTTCTATAAACCATATTGTTATTAAGTTCATTATAGTAATAATCTTTAAAATCTGTATTAAATGTTGATGAATATATACTTGTCTTATATTCATTTAAATTTGTTACCATATTCACTGAACTCATACCCATCGTTAAATTATTTATTCTATATACATCACTGTCGCTACTTACTATTTTGTCTACTACATTACTATAATTATTTGTATTATCAATATATTCTTTTTCAATTAAATTGTCTTTTAAATTATGGCTAACTGTTAATGAAAGTGAAGAAATAATTATATAACTTACTATTATAATCTTTATACTTTTTTTCTTTATTTCAAATTTATTTTCAAGTTCTGATATTAATACCATAACCAGTGGTATAAATGGTATTAGAGACTTTGCATCTATATACATAAATCCATTAAGTACATAATTAAATATTGGAATAGCTGTAAATAATAATAAAATTATACTTAACAACTTATCCGCTTTTGAGCCTTTGATTAATATTAATATAACTCCTAATAAACTAGCAGCAGTTAATCCCATATTATAATTATCATAAAGCATAAATAATTTTGGCATAAATAAATCTTTAAAAGTTATTATAACATTTGATTCTAATCTTCCTGTTAAAAGTGCACTTGCAGTTGGTAAAAGCAATACTCCTGCAATTAATACACTTATTATAAACGGTAGTGTTAACTTCAATTTAAATTGTATAAGTTTTTTAATAGAAGTGTTTCCTTCTTTTTTTAAATATCTATATACTCCAAATATAAATAATGCAATTAAACCCGATACACTAAAAAAATAGCTTGTGAATATCATTAATACCAATGATGTAATTAGTAAAAGTGATTTTTTCTTTTCTATAAATCTATCTATTCCGTAAAGACCCATTATTAAAAAAGGCATGTAATTTATAAACATAATATGTCTGTGTGAATGAAAAATAAGTGGTACAGCACACATAAACATAAATGATATTATAAATGACGTTTCCTCACTTTTCTTATTTTTTCTTAAGTAAAAGTACAATAATATTACACTACTTATAACTGTTAATATCATAGTTATATTTAAATACTTAACCATACTTAGTGCTGGAAATAAATACGAAAATAATATTACTGGATTTAATAATCCATAATAAGATGAATAATATATATTTTGACCTCCACCTAAGTTTGGCATGAAGTCTGGCAAGATATCTTTTGTTTCATAAAATAATAATCTAAAATATTCAGGAAACAACATATGTTGATCTTTATAATCTAAATTAGAACCATATAAAAATTGATTTTTTGTTAGTAAAAAATAAATTACTGCAAATGTTAACATTAATATTGATATAAATAACAGTGTTTTTTTATTAATTTTCATTTTCTTTCCTTTTTTTAATTCTATTATAAGTATACCACTAATAAAGTCTTATTCAATAATTTTCTTTGAGTTTACAAAATTTTTTTAAAAAAACAAATAGATTTTTAATTTATCTATTTGTTTATACTTGAAAAATTATTTTTAACATTTATTTAAAATTAATATTACTTTAAATAAATCTCCATCAATTATTATATCAAACTTTCCGTCTTGGAGTGTTACAAGATTTTCAA
>CAYJFJ010000001.1:0-22889 GCA_964369845.1 uncultured Muribaculaceae bacterium | reverse complement strand
AACAAACCTTTGCTTTAGTTCTTCTTTACTTATATTTAGTTTTTCTTTTGATATATTTTTGACTTCTAATGTTATTTGATTTTCTTCATCAACTGCTGTTATATATACTCTTGTATTTTTCATTGAGTACTTTACTATGTTACTAAAAATATTATCAAAAATTCTATAAATATATTTACTATCAGCTTTTATGAATGAATTTTCATTTTTTATATTTACATCCAAAGTTAATTTTGCTTCTTTTAGTTTTTCACTATATTCCCCGTTTAATTGATTTATTAATTCACTAATATTAATTTTGCTATACTCTATTTTAATATTTCCAGAACTAGCTTTCGATAACTCTATCAAATCTTCAGTTAGCTGTTTTAATCTATCTGATTTTTTACTTAATATTTCTATATATTCTTTGATTTTTTTATCTTTTGTATCTTCTTTTTTTAGTAAGTCTACATAATTTATAATAGAAGTTAATGGAGTTTTTATATCATGTGATACGTTAGTTATTAACTCACTTTTCATTCTTTCACTTATTAATTTAGATTCTAATGCTTCATTATAACCTTTAGAAATACTATCAAGTTTTAAAGCTATTTCATAATACTCTTCTAAACAATTTTCTTTTTTTATTTCATAAGATTCTTTTTCATATATATTCAATATTAACTTTTTAATATCTTTAAACATTTTGTATCTTTCATTAGTAAATTTTATTATTACTATCCATATACCTATATATATTAATATTAATATCAAATTAAAACTTGTTACTAATATGATAAAATTTATAAATACTAAACTTAAAAGTATAATTACTAAGTATAAACTGTCTGATAATTCCATTTGTATTTTCACAAGGAATTTATATGTTTTATATAATAGTGTATTTGTAAATAAATTACCCAACTTTATTCTTCTTATTATTGTAGATATTATTAATATTACAAATATGTAAAGTAATCCCATTGTAACTAAATTTGTAAATACATATTCTTGGTAAAATATATTAGATGTAAAATACATACCTAATAATATAGCAAAGCCAATTAATTCTAGAGGAATTTTGTCTATTAAATTAGTTTTAATTTCATTACTATTTTTTTGTCTTCCAATTCCTATTGACATAAAGATTGTTAATAAAATTATTACTATAAATGTAATTACAATATTTAGTATTGCAGTTTCAATAAATAGATTTATTAGATTAAACCATATTCTATTGCAATAATGGTTTGACGTATAATTTACATTATCTAAAGAATAATATATTTCTGTATTATTTGTTACTGTTAACTTTATATAAGTTTCATTTCCTATATTTGATGATACTTCATTATTAACATTTTTATAGTAGTATCCACCAAGAAAATTATCATTATTTAAATTTTCTATTTTTATATTTTCTTGATTTTTAAATATAAATTTACTTTCATTATCTATGTAAATAAATTTATAATCTTTCTGCATTACTTCATCACTTTTTATTAATTTGTATGTTTCGTTATTATAATCTATATATTCTGATTTTATTATATTTGTATCTTTCAAATAATTCATATAACTTATTGCATCATTTATTTCATATTCTACTTCTTCTTTAAAATAATTTGAATCATAATAATTTTCTCCACTATAATCTTCTAAACCATTATTATAAACAAACATTATTATATACATATTTAGAAAAATAAACATTGATAATAACGGTAACATTATGTAGCCTACCCATTTTAAAGTTATCCACTTTCCATTTTTAATTTTCATACAAACTCTCCTTAATATCTTCTATTTTATATCCTATACCCCAAATTATTTTCAAGTATATTGGATTTTTAGGATTTATTTCTATTTTTTCTCTTATATGTCTTATATGAACTGCCATTATATTTGATATTTCATAACTTTCACTTTTTGATACTTCATTATATATTTGCTCCATTGAGTAAACTTTTCCTTTATTTTTTATTAAAAATAATAATATGTTATATTCTGTTGGTGTTAATTTAACTTCTTTATCTAATACAAATACTTCTTTCTTAGAATCATCTATTACTAAATCTCCGGTTCTAAAGATAAATTCAGTGTTTAACTTTTCATAAAAATTATTGTATCTTCTTAGCTGAGAGTTTACTCTTGCTACTAATTCCATCGGATTAAAAGGTTTTGTAATATAATCATCTGCTCCAGTATTTAATCCTTCAATTTTATCATAGTCTTCACTTTTAGCAGATAGTAATATTACTGGTATATTATACTTTTTTCTAATTTGATTTAGAGTTTTTATACCATCTAACTTTGGCATCATTATATCTAAAATAACTAAATCAACGTTACTTTGAGCTAATTTTTCTAATGCTTCTAGTCCATCATAAGATGAAACTATTTCATAATTTTCTTTTGTTAAATAAATATCTATAGCTTTTACTATTTCTTTGTCATCATCTACAATTAATATTTTACTCATAAGATTTCTCCTTGTAAATACATTATAACAAATAAATATTAATAAATATCGAATAATTTCTTAAGATATTATTAATTTTTTCTAAAAAAAAACAACAAATTTTATAACTCGTTGCTTTCTTCGTAATTATATTTTATTACTTCATCATCTAATAAATAAATTGTATCTTCATTAAATATAAAATAATCATCTTCTACATGTATTTCAATTGTTACTGTTTTATCAGTTAAATATCCTACGTTTCCTACTTCAGTTGAAATCATTTTTATAATTTCTTCATTCCAATTAGTTACTAAATTATTATATTCTTCTGATCCATATATACTAGATGACTCAATTATTTTTTCATCTACTAGTTTTATAATATTTAAAGGCGAAATTATTACATCAACTTCATATGTATTAGTACTTATTTTTTGTGCAAGGTTTACTTCAAATTTTGATAATTCAAATAACTGTTTTACGTAATTAGCCAAAAGTATTCTTTGATCACTTGTTACATCATATAGTTCATAGTAATCTATAAAGTAATCTACTTCAATTTCAACACTATCTTCAAAATAACTTTCAGTTTCTTCTATTGTTGCTCCTGTAACTTCTCTATAAATTTGACCATCGTTTTTATACATTACTTTAATATATCCTAAAGTATATCTTTGAGCAAATTCTTCATTACTATACTCTTCTTCACCTTCATTTATAGTTACATTTACTTTGCCACTTTCTAACTCATTATACTCTATAATAAAACCAAATACTAGCGGCATTACAATAAGTGCTACTACTGCTATTATTATGAATACAACTATAAAAGCAGTACTTGTTCTTTTAAGTTCTACTGTTTCCTTTTTATCATTACTTAAATCAAATCCACAATTTGTACAAAACTTTTCTCCACTACTTATTTTATTACCACAATTACTACAAAAATTCATTTTAACTCTCCTTTTTTCTCTATAATTTTATCATATTTTCTAGTACAACTCTACTTTTTATTCTAATTCACTTGTTCCTGTTTTATAATCTATTTTTATTCCAGGCTGAATATTATGTATGAAAACATTAAACATAATATCATCATCTTCAACAGATTTAGCTTCTATAATTACTCCACTAGCTAGTAAATTTTCTTCTTCATAAACTGGAGTTACTCTGTATAATACTTTGTTACCAGTTTCAGTAATATAATCTGCTACCATATTTTCAAACGGGAGCATTCCCTCTACATTAAAATATCTAGTTCCTGTTATTAAATTTTCTTTATTTGCATCTTCTCCAGTTAACTGATGACCTATTAAATGTGATCTATTATATAAATATCCACCTGATACTATGTCATACTTAATTGTATGCCAACCTGTTGGTTTTACACTTCCTATACTACCACGCTCTTCAGTTGGCATCAGTGATTTATCTATCATTGCTACTGCACTTTGTGCTCTACCAAGTTCATCTAGTTCATTATAAAATTCAAATGGTTCTGATGCTAAATCTTCTTCTGTAAAATAAGGAATGTTGTCATTTACAACTGTAAATATGTCCCCTGTATACTCTTCACTACTTATAACTGTTTGTGAAATTTCACTTTCTTTTTCCTGTATTTCTAAACTGTTTGAATAATCAGTATAATATGTAAAACATATACCCGCTATTACTAATACTACTCCCATTAATTTTTTCATTTACTGCTCCTATATATTTTTTTTGTTATTTTTTCATGTGATGATCCTATAAAATCATATTCATTTATTAAAGTGTATTTTTCTAAATTTAATTTTAATTTTAAATCTGAGGGATATCTTCTGTTGAAGTAATAAATTATTACTTCAGTAACAATATCCTCCATTTTTTCTAAACTATCTTCTTCTATAAAGTTATAATCACTTGTATATTTTTCTACTATAGTATAATTTTTATCAAATAATTTTTCCGAAAAACATTTGATATTTATATTGCTTATATTTTCATTTATATCTTTTATTATTTCACTATCTTTACTTACTCTTCTTTTATTGAAAAGTATTCCATAGTTATCATCAACGCAAACTACTACTTTCATATTTTACCTCTTACAAATTATAACATATATTCTTTACATTTTTAATTGTTTTGGTATAATTTATGTAAAGGAGAGAATATGAAAATATTAATTGCCACAAGAAATAAAGATAAATTTAAACTACTAACTAGTTTTCTAACTATTTCAATCTTTAAAAATGATGAATTTTACTCACTTAGTGATATAGATGAAGAAATAATCGATAAAACTGAAGTTGGTGATATTACTACTAGAGCTTATGATAAAGCTTATAATGTATATGAAAACTTAAAAAATAATTATTTTGACTTAATAATAGGTGTTGATGATGGAATTGAAATTAATGGTGTTATTGATGAAAATGTTAAACTCTTAATTAAAGGAATTTTAAATGATGAAGTATTAAAAGAAGATGATGTTGTTTACATTACTAGAGCTTATACTTTTATTTCTAAAGCTGGTAAGCATATAAATACCATTACTAAAATACCTTTTAAATATAAACCGTTAAAAGTTGAATTTAAAGTTGAAGAAAACTCTTTTCCACTTAATAATGTTTTATGTCCAATTAACTGTGATAATCCTCTTATTGAAATTAGTAAGGAAGTATCTGATGCATATCACGTTAAGTATTCATTACCTGAGCTTAATAAAGTTCTTGAATATTTTGAAATTTAGTTTATAATATATAAACAAAGGAGATATGTATGGAAAAAAGGCACTTTTGTAACCCTGGAGAAGTTTACTCTTTAGATAAGTTTGCTTGTGATAGTTTAAGTTATTTAAAATGTGATGAGTTTCAAAAACTAGTAGCGTCTTTTGGAGAAGCTATTCCACAAACAAATGATATAGTTAAGTTACTAACTTGGCTTGATGAATTTATCACTGTTTGGGATTATAGAGCTAAACAAAATACTTTTGATAAAAAAACTCACGATTCACAAAGAAATTTAGTTCATTCTACTAATTTAACCGATGAACAAAAAAACTGTACTTATGACTTAATTCGAAATTTAAACTTTGACAATATTAAAAAACCACTTTTAGATTCTTATGATTACGTTATTCCAGTTGGTGGAGCTAACAGTGCTAATTATGACAGATGTAATTATGCTGGCTCTTTACTTTATAATAATGACATTACTACTTCTAATTTAGTTGCTTTATCTACATTTAGACCTTTACTTGATAAAGAAAAAGAAAAAGTTGAATCTTATGCTTCAAACGCTACTTACGAATATGAAGTTATATGTGAATCTTTAAAACGAATTTTTAACGCACAAAAAAGTAGTGAAACTTCTTATTTAGATTTTGAAAATATGAATAACTCTCACTCTTTTTCTAAATTTAGTTCTCAAAATCAATTTAATATAGCTGCTCTTTCTTCAAATTCTAGTTATCCAAATATTAAAAGAGCAAATACTGCTGATACATATGAATATTTTGTAAAAACATTTAATCCAGAATACAAATCTAAAATACTTATTGTAACTTCACTTATGAATAATTACTACCAACAACTTGAAGCTATTAGAGTCTTAGGTTTATCTAATAATTTATATGTTGAAACTGTAGGTTTTCCTAGAAGTGTTAACCTTGCTAAAGTTTACATAACTGAAAATTATTTACAAGAGCTTAAGGGATGCATTGACTCTCTTATTAGAACTTTTCTAAATTTTGATCCTGATCCTAGAGTAAGAAAAAAAACATTGAATTAATTTTTCAATGTTTTTTTGTTAAATAATATAAATTATAATTGCTATAATAAACATTACTATAAATGATGTAATCATTGCTGTTAATGTTTTTGAATATCCTTTTTGAGTTAAATAATCTTTATCATCCATTTTTTTCATAAGTGGATATAATTTAAAATAATACGTTGCTATTGAAGGAATAACAACAATAAGCGACCATAACTTTATTTCATTTGTTCCTAATACTAAAATTACAATTAGTAACATTATAAATATTAGTTTAGTTCCTGCTACCCAGTTAGCCATGTATTTTTTAAAGAGCTTCTCATCTTCTTTATCTTCTTTATTCCAGACTTTAAATATATTCATACTGTTTCCATGTTTAAAATCAGGTTTAAAATAAAGTATTATAATATTTGATAATTCTAAAACTATAAATATTGCTAATACTATGTTTAATATATTATTCATTTATACCTCTTTTTTCATATTTTACTTCTACAAAACCATTGTATGATGTATAACTAATTAATTTTAATTTAAGTTGTTCTTTTATATCAAATAATTTTGTACCTTTAGACAAAATAGTTGGAATAATTGTTACTCTATATTCATCTATTAAGTTTTCATTTATTAACTGATTTACTATAGAAGCTCCTCCACATATCCATATGTCTTTACCACTACTTTTTTTCAAAGTGTTAATACATTCAATTAAATTCGAACTTTTTTTAATATTTTCACTTTCTTTTATTTCTCCACTGGTAATTATATAACTCATTTTGCCCTCATATGGCCATTCATCTGGTGAAAGTTCATTTACTATTTGATCATAAGTGTTTTTTCCTATTATTACTGTATCTATTGATTCATAAAATTCATTGTAAGTTCCAAAGTTATTCTCGTCACTTCCATCTCCTTCTATAAAATCTACACTTCCTTTATCATTTGCAATAAAACCATCTAAACTCATTGCAATATATAACTTTACTTTTCTCATTTAAGTCTCCTAAAACTATTATATCATAAAAAAAGATAACTTAGTTATCTAATTTGGCTCATCATAAGTCATTGCTCTTTGACTATCATTTATACCAATTGTTGTAGGGTCTACTACTATACCTAAAATTGATAAAACTAAAAATACTGCATTTATTATTTCCATTAAATTTATTTCTAATACTTCAAAACTAAACTCTATATTAAATACTTTTAATACTGCTTGAACCAACAATAAAATTGCTGGAGTTATAGTTAACCAAAAAGTTTTGTTTTTTATTCTTGCTATCCAATTAATTTCCATTTCACACCTCACATTCGGTCCTTTATAATTTTTATCTCGGTTAATAACTCATTTGTTTTTATATCATTTTCTCTTATTTCTTGTCTTAAAAAATCTATTTTATTTTCAAGTTTATGAGCATTATCTGTATAATTTTTTATAATTAAAGAGTTATTTTCTATTACTTTTGTATTATGTTTTGTAATATCAATAGAATTTTCCAAACTTTTTTGAAGTACATCTATCATATAGTTTTTATTTTCCATTCTATTAAGTGACATTTTAAAGTATTTATCTCCGTATTTTATTATGAAATATAAAATGATTATAAAGAATACGAATATAAAACCATAATCACTTATTAACCTTGCTACATCTTCCAAAACATCACTCCTTTATATAATATAGTATGTTATATGTTTATTTTCTTGTAGTTAGTTAGTGTATATTTGTAACTTTTTTTAATTTTTAGCATAAAAAAACTGATATAAATCAGTTTCTATTAATAATTTTCAGCACTTACTTCGAAAAATGCTTTTGGATGAGCACATACTGGGCACATTTCTGGAGCTTTTTTACCAATTACGATATGTCCACAGTTTCTACATTTCCAAATTGCATCGTTATCTTTAGAGAATACTAATTCTCCTTCAATATTAGCTAGTAATTTGTTGTATCTTTCTTCATGTTCTTTTTCTATTTTACCAACTTCTTCGAATAAATAAGCAATTCTTGTAAATCCTTCTTCTTTTGCTGTTGCAGCAAATTCTGCATACATATTTGTATGTTCATAGTTTTCACCAGCAGCTGCATCTTTTAAGTTTTCAATTGTTGATGGTACATCATTACCATGTAGCAATTTAAACCATAATTTAGCATGTTCTTTTTCGTTGAAAGCAGTTTCTTCGAAAATTGCCGCTATTTGTTCATACCCTTCTTTTCTTGCTTTTGCAGCATAGTAAGTATACTTGTTTCTTGCTTGACTTTCACCAGCAAATGCACTTTGTAAGTTTTGCTCAGTTTTAGTTCCTTTTAATTCCATAATAATTTCCTCCTTATTTATTTACACTCATTACAGATTCCTATAAATTTAATTTCATAATCGTTTACAATGTTACCGTCTATAGAAGTTATGTTTAATTCTATTTTATCATAGATATCAATTATCTTGTGACATTTACTACAAATAAAGTGATTATGCTTTACATGTATGTTGTCAAATCGATCTAAACCTTCATTGGTTTTTATTCTTAAAATCATATTATTTTCTACTAATTGGTTTATATTTCTATAAACTGTTCCTAAACTTATATTTGGCATTGTTTCTCTAGCTATATTATAAATTTGGTCAGTATTTAAATGATCTTTTGAATTATTGACAATTTCAAGTACTAAATTTCTTTGATTAGAATTTCTCACATTTCCTCCTTAATAGTAACGATTACTACTTAAGTATACATCATAAATTATTTTATGTCAAGAAAAAACCAAACAAATTGTTTAGTTTCCCTTTTTTACTAACATTTGAAAATAATCTCCTCTATCTTCAAAATTTTTAAAATAACCATGACTTGCTGATGCTGGTGATAATATACATGCAGTATTTTCTTTACAATTTTCTAAAGACCATGATACACATTCATCTAAATTATTAAATAAAATATAATTTTTATCAATATTAGCTTCTTTTAACAAATTATAAATTTTTTCTCCTGATGCATACATTAATAAAATATTATCTAAACTAGAATTTTTAATAAAATCTACTATTAAATTATAATTTATTCCTCTATCTACTCCACCTAGAAGTAAAGTTTTTGTATTTTTTATACTAGTAACTGCATTTATTGCAGACTCTACTGTTGTTGAAATAGAATCATCATAATAATCTACTTTATTTACCGTTGCAACAAACTCTAGTCTATGTGCTAATGGCTCAAAACACTCCATTGCTTCTTGCATCATTTCTTCTGTAATACCATATTCTTTTAAAACTGTATATGCAAATGTTATATTAAGTAAATTTTTTTCACCTTTTAACTTTAATTTGCTATAATTATCTTTTAAAAATCCTGGTACATCTTTTTCTGTTATTAACTTTTTATTTTCTTTATTTATTAAATCGTAAACATTTTCACCAACTAAAAGTGTATCACTACTCTCTTGAAATTTATAAATATTTGCTTTTGCATCAAAATATTTATCTATTACTTTATATCTTTGTAAATGATCTTCATAAATATTTAAAAATAGTGCAGTTTTAGGTGAATATTTAATTTCTTCAAGTTGGTATGAAGAAAGCTCTGTAACTATGATGCTTTCGCTAGTTATTTTATCAATTATATCAAACGCTGGAAAACCAATGTTACCACATAAAATAACATCTTTTCCAAAATAACTTAATACATGATTAATTATAGATACGGTTGTACTTTTTCCTTTTGTACCTGTTACTCCAATTATTTGATTATGATAATTTTCTAAGAAAAGAGTCATTTGACTTGTAATAAGCGCTTCATGAGTTTTTTCTTCAAGTTCTACTCCTGGACTTTTAAAAACTATATCATAACTGTTTATTACTTTTTGATAATCAACTCCACCATGATATACATTACTTAAATTCGGACTTTCTTCTTTACTATCCGCTATGTCTAAAGAAGCATATCCACCTATGTTATTCAAAAAATCAAATGTTGACTTTCCTTCTTTTCCAAATCCTAGTATCAAAACTTTTTTATTTTCAATTAATTTTTTTATATTATTTTTCATAAAGAACCTCATTATTTTTTATTACATCAGCAAATTTACTTGGTAAATTATTTTCTTCATTATAGTATTTATCAAAATTCACATAAGTTTCTTCTTTGAAATTTTCTTTAAAGAAACTTAGCAATACCGGTAACTTCTTACCTTCTTTTTCATAATTGTGTAAAATTATATTAAGTGATGATTTTACTTCATCTATTTCTCCAACACATTCAAATGGTTTTTCTTCTAATATTCCTGTTAATTTTTGAAAATCTTCCATTAAGTTTTCTTCATCTAAAAGATTTTTACCAAATATTTTTACCATTTTTTCCTCAGCTAAATAAGGAGCCAACATAGTATATACAAATAAACATTTAGGACATGCAGAGCACCATATATCTTCTTTACTTCCTACATTACAGCTTCTGAAAATATCATGATAATTTTCGAAACCCGCTACTAATTTAGCTATTTGCATTTCAGATAATGGTCTTAAGAAACTAAAATAATTTACTGGGCTTTTTATAAATGAATTATGATACACTGTAAAATCTTCTTCAAATTCAAAACTTTTTGAATATTGATGATTGACTTCAGTTCCTTTTACTGTACTTTCATTAGCACTTGCTTCATTTGATAATGCTACATAACCTAAATTATTTAAATATGCAACTAACACTGTTGAAAATGCTACCATTGCAGAAAAAGGAGTATGTCCATTTAAAAAACCTTTTTTATTTAATTCAACTATCTTAGTATCAAGTTTTCTTTCAGCTACTAATAATTTATTTTCTAAATTAGATCTTTTAACTGAATTAGTTGTAGCTCCCCTTGGATTTATAATAAATGGATATACATTAAACTTATTTTTTAAAAGTTCTAAACTTACAATTGAATCTTTTCCTCCACCTACTGGAACTAATACATTTTCTTTTGAAATTTGCTCCTCAGTTTCTACATTTAATTTTTTATCAGAATTACATGTAATAGTCATATAATCTAAATCTGGATTTATATTATTTAAATAATAAAATTCTCCTAATCCTTTTTTATATAACTTTTTCCACCAAGTAATTTCTTCTTCATTTAAATTAAAACAATCTATTTCAATATTTTCACTACACGTAAGTTTCCAATATGAAACTAACTCTACCATTCCAAGAGAAAAAACTAAAGACTCTACTTTATCTAAATTTATATCTTTATTCTCATTAATTATATCTAGCTTCCATGTAGGTTTAAATGTTTCTAATCCTTCTATTTCAAACTCATAACTTATTTCAATATTATCTTTATTAATTACATATTCATATGCTTTATATTTAAATGTTTTATACTTTTCTCTAAATCGTAAAAAATCACTGTATCTATCTATCATATTATTTCCCCTTTTTCATAAATTTTATTTGTTTTATTATACTTTATTACATCTTCAGTGTCAAATAGTTATCTTCTTTCCTGTAAATCAAATCAAAATAAAAAGCGCGTTAACGCTTTATCTAATCAAAATTATTGTTTTTTGCCTATAAACTCTCTAAAAATTTTCAATGACCTAATGTTCTTAAAAATTCTATTTAAAATCTAATTGAAAAATCTCCTTTTTTTAGTTTTCGAGTTTTATTTTCAGACCCTAATTCGTAATTTATCACTTCACAATTTGCCATTTTTCCAATATGATCTGCAATTTGATTCATTTTTTCTGTTTCAAACCCATCTTTTCCATTCAGTAATAAAAATCCAGTATTGTTTTTTTGACAAGCTTCTAAGATTTTTGCAACATTTACGATTGGTTCGCCCAGAGGCATTCTACTTACACTATTTTTTCTTTCTGGAGTTGGTAATTCATCTGTTTTACAATCTATAAATTTATTTGAGTATCTACTATAATATTTGTCATATCCTTGTAATTTGTAATAGAAAAATTCTAATTCTTTTCTTCTGTCATACGATGGATAGTCAGCATCTCCAAGCACATCATTTGGCAAGTAATCTAATATTCGCAGTGTATATTCATGGAGTAATTTATCGTAATTTGAGTTCTCTGAATATATTTCATCATTTGTCATAGTACTATATTTTGCAATAGATATATTAGTCAAATAATATTTTTTCAGCCAGAACATATAACTTAAAATATCATTCATACTATTCATTTTTCTCATACTATTTTGAATATTACTAGGTTCTTCTCCTTCAAGCAATATAATTTTTTCTTTATTTCCCAATTGTTTATACAATTTATAGCTAAAATCAGCGGATGATAAAAATTTTATGCTTTCTAAATTACTTTTTAATTCTTTTCTTGCTTTTTCTATATTTTCTTGTTTTTTTCCATCTATATAAATTTCTGAATCTTCATGTATATAGATTTTTCTTTTATTTATAATATCTTTCGTTTCTTTTATGTCCTTTTCAAGCTTTTCTACATAAATTTCTGACATTGGACCTACATACAATTTTGCAGTTGGATTAACTACTGAATTTGGTATATAACTTAAATTTCGACAAGGAACACCTGAATTATTTGTTATAGCAGCTCCTACTTTATTTTTATTTGCTATTTTTTGAATTAAATTAGATAACCCGTTATTACATTCAAAGTTACCTTCACTCACTGATACTACGTTTTTTGTGCATTCATACATCTGATATTTTTTCATTTTTTCCTCCTGAAACAGTTTTATAACTATTTTTTTTATTGTAACATACGTCATTATTAGTGTCAATTTATATTTGTTTTACTTATATTTTTCATTTTTTCCCATATAATTTATTAGGTGATTTTTTATGCAAATATTTATTCCTTTACTTTTGGGAACTTTAACTGGATTACTGACTAGTAATTTTACAGATTATGATAATTTTATTAAACCTATTTTTTATCCTCCTAATATTATATTTCCTATAATGTGGTCTATTCTTTATTTACTAATGGGTTTTTCTTCTTACCTTATAAAAAATAGCAATGGAAGTTTAAAACTTTTTTATATACAACTTATAATAAACTTACTATGGCCGTTATTTTTTTCTATTAGCCCGCTATTAGGTCTTATATGGATAATTATACTAATATTTTTCGTTATTTTAATGCTAATACAATTTTACAACATAAATAAGAATGCCTTTTATTTACAAATCCCTTATTTCATTTGGCTTATCTTTGCTTTTATACTTAATTTAAGTATTGTAATTTTAAATTAAAAAAGAATTTAGCTTTTGCTAAACTCCTAGATAAAACATGTAAAAACCTAGCAGTAATATTAAACTTCCTAATATGAAGTTTATAATTACACTTAATTTTTGATAACTTTTACTTTTTGATAATTTTTTTGAAAAACCTAAACTTGTTCCGGCTACTACAGATAAAAAGCCATGTCCTACTGAATATAAAAGAAGTAAAAATGCTCCCCATAATATATTTCCTTCACTTCCCACCACTGCAAGAAGTGCCACTAATACAGGCGTTGAGCAAGGTGATGAAAAAACACCCGCAAAAATACCTGCTATTAATGCTCCTAAATATCCTTTTTTTGTATTTTTTGAAGTCATATATGTTGATGGAATAATTTCATATAACCCAAAGGTTTGTAGTGACATTAATATCATTATTACACTTAGTATTACATACCAAACACTTGATGATGAACCTATTAAATTACCTGCTAATGATGCTAAAATGCCAAATACAGTAAAAGTTATTGCAGACCCTATCGCAAAAATCAACGATAACTTAAATGCTTTTTTAGAATCATTTACCGTGCTACCTACAACTCCTATTATAAGAGGAATACTTGATAAAGAACATGGTGTTAATGATGTTAATATTCCTGCTATAATTACTATTATTGGTGCTAAATATACATAACTGTCTATAGCTAAACTTAATGTATTAAGCCACTGATTTAACATTAAACACCCATTTCTTTCAATATTTTTTCTAATTGTTCAAATGTTAATTCTCCTTGATGATATGTATTTACTATATTTTCATTTTCATCGTATTCATAAATGAACCCTGTAATCTCTTCTTTTAAATTTTCACTAGGTATAAATGGTAAACCCTCAGCTGTGAAAAAAACTTGTGTTGGAACAACTTCAACATAAAAATCATTATCTAACTCAGGATATTTTACTGCATCTACAAATAAAATAGATGCTTGATTATGATATTTATCAAATAATTTTTCTAAATCATCTTTCATATTGATGCACGGAACACATGAACTTACACCAAAATCTAGTATTATTGGCATTTGCTTTTCTTTTAATTTTTCTACATTTAAGCTATTAACATATAAATCACTATAAAATTTATTATTTTCTTCACTAAAAGCATAAGCTTCGTTTTTAAAGAAATATATATTTACTAAAACTACTACTATAAATATAGGTAGTATAATTCTAAGTATTTTCTTGCTTTTATTCATTTTGCCTCCGGTTTGTATCAAAAGAATAATAACATTTTTTTGCTAATTTATCAACTATTCTATTACAAGTTATTTTTTACTAAAATATTCCATTATATTTTTTTTATTTAATACCATAATAAAATTATAAGGAGGAGATAATATGTCAACTAATAAAAGTAGAGCAGCTTCTAGAAAAAATATAAAAAAAGCTATTCAAGCTCATAAAGAAAATTCTAAACATAACGGAAAAGATAAAGATAACGACAATAAATAATTATTGCATAAAAAAACAGACTATGATTAATTAGTCTGTTTTTGTTTATTTAAGTGTACCTATTTGTTATTTGGTACTATTTCATTCATATTAGTTACTCTTTTTATTACTCTTACGACATCATCATCATTTTTCTTTGCTTCTGAAAAATCAGTTCCATTTGTAAAATATTCTATTTGTAAATTTGTTACTTTTTGGATTGCACTAAATGGTACAAACCACTCATTATCAATTAGTAGCGCTTCACTTTCACAGTTGATTTTTTCAAATGTAATTTCTTTTGTTCCTTGAATTAATAAAACTGTTTCTCTAGGTGCTTCATACATCGCTGGAAAATAATTTTCACTAGATATTCCAGTATATTTTAAGTCAACACTCTCTTGAACAATTGCATCAAATGATAAGTTTTCTAAACTTGACACTGGTAAATAAACGTCATTTTCAAAATAAAAGGAATTTATATCACTTTTGTTTTCACCTTCAGGTAATATAGCATCACTACCTATTGCTGCTATAACTGTTGTTACATCAATATATTTCTCAGTATCTGCCTTATTATCACTATTGAAATATTTATAAGCAGTAGCTCCTGCTGTCAAAGACAGTATAGTTGAAAGTAATAGCAATTGCTTTCTTTTATCCAGTATAAATAATTGTTTTTTATTTTTCATTTTTCCCCCTTAAATGTTATTATTATATTAAAAAAAATTATAATTGTCAAATCAATTATAATTTTGTTAATGTAAATTTGAAGTGCAACAAATTTACATTAACAAAAGACATAAAATTCGTTACACTATTTCTGCGCCGAAAGGAACGATGAACATGTATCAAGAACATAATAAAACAAAAAATAAACTTTATAATGCTGCTGATGCGCAAAATAATTATAACTCCAAACGCAGTTTATCAAAAGATAACTACAAACTTCTAAAACCTTCCAATAAACCTATGAAAGAAACGATGAAAAGAATGCAATTGCTGAAAACAAACAAGATTACAGTATTGAAAAAAGGGCAATAAACATTAATAATCACAGTGAATTCGGTCCTTTGAGATAGATACAGTTATTGGTAAACGGGACGAAAATACTTGAATGTTTACTAACATTAACTGAACATATGACTAGATACGAAATAATTTTTAAAATTTCTGATAAAAGTAAAGATGCGATTTTAAATAAATTTATTAAATTAAAATTATATTTAAAAACAAAAAAATGCCTAGGGGGCAACGTACTTACTATACGTTTAGCTTTTAGCTACCACACCTAGGTCTTGTAAGAATATTCTAGCACAAGATTTTAGTCTTGTCAAACATTCTCACTAATTATTATACTCAATTTTTTCTTTTCTACCACTAATTTTATGTCCAGGGAATAAACTTACTCTAAAACTTTTATCTTTTAAAACTTTTAATACTTTTTCTACTATTTTTTTATCTTTGTATGAATTATAAAACGTATTTACGGTTAAATCCGCTAGCTGTATACCAAAATTAGTAGATGAGTCGTAATAAGTAATTTTAAAATCATAATTTTCCATACAAAACTCTGTTTTTAAATAAGTTTCTAAGTTATTTAAATCTCCAATCCTAATATTTCTATTATCTATACTTACTATAAATTCTATGTTTTCCGTTTTATTAATAAGTGGTATTACACAATCTTTAAATAATAGTTTAACGGCATAATTAAAAAATATATTAGATTCAACTATTTCTTTTTTCATTAAAGATTTATTGAATACTTTTACGCATCCATAAAATGTATTTATATCTTGTACTGAATTAAAAATATTTATTTTTTCATCATCTGTCATATCGTAAGATTTAATTTCTGTATCCAAATCTAAATGCCTTGAATCTTTCATTTTTTTATTAATTTTTTTATATAAAGATTTGATTTTATTTTTATCTTCACTAAAAGTGAAATAACCACCAACAGCAAAATATTTCGCTTTACTATTTTTATGAATAGATCCACTTTCATCTAAATAAACATATATTTTCATGTGTATATCACTTCCTTGTAATATTTATTTTATCACAATATATATTTATAGCAATAAACTTTGGACTAAATTATAATAATATAAAAAAGATACTTATTAAGTACCTTTAGCTAATCATAACAACTTTTAAATTAATTCATTTTATATTATCTATATTGAGAACATGTTATTATTAATTTATAATAGACAACATTACTTTAAATTCATTTTTAAAATTATATTACTCTTCAAAATATTTAATTTAACCTTATTTCCACTAACTTTTCCCTTTAATATAAGCAAATTATTAATTCTCTTAATTCGTGTTATTTCAGTTAAACTAGCCAAAAAGGACTTCCATATGGAAATTATATCAAATATCTACGAAATTCTGTTGAAAAATTTAATATTTACACAATTTTCAGATAATTTAAAGAAAGAATATATTTTAAACAACTAAAGTTTTATTCAAAATTTATATAAGTATAATCTATCTTGTCCTATGGAATCTCAAATATCTCATAAACTTGCAGATTTATTTTTTTCTAGACCTAAAGGTCGTACTAAAAATACTCTATCCAAAATACTAACAATATGAATGTTACATAAAAATAATGAAAATATAATGAAATTACATCTAAATAATTACAACAATGAAGAAATCTTAAAAATAAATAATGAATGTTTAAACCCAGTCGTTAATAAATATAAAAATTTAATAAGCTTTATTCCAATTTCCTTTTGACTTAAAAAGTTTTCTCACCATAAAAATCAAAATAAAAAAAAGGACTTTTATCTATTATAATAAAAATCCCAAATACTCTTTACATTAATATAATTTTTTTTATTACATTACTTTAAATCTTTTTGCTAAAGGTATTATAATAGCTCCTACTGCATTACCTGCAAGCATTGCTACTAAGAATATCATTGCTTCTACTGACCAAAGTTTTGATGCAAAAGTTAAGTATGAAATATCTGCTATACTATGTTCAAATCCACTTAAAACAAATACCATGATACATAAAATAAATAATACATATTTACCTACTTCATGTTTTGCTTTTTTAAATCCGTCTACAGCTATAAACATTAAGAATCCACAAAATATTGCTAATATAAATGCACTTAATAAATTATCATCTAATTTAACAGTTGCAAGAGCCTCTGCTTTTTCTACTACTTTACTTCCATATCTTGTAAGCATAAATAAATAACTTGAAGAAACAACTCCGATGAAATTACCTAAAATGATTATTAAAACTCTCTTAACATATTTTAAATCATTTTCAACTATATACCCAATTTTCCCAGTATATAAATTAAGTTCATATATTAATATTGTAGCTAATGCTATATTAAATAGGAACGCTGCAACTACTTTATCTTCAACACTAAAGTAACAAATTACTGCTACTGTTATTATGAATCCAGATAATATTGCTTTTACTAAATCTTTCATTTCAAACCACCGAAAATCATTATAACATATCAATTTATGCTTTTCAATTACTTTTAGACAAAAAAAAAGAAATTTCAGACATCATAAATAATCTTTATTTCTTCTTAAATCGATAACATAATCTTTGTTTTCTTTTTTTATCTTTTCTAGTACTTTTTTTACATTATTTTTGTTTTCTTTTACAAAATCTAATTCTTTTTGTGTAATTGCTACTAACTGAATAAACTCTACTTTACCATAAATTGTGTCAATTGGCTTAAGTTCTGTGTCTAAAGTTGTCAAAAATCCTTTTATATTTGAAAACTCAATATCTACGAGCATACTAGTGTCAAATTCAACAAACTGATTTGCCTCAAAATATCTACTAGTTTCATTTGTATATCTTGCTAATTGACTTAGTATTGACATCGCCCAGTTGTAATTGTTTTCTTCAGGAAATTTTAGAGTCATTTCATAACCCCATTTACTATATTCTTTATTTAAAGCACTTTCATTTTGATATAATTCACTCATTCCGTAAGTTATGCAGTGTAAATATCCTTTTTCATTTTTATAAAATGAATATCCATCTAAGTATTCATTTCCACCTAAACTTGCTCTTGATGTAATAAGTGTTCCATAATGCACTAGTTCTTGATTATTGTAGTAGTTATCTACTTTTTCATCTATCGAGCTCCAGCCTGGCGTCCACTCTTCATCTTTACATTTTTCTTTAAACTCTATTAAATCCATCTTCCACCTTACATGAAGTCTCTTGGAATTATTGCTTTAATTATTTTTTCTTTTCCAGTTACTGGATGATTAAACTTAATTTGATATGCGTGTAAGAACATTCTTTTTGCTTTTTCTGCTCCGTACTTCACATCACCCTTAATAACACATCCAATATCTTTCATATGTACTCTTATTTGATTTTTTCTTCCTGTTTTAATATTTATTTCAAGTGTAGAATAACCATTTTTTTCATCTATTTTTGTATATTCTGTTATAGCTAGTTTCCCTTTTTTAGCAGATCTTACGTAATATGTTTCATCTTCTTGTAAAAAACTTTTAATTACTCCACTGTCTTTTGGTTTTCCTATAACTTTCGCTAAATACTTTCTTTCAACACTTTCCCAGTTATTTTGTAATTTATGTTTAATAGATTCACTTTTAGCAAACATTACTATTCCTGATGTTTCTCTATCTAGTCTGTTTACAATAAATATTTTATTATTTTTACCTTTTATTTTAACATACTCACTTACTCTTTGATAAAGTGTATTTTTTGTTGTTTCTGTTGCAACACATAACAGTCCATGTGGTTTATCTACAAGTAATATATCTTTATCTTCATAAAGAACTATTAAATCACTTTTATTTAAATTAATTATTACTGTATCTTTTTTTCCTATTTCAAAGTTATACTTTGTAGTTATTTTGCTATTAACATATACTTTTTCATTAACTAAAAGTCTTTTCACTTCTTTTTTAGTTAAATTTAATCCTAGTAAAAAAGTTGTTAAATCTGTTTTTTCCAAAACTTTATATTCTTTTAACATTTTTTCTCCTTCGCCAGTATTATAGCATAAAAAGTCAAAATACTAAAATAGTACTTGCACTTATATCTTACTTGTATTATTATATATTTAAATAAGAGGTAAATTATGGCTGTAAATATTATTAAAAACCCTATTCTTTCTCATAAACTTGCTCATTTAAAAAATAAAGAAACTGGCACTAAAGAACTAAGAGAACTTATAAAAGAAATTTCTGTATTACTTTGTTATGAAAGTACTCGAAATATCAAACTTCAAAATTATAACTTAAAAACTCCTATTTGTGAGTGCAGCGGGGTTTATATAGACGAGAATAAACTTGCTTTTGTTCCACTTATACCAACTGGCATTGAAATGGTAGATGGTATTTTTGATATCATCCCTAATGCAAAAGTAGGTCACATCGGAGTTAAGAGAAATAATATAACTAATTCAAATGAACTCTTTTATTTTAAAATGCCTGCTGATATTAATGCTAGAGATGTTTTTGTATTTGATGCTTTCTTATACGAGTTTGAAATTGCTAGTATTGTAGTAGAAAAATTAAAAGATAATAATGTTTTAGAAAAAAATATTAAAATCATATACTTAGCGGCTTCTTCAGAAGAATTAAATAAGCTTAATTTTTCTTATCCTGAAACTCAAATTTTCACTGCTGATGCATCTATAAAAATCGAAGAATATTCTCACCTTTTATATGAAGAAAGTTATATTAACGATGAATTTATTAGAGAAAGAAAAAAGGAAAATAATTAATTTTTCCTTTTTTTTGTATCTTCTTCGTCTTCAAAAAAACTATCTGATATCACTTTCATATTTTCTTTTGCTTCTAGCAAAGCTTTTTTTTCATCTTCTAGTGAAATAACAAAATTCAAAAATTTTAGATAACACTCTTCTTTTCTTTCTATCGCATCTTTAATTTTTAATCTACAATTTCTATATTCTATGAGACATAAATAAAGTAAATATACATCATCCATTCTTTCATAATATTTTTCTTTTTTATGAACTTTATATATTATTTTAACTTCATCTAGTGTAACTCTTTCAAGTTCTAACATTTCCTTTAAATTAGTATAATCTTCTTTCAATTCTATATTGTTTTCATTTTTAAATAAATTTGTAAGAACACTATAATATAATTTAACAATTAATAAGTTAATTTTTTCCGTTGTACTATCTTTTTTTAATACTTTTATTTCTTTCAACGTTATTTTTATTACTTCATTTAAATACTCATAATCTTTAGTTTCTATCTTTTCACGAATATATTCAAAATAGTCTCCTACTTTCATATCTTTCATTATTTCTAGCATATTATTTCCTTTGATTATCATCTTCTAGTATATCTTCTTCTATAAGATTTCCTACAAGATTTTCTATAATACTTCTTACTTCTTCAGTTTCACTTAATACTTTATCATCTGCACCAACATAACTTATTCCTTTTACCCAGCAATTTTTCTTAACTTCTAAATTTTTCATATTTTTTATTCTAAGTTCTCTATACCTAACAACACATAAGTAAAGTAAACAAATATCATCCATTCTGTCATAGTATTTTTCTTTTTTCGAAAGTATTAATACTTCTTTTGTTATTTTCAAAAATTCTCTTTCAATATTAATCATTTCAATATTAGCCTTAAATTCATCTGATAAATACGATACAAATTCATCTTTTAGTATTTCATTTATATATTCATATAGTTTATTTATCATTATAAATTTATTTTTTTCTTTTTGACACATCTTTATTATTTTTCTTACTTCTTTAATCAGTACATTATTGTAGATTTTTAAATAAGTAATATCTTGATTTTCTATTTTCTCTTCTAACATACTTAAATAATCATATACTAACATTTCTTCTACTATTTTTTGCATAACGTTTCCTCTTGTTTTTAAATTACCATAAATATCTCTTAATAACAATAAAAAAAATGAAAATTTAAATATTTTCATTTTTTATTGTTTCAATTATGTTTTGTTTATTAATTTTTGACATCGATAATTTCATTATCAAATTAATTACTAAGAATACAAATATAATTGATAATACTATTGGCAACCAAGGTATTTCATATTTTTCAATTAATGAATATCCCGTTTCTGTTTCCATGTTAAATATCATAAATATTATATAACTTAGCAATAAACCTACTCCTAGTCCCCATAATAATGATTTTAAACCATAGAATACACTTTCTAATCTAATCATGTTTTTAAATTCTTTTTTTGTCATACCTATAGATTTTAATATTGCAAATTCTTTACTTCTAAGCATCATATTTGTTGTAATTGTATTAAATATATTAGTTAAACCTATTAATATTATTACCGCTATAAATCCATATGCAAATATAGATACTAGTAACATTATATTTCTTTGCATTTCTAAAGCTTCATCTATATTAAATACACTTATATTCACTTTGTTTTCTTCTGAATAATCATTTAACTCACTTTCTAAAGTCCTTGGGTCACTTGAATCTATGTATAAACCATTTATATATCCATAACCTTTTTCATCTAAATTGTGTTCTTCATAATATTTTTCTGAAACCAGTATTACTATTTCGTAGTAATGTAATCCTTCCATACCTAGTGGATAGCTTTCGGTCAAATTAAATTCAATATCTAATTTGTCAATTTCTTCGCCATATAAATCTTTAATTATTACTTGATTTAAACTTTCGTTAATTATGTTAATTTCCTCGACTTTACCTTCTGTACTAGTAATATTTAAGCTATTGTTTAAAACTATTCCTTTATTAACATAATCATAATAGTTTAATCCATTACTTTCTAAGTATCTTTTGTATTCTGAATCCGACACAGTTTTAACATAGACATTTTCAAACATCATATTTTTGTCATATATTTTCAAAATAGATTCATCAAGATTTGATTTATCTACTTCAAAGTTAGATGTTCTAACAATAGAATATTTATCTACAAGTGGATTATTAGTTAAATCTAAATAATT